>JAEXTA010000180.1 GCA_023453665.1 Bacteroidota bacterium | reverse complement strand
GTTTTGAATCGAGTGCCTGGTAATCGATCTCATTATTTGTTTTTCCAAACGCTGCAATTATTTCTTTAACTGCTCCTGTCTTTCCATGAGGAATTGCAAATCCTTTTCCTACTCCGGTGGACATTATCTTTTCGCGCTCAAGCACAGCAGTTCTGACTTTTTCGAGATCCACCACTCTGTCGTCACCTGCAAATAAATCAACGAGTTGATTAATTACTTCTTCCTTTGATTCGCCCTCGAGATCAGCAATTACAAATTTTTCCGTTAATAGTTCTGAAACTTTCATTAAAAAATACCGGGTTTCGTTTATACAATCTGGTTATTAAGTCGGGTCACAATTTAACATGCACCTTAATGGTAATCAATTTTCAATTTTAACTCCGAAACTGAAATTTTTATGACTTATGATGCTCGTGAAATTTTTTTAATCTTTCCTCAAGAACAGGAAACTGATTCTTTCTTATTAATGAAACGCAAGCACGAATACCCTCACTTCTTTCGCTGCCTGTTATCAGGAGTGAAATGGCGCTTATTCCATAGTAAAGTAATTTTTCGAGAAGTTCATCGCCCGTCATTCCCGGATAGGATACAGTAAAATAAAATCCATCAGCGATTGGTTCGTTCTCATCAAGATCATATACAATTTTAAATCCGTTTTCAGTGAAAATTTTCTTCATCACGTTAGCTTTATCACCATACTCTTTGATTGATTTTACAAAATCAAATGAGCCGTCATTTGCAGCTTTGAGCATAGCCGCAAAAGCATACTGGGCTGAATGTGATGTACCCGCACTCAGAGGGTACAATGATCCGAAAACGATTGCATGACCAAATCTGTCCGATGTATAGAATCTTTTTAGATCGGGAGCTTGTGTGTTAAAAAGTTTTTCTGAAATGATCATAACACCAATTCTTTGTCCTGCATAACTAAAAGTTTTTGAACCTGAGATCATCAGAATATAATTGCCAGTGTAACGGGCAACTGTCGGCTGATACGGCGGCTGACCGGGTTTTGACAGATCTTTTCTAAAATCCATTGCAAAATATGCTAAGTCTTCAAGCACAACGGTATTGTACTTGTTTGCAAGTTCGCCGATTATTTTTAATTCTTTTTCAGTGAAGCAAATCCATGAGGGATTATTGGGGTTGGAATATAATATCCCTGATATATCACCTTTTGAGAGATATGATTCTAATTTTATTCTTAGTTTATCGCCGCGATGTTGATACACATCAAATGATTCCCACTTCATTCCGAGTACCTGCAATTGTTGTTTGTGAACAGGAAAGCCCGGATCGATAAATAGTATCTTATTTTTTTCTGTGAACATTCTGTTAACAGTCATCATACTCGCAAATCCACTTTGCATGGATCCTACTGCAGGAATACAATTCTCTGCTTTCACATCAATATCCATAAATAATTTTACAAATCTTGCCATTTCATTTTTTAGTGGCGCTATTCCTTGTATGTCAGGATAAATTGCGGCAACACCTTTTTTAAGTGCGTCAATTTCGGCATCAACCCCGATCTGCGTTGGCGGAAGTCCGGGAATTCCCATTTCCATTCTAACGTATTCATCACCTGTAACATTCTGTATGCTGTCGATAAGTTTTTTTATTTCGCGTATAGATGCCCTTCCTATTGAAGGAAGATTACTTTCTTTGATTTTAAGTTTTACTGTTTCAAAATCGATTGGAGTATCGGTATGGATTTTCATTTGATTCCCGCATTTTATTAATATGAAATTAATTCCATCATCATAATTTGTTAATACAAAAATACAAGAAACTGCTGAAAGTTTTTAATTAAATTTTTTGTTCGGAAAGATATTTCGGAATGTAGAATGAAAAGCTCCCTGTATTTCAAGGGAGCTTTTCATTTAAGTAATTATTTGAGAAGCATCATTTTATTGGTGAATACTTTTTCAGTGCCGTTATTCTGACTTACTCTCAATGTATAATAATATACGCCTGAGGTTAGGTTCTCTGCACTGAAGGTTACTTCGTGGCTGCCGGCATTCATTACTTCATTTACCAATGTTGCTACTTCCTGTCCTAATGTATTATACACTTTCAGGCTTACATAGTTTTCTGTTGGTAAATTATATTTTATTACTGTGCTCGGGTTAAATGGATTTGGATAGTTTTGATCTAAGCTATATGCTAACGGCATAATATTATCCACAGATGATTCCGTGCTGTAATTGAATGTTCCATCAAAATCTATTTGTTTTAATCTGTAAATAATTTTTTGAGCCGAAAGTTCACTTACATCATCTGTATAGACATAGTTCTGTGTTTCCGAAGTTGTGCCATTTCCATCTTTAAATCCAACAACTGCCCAATCAGAAATGTTTTGACCGCTGATTGTTTTTCTCTGAATTTCAAATCCGCTATTATTTAATTCACTAGCAGTCGACCAATTTAATATAACAACGCCTGAAATAAGTTGTGTTGTAAAACTTACAAGTTCGACAGGTAAACCGATATCGGTACCTTTTGTAATTCCACCGTTACTTCTGCAAGCCCATGCAACCGCACCATTTCTTGCTTTTGCAATATGATAGTAACTACCTGCTGGAGCTGTAAAAGCTGTTGTCCAATTGGTACCATTATTTGTTGATCCATATATAGAAGTTGCCTGACGAACAAAATACCATTGATTTCCATAACCTGTTATACCACTGATATTGCCAGTACCTGCTGAAGTCATTGCAGCCCAGTTGGTACCTGCATTTGTTGTTACAACTAATTGAGCTCCACCAGCTAAGCCTACATTAGCATTATTAAACCATATCGCATATGAATTCACCTGTCCGGTTGTGACTTGAGTATTCCAGGTCGCCCCGTTGTTAGAAGAGTAATATATTTTCGTGTTGTTGGTTCCAAAATAAATATTAGAACCTTGCACATATAGTGCATTATTCCAACCTGCTTCCGTACCTACCTGGGGTAAGAACAGTCCCGTTGAATCCCATGTTGCACCACCAGTAGTTGTTCTGAATAGTGTCCACCTAGCACCAACCGGATCTCCATACATAAATCCGTCAGTTGCTGAGGTCATCCAGATTGCATCTATAAAACCACCGGTTTGTGTAAATACCTGAGTCCATGTTGTTCCTGCGTCAGTCGTGCGATAGACAAATGTAGCTGATGGAGAAGTTGAACACAAAGCATTATTTGCATCCAAAGCAAAAATGGTGTAGACATCTGCAGTTCCAATTGCGCCGCCACCGACGTTCGTCCAGTTTGTTCCACCATTTGTAGTTCTTAATACAGTACCACTTCCACCACCAATCCAGCAAACATTATCATCGACAGCAGAGATTGACTGAAGTGCAACAGTTACTCCTGATGTTTGTTCAACCCATTGAGCATTTGCTGTGAAAGAAAAAATCATAGCAAAGAATAAAACTAAAAACATTGTAATTAATGTTTTTGACATAGAGCCTCCTTTTGGTTTATCGAATTAGGATTTTTTTTAATTGAGAGGATTATTGTTGTAAGTGAAGATTTTATATCAAACCGGAAAGATTGAACAATGCTTATGTCGAGATCATAATTTATATTAAGCAATTCCTACTATTCCCTAATTACTAAAAATTATCTGATATAATATAGGACTAACATTTATAAATAGATATAAATGATTTTAAATATCTATCCTCTGTTTTTAAATAATGTAAGTTCTTCCTGGGTTATTAAAATAAAAAACCCCTGCTGTTAACAGGGGTTTTATTTAACTCTAAAGTTGATATGTTATTTCATCAACATCATTTTGTTGGTGAATACTTTTTCACTGCCGTTATTCTGACTTACTCTCAATGTGTAATAATATACGCCTGAGGTTAGATTCTCTGCACTGAAGGTTACTTCGTGACTGCCGGCATTCATTACTTCATTTACCAGCGTGGCTACTTCCTGTCCTAATGTGTTATACACTTTCAGGCTTACATAGTTTTCTGATGGTAAATTATATTTTATTACTGTGCTCGGGTTAAATGGATTTGGATAGTTCTGCTCTAGTCCATAAACCATTGGTACTAAGTTTTCTACAAGTACTTCAGGACTGTATTCATAATTTCCGTTGAAGTCGATTTGTTTCAATCTGTAAACTACTGCATCTGCGTTTATATTTCTTACATCATCACTATATGTATAGTACTGTGTTTCTGATGTGGTTCCATATCCTTCTTTGAAACCAACCATTGTCCATTCACTTGTGGATTCGCCTGTGACTGTTCTTCTCTGAACTTCAAATCCAAGGTTATTTACTTCACTTGCGGTTGACCAGTTAAGTGTTACTTCGCCCATACTTGCCTGAGCCGTGAATGAGGTCAGTTCGACCGGAACAATTTGATCAGTGATAATATAATTATCAACGTACATTTCATCATTAGCTGTTGCTCCAAAAAAGTCGGTCGCATCAAGTTTCAAAGGTCCTGTTCCGGTGCTTGAGCCCGAAGTCCATTGCCATGTGTGTATCATTACACCATCCAGCCAAAATTCACCAATGTTATTATCCAGATCTGTAATTATTTCAACAAGCATCCAAACACCCGGAGTCCAGCTAAACGTTACAATATTGGTAGTTATAAATCTGCCACTGCTTAAAGGTGAATCAAAATAGCAATCGAAAGACCAATAACCCCCTGTACTGAATGTAAAGTCTGAAAGACAATTAAAATATCCACCTTTACCTGCAGGTATAAAAATACGCATTGATTGTTTATACTTTCCAGATGTGAATCCATTTTGTCC
>JAEXTA010000173.1 GCA_023453665.1 Bacteroidota bacterium | reverse complement strand
TTACGTTATGAAGTGATAAGCGAAAACAACTCCATTGCCGACAGTATTTATATCACGATTGGAGTGCCCGATATTCTTATAATTTCCAAAGCTGATAATAAGACAATAAGTGATTACTATAAAAATTCTTTATTGGAACTAAATAATTTCTACGAAGAATCTTACCGCACAACCCCTGAGTTGATGTCAAATCGTTCTGCTATAATAGTCTTCACAGGTAAAGCCAGTTCCAATTTATTCAATCAAGCCGAGATTGATTCAATGACTGCTTTTGTTAATAATGGAGGAAAAGTTTTTTTCACTGGTCAGGATCTTGCACAGTATCTTCAGGTTAGTTATCCCGACTTCCTGAACAATGTAATAGGTGTTGAATGGACCCGGAATAAATACTCACAGCATGTATATGGACAATCTGGTGATATGTTCGGTGAATTATTTGAAGATATTCGCATCAACGGGACAAACGGGGCTAATAACCAGACCAGCACTGACGTAATTGTATCAACCGGTTCATTTAATGTTTCTCTTGACTATAGTCTGGATGGAACTACACCAGCGGGAGGATGGTTAACAAAACCAAATGGCGGAAAAATCTTTTATCTCGGGTTCGGGTTCGAAGCCATTAATGATAATTTATCAACAATATCAAGAACTCAAGTACTTTACAATATTCTTAACTGGTTTGACATTCCGACTGTTGTTGAGGATGATAATTCTTTTCCGGTTAATGATTATACTCTATTCCAAAATTATCCCAACCCATTCAATCCCACAACTAAGATTAATTTCACTCTTCCGGAAACACAAATTGTTTCACTAAATGTATATAATATTCTTGGCGAACAGATTAATCTGATCGATAACGAGGAAAGGACCGCAGGGGTTCATTCAATTGAGTTTGACGCAAAAGATTTATCAAGCGGAATATATTTTTACAGACTTGAAGCAGGCAGTTTTGTACAAACAAAAAAGATGCTGCTTCTAAAATAAATTGAAAAAAATTTTAAAAAATAAAGGCTGTGATAACACAGCCTTTTTTGTGACAAATTTTATTTTTAAGTACACTTGAATAAGTACGCTCCTTCCCCAAACTTTTCTTAAATTTGCATTCGTTTTTATAATGAGGAATTTATGCAGATAGGAATTGTCGGACTGCCATATTGCGGCAAATCAACTTTATTTCAGACAATAACAAAAACACATTTTGATGCTTCCGTACAGACGAAAAGTGAATCGCACCAGGCTGTAGTTAAAGTACCTGACAAAAGATTGGATATTATGACATCAATGTTCAATCCTAAAAAAACTGTTCACGCAACAATTGAGTTTGTTGATGTTGTCGGCTTACAGAAAGGCGACTCCGGCTCGACTCAATTCACCAGCAACTTTTTATCAAAGGTAAAAACTAATGATGCGCTGATTCAGGTTGTAAGATTATTCAATAATGAAACTGTACCTCATCCTGATGGTTCAATCGATTTGAAGCGCGATCTGTATTCCTTTGAAGCTGAATTCATTTTGTCCGATTTGGCAATTATTGAAAAAAGACTTGAGAATATCCGCAAGCAAATTCAAAAATCACAGGATGAAAATCTGAAAAGAGAATTACCTGTTCTAGAAAAATGTAATGAATTACTTCAAAGTGAAAAACCATTGCGTGAAGGCACCTTTAGTAAAGATGAATTAATGGTTTTAAAAACATACCAACTGCTTTCAATAAAGCCTATGTTGATTGCCTTAAATCTTGATGAATCTCAGATAAGTGATGCTGAAAAATATTTATCACAGGTTCCTGTAACCGGTAAAAATTCAAAAGCACTTTTCTTCTTTGGAAAAATTGAAAGTGAAATGGCTGAACTTAACAGCGACGATGCCGCGATATTTATGAGTGAATACGGGATTAAAGAATCAGCGCTCGATACAATAATAAGAGAAGCGTACGATCTGCTCGGGCTCCAATCATTCCTGACTGTTGGTGAAGATGAATGCCGTGCATGGACAATTAAAAAAGGAATGAATGCACAGGAATCGGCGGGAGAAATTCACTCAGATTTTTACAACAAATTTATCCGCGCTGAAGTTGTAGGATATGATGACTTTATTAATTGCGGTACTTTTGCCAAAGCTAAAGAACAAGGCTTATGGAGATTAGAAGGTAAAGAATATGTTGTTAAGGATGGAGATATTATTTCAATCAGGCACAGCTAATTTTAATGATTGAATTATAATTCTCAATCACTCTGTATTATAAACTCAGATACTTTTGTTGTCCCATTCTCAAGATGTTCGCTTATAATTCTATTGCGGTAGGAATTGTAAAAATTCTCGTCCTGAAATAATTTTTTAACAAGCACGGGTAATTTGTTTATATCTCTTTCAAAGATTCCGAATTTTTTATCAACAATAAATTCGACATTACCCTTTTCCTGTTCCCACAAGTAATCATTGATCACAGGGACTTTTTTAAGTGATAAAATTTCAAATATTGTTGAAGCACCGCATTTGGTTATCACAACATCTGAAACATTAATCAGTTCATAAATAAAATCCACAAATCCAAATACTTTAAGATTTTCAAATCGTTTGGCAAGAACATTTGCATTATGAAGCAGCTCTTCATTTTTACCACAAACGATATTAATGTTAACATCTATTTCAGCATTTAATAATGCCCGTAAAATCCTTGTGCCCTTTGGAATTCCATCACCACCCCCCACTATCAGAATATTTTTTTTATCAATATTAATTTTGTGAAGCAGTTTAAAATTTATTTTTTCTTCTTCATTCATTTCCGTTGAAAATTTTTCAGCGATAATGAATGGAAATACACTGATGTTATTTTCACTTATTCTTTTTTTAATAGCATGCTTTTTCATCCGTTCACTAAAAACAACCAGGTTCAAATCTTTTCTCAGAAACCACAAAGGATGTGCGGTATATGGATCAGTAACGATAGTAAAGACTGGTATGGTTTTGCCAAGCTGCTTCAAAGTATCATAAACAGATTTGATAAGAAAGAAATGGAGTATGATGATCTTATCAGGCTGCTCTTTTTCAATTAACCGGCTTAGTTTGGGTTTAACAAATCGTGTAATCAAAACATTCAACGACTCAGCCATAAAAGGTATTTTATTCACTGCATAAATAATTGTGTACAGCCATTTCGCCCTTATTTGAAGCTGCCGGTAGCCATCTTCAATTGTTGAGCGAACGATACCTGCGACATCTGTAAAACCGTCCGCAACTATTGTTTCTATTTCTTCGGGATGATGTTTTTGAATATAATTTGAAATTGATTTTGCCGGAGCTAAATGTCCCCCACCCGTTTTTAAATAAAGGAAAAGATATTTTTGTTTTGGTTTCAATCAATCACCTTAATACCGGTGAACTTTCACGTACCATTTTTCCAGTCTCAAGCACTTCTAGAATTTTATATGTACCAAGCTTTCTTACTTTTAAAAATCCTGACCATGCAGCGTCTGCTAATCGTCCTTTATTAATCATGTCAAACAACCATTGATCAGCATATTCGGGATTGAGTTGTTTAAAACCAGCCTGCACTTCAAGAAGCCATCTTTTATTAAACAGTTCCTGAGAACCGATTGCAGGAGCCATGACAATAGGGATTCCAAGCCCTGTGTAGAACGATAACTCGCTTGGCTTAGTCCAGAGTATGTCAGTCACTCTCATGAGTTCATTAAACTTTTTAAAATACTCCTGTTGATTTGTTGTATGCATGATTGTCAGGTTTTCACATCCTGCAAAATGTTCTTTCTGAAGTTGAAGGAAATAGTCATTTACCATTTCCTTTGTTCCTGCAATTAAAATTAAGTGAACGTCACCTTTCAGAATTTTTTCCTTAAGACTTATCGCAACCTTTCTTCCGATTTCCTTTTGTGCACCTGCACCACCGACAGCAAATGTAATGGTAAGCTTTCTTTCTTTTTTAAACACACAATTTTCTTCACCAAGAAAATGCTCGACATTTTTACTGTGTCTTTCCCAGAATCTTTTGTGTGGGTCGAGGTAAAAAAGTCTTTGAGCTAAATCTGATTTGAGTAAATGAAGATCTTTTCCTCCAAGTAATTCAACTGAAAGCGGGAAACCCGTAAGATGAATTCTTTCATCAGGAACACCATACGCGCGAAGTCTCTGCGCAGCTTTTCCACAGGGCGCAAAATATTCTATGCGGCTGTCCCATGGATCTTTTGCTACCCATACTCTGTTCATATCTGCATCACATACTATACTGTAAATTTTATCAAGCCCGTTAAGGTCGGCAGCTATTGCAGGCGCATAAAATGAGGTTATAAACGGAAGATGTTTTGTTTTCACTTTTTCAAGAATTCCCCCGCAAAGTCCATTCTTTATACTTCTGTCAAGAAGATTAACCTGAAAAGTTATGCTTGATAAATTCCTCATCGGGTAAAATGAAGGAATGTGCATGAATGTATCAAGTATATTGAAAAGAGCTTTTCCAATTAATGGAATACTTCGCGCGCGTGAAAGCAGCTCATAGGCACCAAGAACTCTTGACCATAATTTTTTTTCAGATGCCGGTGTTGAATCATTATCACCAACAGTTATTATTCCACCTTCAGCAATACTACGCAAAGGGTAAACAGCACGCTGATGCCCGTATCCCATATCGGCAGAAATAACCCACGCTTTTTTATCTGTTTGAAGTTCATTCATAAATTGTTCAGAAATATAATTCTGTAAAACATCTTATGTTATTAAGAAATTATTATTACTTCACCCTAACGTCAATTACAACAGCATCGCTCTCACCATCAGATAATCTGAAACCCGGAGGGATATTGAGTCTGCCGGGAATCATCACAGAAGCGTTAACAAGATTCAGCTCAACAGGCTGTGTAAATATTTTTTTTGTTGAAGGAATTTCACTCTGCGGGATCAACATTTTTACTTTAGATGGTTCCGGTGAAATAGAAACAAGTTTTAGCTTACCTGGAAGAAGTCCTGTAGTTTTCACTTCAATCAGTAAAGTTACTTCAACCAATTCCTGCAATTGAATTTTCAGAGATGAAGGTTCAACATTAAACAATCCTATATTTGAAGGAAGATTAAGATTGTTTTCCGTTATGATGAATGATGATATTCCTTTTTTCTTATTCTCAAGATCGATAGAAATCAAAATTGAATTCGGATCAAACGCACGGAATGATTGTTCCGATGCGGCAAGTGTAATACGCGTTTCAAGGGGAACGGGTTCTTTCATTACTAAGTTTGAATGAAGATTCCTGAATTGAATCGGAACAACAAATGACCTGTAAACAACATCAGATTGATACGCAAATAAAAACCACAAAGTAACCGCAATTGCAAATGATGCGGCTGCTCTTAGTATTCTTCTTTTTATGAACCATGTTGATTTAGAATTTTTATTCGGTTCATTTGTATTACTAAGGAATGAGTCAAGCCTGTTCTTCAATTCACTTGACGATCTCACAACAGAAATCTTTCCACCGTTAGCAATGCTGATTGTTCCTCGTTCTTCAGAGACAACAATGATCATTGCATCACATTGTTCGGATAAACCTAAAGCTGCGGCGTGTCTTGTTCCGCCTTCAACATTTGAAAGATTTGTTGATAAGGAAAGATGCGCACCGTATTTGACTATCTTATCGCCTTCAATTAAAACCGCGCCATCGTGTCCCGGCGAACTTGTATTAAATATGCTGAACAATAACGGCTGACTAATTAATCCTTCTAACGGAATACCTCCGGTTACAGGTCTGTCCCAAGGTTCTCTTCCTTTAATTGCTATCAGCGCGCCGATTTTTTTATCAGCCATTTTAGACACTGCCTGGATGATAGTGTCTATAGTTGGTGTTGATGGTTTTATGCCGGGAATTCTTCTTAACAAAATCCAGTCACCTACAAGGTCAACCATTCTTCTAATATCGGATTGAAAGACTATGAGCGAGGCTAGAATTACCAGAACGATTATTGTCCGTATAACAATTTCAGTCAGGTATAAATTGAAAAGAGAAGATGCGACATAAATTACAATGAATGCTGAGAAAGCAACGATTATTCTTTTTGATGCACTTCTTTTAAGCCATGTAAGTACAATGTAAAGAAAGCAGGTAACGATTATTACATCGATAACATCTGCAAATCTCACGTTACCTAAAAAAGAAAATATTGAACCGGACATTTAACTTTCTGATTATTTGATTTCAAATTTACTGATTAAAATTTTCCTGTTCTAATTTTTAATAACTCATTTTCTTTTGAAAATCTTTTATTAGTTGTGATATTTTTTTTCTGAGCGGAAACGGCTGGTAAAAATCAATACTGTCACCCTGAGCCAGTCGAAGGGTGAAGTAAATTCAAATTGTCAGCTTTCGACAAGCTCAGTCTGATAATTGTATATGGATTAGAAATTAAGCCTTGATGATAGTTTTATTTGTCTCCTCAAAATAGTTGACAACTATTAAAGATTAGTCTGGCCAAAAGAAATTTCCATTCCTTTAAACACCTCAGAAAACCCATTCTCACAATCAAGAATGAACTTTATCTCACACCGAATTCATTTTCAAAAATGGCAATTATTCTTACTGTAAACTGTAAAAACAGCCCGAAATCGCTTGGTATAATATTTGGCTTTTTAGGGTCTCAAAATTATCCGTGATTTTTAATTATTCAACAAATGGTAGAGAAATGGAACGAAAGAAAGTAACAATTGATGGTAACGAAGCTGCGGCGTATGTGGCGTATCATACTAACGAAGTAATAGCGATTTATCCTATCACTCCTTCATCAAATATGGGTGAATGGTGTGATGCATGGTCAGCAGTAAATATGAAAAATATCTGGGGTGAAGTTCCCAGTGTAAGTGAATTACAAAGTGAAGGCGGTGCTTCAGGAAGTGTTCACGGCGCATTACAAACAGGCGCGTTGACAACTACATTTACAGCATCACAAGGTTTGCTGCTGATGATCCCGAATATGTTTAAGATAGCAGGTGAATTAACATCAACAGTATTTCACGTTTCGGCAAGATCAATTGCAGCGCAGGCATTATCAATCTTCGGTGACCACAGCGATGTTATGGCAACACGCTCAACAGGATTTGCTCTTCTTTCATCCAACTCAGTTCAGGAAGTAATGGATCTTGCACTTGTAGCACAGGCTGCAGCACTTGAAGCAAGAGTACCATTTGTACATTTCTTTGATGGGTTCAGAACTTCACACGAAGTAATGAAAATTGAACAGCTTACACTTGAAGATATGAAAGCAATGATGGATGATGAACTTATCATTGCTCATCGTAACCGTGCTTTAACTCCTGACAGACCGGTCATGCGCGGTACAGCACAAAACCCTGATGTTTATTTCCAGGGTCGCGAAACAGTAAATCCTTTTTACAATAATTGCCCTGATATCGTTCAGAAACAGATGGACAAGTTTGCAAAGTTGGTCGGAAGACAATATCACTTGTTTGATTATGTTGGTGCAGAAGATGCTGAACGTGTTATAGTTATGATGGGCTCAGGTTCAGAAGCAGTTGAAGAAACCGTTAACTACTTAGCTGCCAAAGGAGAAAAAGTTGGTCTGATAAAAGTTAGATTGTACAGACCATTCTCAATTGATCATTTCATAAAAGCAATTCCGAGTTCAGTAAAAGTTATTACCGTTCTCGACAGAACAAAAGAACCAGGCGCAAGCGGAGAACCTTTATATCTCGATATAGTAAATGCAATTTCTGAAAAACATATTTCTGGTGAACTCGGATTTAACTATCCAAAGATAACAGGCGGACGTTATGGTTTATCATCAAAAGAATTTACACCTGCGATGATAAAAACTGTTTATGATGAAATGAAAAAAGATAAACCTAAAAATCATTTCACTATCGGTATTGTTGAAGATGTAACAAATACGAGCCTTGATTTCGATCATTCATTTTCAGTTGAAGCACCGGAAACTTTCAAAGGAAAGTTTTATGGTTTAGGTGCAGACGGAACAGTTGGGGCAAATAAAAATTCAATTAAGATTATCGGTGAAGGAACTGATTATTTTGCACAGGGTTATTTTGTTTATGACTCAAAGAAATCAGGTTCAACTACTGTATCGCATTTAAGATTCGGACCAAAGGAAATAAAATCGACCTACCTCATCAACAGGGCTAATTTTATTGCATGTCATCAGCAGGTGTTTTTAGAAAAGATGGATATGCTGAAAGACGCTGTTGAAGGCGCTACATTCCTCCTTAATACAAAAGTTTCAAAAGAAGAAGTGTGGGATTCACTTCCTGAAAAAGTTCAGAAAGATCTTATCGAAAAGAAAATGAAACTGTATATCATCGACGCTTACAAAGTCGGTGATGAAACCGGAATGGGTGTTCGTATAAATACAATCATGCAGACCTGCTTCTTTGCTATTTCTAATATTTTCTCTAAAGAAGAAGCAATCGGTTTGATTAAAAATTCAATCAAGAAAACTTACGGCGCAAAAGGCGATAAGATTGTTCAAATGAACTTTAACGCTGTTGATAAAACACTTGCAAACTTATTTGAAGTAGAAGTTCCGAAAAAGATGACAAGTAAAATTCAGCTACAACCCGCAGTATCTGGCAATGCGCCAAAATTTGTTCACGAAGTTACCGCAAGAATTATTGCCGGTGACGGTGATAACATTCCTGTAAGTAAAATGCCTATCGACGGAACTTACCCTGTTGCAACATCTCAATGCGAAAAAAGAAATATTGCACTCGAAGTTCCTGTATGGGATATGGATGTTTGTATTCAATGTAACAAGTGCGTTATAGTTTGTCCGCATGCTACAATTCGTGCAAAAGTATTTGATGAAAAATTAGCAGCAAACGCACCTTCAACATTCAAGTATACAAAGTTCAAATCTAAAGACTACGGCGATGGAATGGCTTATTCATTACAAGTCGCAGTTGAAGACTGTACCGGTTGTGCACTTTGCGTTGATGTATGTCCTGCAAAAAACAAACAGGAAACAAGACTCAAAGCAATCAACATGGCGGAACAATTACCATTACGCGATACGGAAAGAGCTAACTGGGATTTCTTCCTTACACTGCCTGAATTAGACAGAAAAGTTGTAAACGTAACTAAGATAAAAGATTCACAATTCCTTCAGCCTTTATTTGAGTTCTCAGGTGCTTGTTCAGGCTGCGGCGAAACACCTTATGTAAAATTGGTAAGTCAGTTATTCGGTGATAGAACAATCGTTGCCAACGCTACAGGTTGTTCATCGATATACGGCGGAAACCTGCCGACTACACCATGGGCTGTTAATAATGAAGGCAGAGGACCGGCATGGTCTAACTCACTATTTGAAGATAATGCTGAATTCGGATTAGGGTTCAGATTAGCGATTGATAAACATAATCTACAGGCTAAAAATTTACTCGTTAAGTACGCAGGAGATTTCGGCGGAAAATTAGTTGATGAAATAGTTAACGCTGACCAGAAAGATGAAGCCGGAATTTATGAACAGCGACAAAGAGTTGATGCACTTAAATCTAAATTAAATGATTTACTCAAAGCAGGTGCTAATGGTAAATCAGCAGATTACAAACATTTATTAAGCCTCGCAGATTACCTCGTTAAAAAATCAGTTTGGATCATGGGCGGTGATGGATGGGCTTATGATATCGGTTACGGCGGGTTAGATCACGTCCTAGCATCAGGGAAGAATGTAAACGTGCTCGTTCTGGATACTGAGGTTTACTCGAACACCGGCGGTCAGATGTCAAAAGCCACTCCTCGCGCAGCAGTTGCAAAATTTGCAACAGCAGGAAAACCTATGGCTAAAAAAGATCTTGGACTTATGGCAATGTCTTACGGAAATGTTTACGTTGCCAAAGTTGCAATGGGTGCTAATGACCAGCACACACTAAGAGCATTCCTTGAAGCTGAAGCTTATGACGGACCTTCGTTAATAATTGCATACAGTCATTGTATTGCTCACGGAATTGAAATGAGTACAGCGATGAAAAATCAGAAAGCCGCTGTTGATTCCGGTCACTGGCAGTTATACCGCTTCAACCCGGATGATGCTACTCAAGGAAAGAATCCGTTCAAACTTGAATCAAAAGGATTGAAGATTCCATTTAAAGATTACGCTTACATGGAAACCAGATACAAAATGCTTACAAAATCTCATCCTCAGCAGGCTGAAGAATTAATTAAATCAGCACAGGAAGATGTTGTTGAAAGATGGAAGATGTATGAAAAACTCGCATCAGGTAACGGTGCCGAAGGTACAAAAGAATAATTAACGGAATAAAGAATAAAATTATTAAAGGTTTAAAATGGATCTCAGAACATCATATTTAGGTTTACAGCTTAACAGCCCAATTGTTCCTTCTGCTGGACCTTTGTCAGAAGACCTGGCAAATATTAAAGCGATGGAAGATGCAGGAGCCGGCGCTGTTGTTCTTTATTCACTATTTGAAGAACAAATTGAACACGAATCTCTTGAACTTCATCATCACACTACCACACATAGTGAAAGTTATGCTGAAGCTACAAGTTATTTTCCTGAACCGTTTGACTTTAAAGTCGGGCCAGAAAAATATCTTGAACATATACGCAAAGCAAAAGAGTCAGTATCTATCCCTGTTATTGCAAGCCTTAACGGCAAATCATCAGGCGGATGGATTGACTATTCTAAAAAAATTCAGGAAGCAGGTGCAGATGCACTTGAGCTCAATATTTATCTTCTCGCAACCGAACTGAATAAGTCAGGTGCCGATGTTGAAAAAAATTATCTTGAAATAGTTAAGGCAGTTAAATCAGCAGTTGATATTCCGGTCGCCGTAAAATTAAGTCCTTATTTTAGTTCTGTCAGCAATATGGCTTCACAGCTTGATAAATCAGGCGCAGATGGTTTGGTATTATTTAACAGATTTTATCAGCCTGATATCGATCTTGACAAACTTGAAGTTACTCCGAACGTATTACTCAGCACGCCCATGGCAATGAGATTACCTCTCCGCTGGGTTGCAATTCTTTATAACCGTATTGAAGCTGATCTTGCGGCAACAAGCGGAATCTATACGGAGAAAGATGTAATAAAGATGATTATGGCTGGTGCAAAAGTAACACAAATGCTTTCTGCACTTTTGAAATTCGGAATAGGACACATTGCTGATACATTAAGCAAAATGAAATTATGGATGGAAGTTAACGAGTATGAATCAGTCGAACAGATGAGAGGTAGCATGAGCTATATGAACGTTGCTGATCCTTCACAGTTCGAACGCGCAAATTATATGAAGGTACTTCACTCGTACAAATAACAGAGTCTCACATCAAACGGCCGCGAGTGTTTTTTAATACGGAAATGACTCGATTCTAATGCGCCCTCCTAAAAAATTAGAGTCGAATTATTTTCAAAGAACGCTGGCGGCCTCTCTCTTTTAAACAAAAAGATAATTCGTATTTTAAGCTTCAAATTTTTAACTAATTCTTAAAGTCATAACAAATTGCTGTTAACTTTAGAGGTCTGTTGCATAGCTAATAAATGTCACTCTGAACTCGTTTCAGAGTCCCTATTAAATACATATTGGAACCATTGATTCTGAAATAAATTCAGAATGACACCTGTGCGACGAACTCTTTAATCAACGATAAAAGTTTTTAACTACTTTCTGGCTTCAGCCACATTTAAGGATTTTATGTTTTTCTTTTTCACAATTTTCTTTACGATTTACGCAACCGTCAATTTTTATATTTTTATAAGAGGCTGGCAGGCACTAAATACCATTCCGGCTTTAAAACCGTTTTATCTTGTGATCTTTTTAATCGCAGCGTCTTCATATTTGCTTGCAAAAATATTTTCAACATCACTTCCCAAAGTGGTATATGATGGAATGTTATGGATAGGCTCATTCTGGTTTGCTTATATATTGTATTTGTTTCTGGCTATAGTCTTGATTGATGTTATAAGACTAGTAAACTGGAAGTTTGATATCTATCCCCTTTTCGTAAAACAGAATTTCGAGCTCACTAAAAGGATTATTTTTTTCTCTGTATTTGGTTTATCAACTGTAATTATTTTTTTCGGGTTTTTGAATACACGCAATCTGAAAATCATAACACTTGAGATTGAAATACCAAAGGGTAACAGTGAATTAACAGAGCTTAATATTGTAACGGTTTCGGATATTCATCTTTCTCCGATGAACAGCGAAAGGTTACTGAGTGATATCGTTGATAAAATAAATTCACTTAACCCCGATGTTGTATTAATGCCCGGCGATATTGTTGATGATAAAGCAGTAATATTAAAAGAAAGAAATATCGGAGGAGCGTTAAAAAGTTTGAAAGCAAAATATGGTGTGTTTGCAAGTAACGGTAATCATGAATTTATAAGTGGAATCGAAGGCGCTGCACCTTATTTAAGAGAACATAATATTCACCTTCTTGAAGATTCTGTTTATAAGCTCGAAAATAGTTTTTATGTCATCGGAAGAGATGACAGAAGTAAATCAATTTTTACGGGTAAGCCAAGAAAGTCTTTGAAAGAAATAATCTCAGCAGCAGATAAAGATTTACCAATGATCTTACTTGATCATACCCCCCTCAATCTTGAAGAAGCAGAACAGAATAATATTGCATTGCAGTTATCGGGACACACACATCATGGACAAATGTTTCCCGCAAGTTTAATAACAAATATGATTTATGAAGTTAGCTGGGGTTATAAGAAAAAAAGTTCAACACATTTTTATGTAAGCTGCGGAGTTGGAACGTGGGGACCGCCTGTTAGAATTGGAAGTGATTCAGAAATAGTACAGATAAAAGTAACGTTGAAGTAATATTTTTTGTAAAGATTAAGACTAAAATAAAAATGTCAGACTTCGACGGACTCAGTCTGACATTTTTATTATTACAAGAATTATAATGTAAACGTAACCCCAAATTTAAACTGATCATAAGAAACCGGCGCTTCTGATTTAAATGGCCAGTTCATCTTTTCTTTTCTTAATTCATAGACACCGAATGAAAGCGCATTCTTCAGCAAAAAATTTACAACAGGAACTGCGCCTGGGGTTGATTTCATGATTTCTCTTACGAATGAATCAACAGCCCACTGTCCGCAAGCTTCGAGTAAAGCACTGCCGGCCCATTTCCAGAATAAATGTCTTTGAAATACTGCCGAACGTTCATAACCCGCCTCAACAGTTATTTGCGGAATGATATTAATTCTTATTCCGCCTTCACTGCTTGTACCAAACCTGAATGACTCGTGATACATATTTACTTTGTTAAATTCATCAGGGTCTGCAGGAGCTTCCTTAAATTCTATCCGGGACCAATCTAATGAATAAGCATAATAAGGGATTATTGCTGACTGACCCAGTTGATACCCGTAACCGCTTGCTCTTCCAAAACCGACACGCCACATATTTGTTTCAATATCCGGAGAAGTTTCAGAAACATCTGCAAGCTCAGTTGTGATGTTGCTCAGGTAAATGTATCTGTAACTATAGCGTAAAATGTCTTCACTTCTTTTGGAAGGACGTTGTGTTGTATAACCGAGTTTAACTTCTGCCATCCTTGGATCAGCAAACTTAGCATCAAAATTATGAATAGACATTTTTGATAAGCCATAATTTAATGTGATCGTCGGCGAGCCTCTGAAGGTATAGTCCAACATTTTATCTTCCCAGTTATCCCAATCCCATGTAGTGTCTGATTCAGAATCCCATTCCCACTCCCAATCATCATCCGGTTTGGTTGAGTCTGGTTCCTGCTGAGCCTGAAGAAAGGGTAACGAGAGAAAAGAAATAAGTACGAATAAGGGCAGTAATCTTTTTAGCATTTGATCCTCCATAAAATTATTTATTCAACCCGGATGCCTGGTCAATCGCTGTGCCATCCATTTGTTTTAATTTTTTTAAGAAACAGTACTGTCAAATCCCCGTTTGCATATTTGGCTATACACAAAAGTTTCAATTACTAAACAAAGCATCCGAAATACTGTTACAATTTTAACAAAGAAGTATAAGTTGATGTATCATTTATACTTGAACAGCATATAACAATGAGCAACGGTATTTATTTAAGATTGTGGTGCACGAAAAGTTATTCACGGTTATTCATTTTCCGCCTGATAAATTCATCGATATAGAAATGAAATTTTTGAGGAAGATTTTTGTACTTGGAACTTAATTCTTTCCTTGCTGTTTCAAAATCTTTTAGGAAAGCATCGGGTAGATCTTTTTCAATATTGCTAATCAGCAAAGAAATTTTTGAACCAACACGTTCGATAACATTCTGCTTTTCTGTTCCGGCAATTAGTTTTGCAGTCAATTCTAAATTGTAATTCGTTTCATTTAAAGTTTTAAATACCACCCCCCTGAAATTTTCCGCGACAACCGTTCTGCCGATTCCACCCAACTCTTTCGCAGTTTCTGTTACTGCACTATGAGAAAATTTTTTATTACGCAGCGACTCTAAAACAACGTCTTCAAATTGAAGCCGGCTTTCTTTTATTATTTCTTTCGGCAGGTCGGCAAGCTGAATGATTTTTCTTGAATCTGATCTTGCAAAGATTGCGGCACGTTTAATGACTGCCTCAAGCTCCCGCACAGTACCCCGCCAATCATAATTCTGAAATGCACTTGAAACCGATTTTGATAATTTCAATCCCGGGTAATCAGTCGATAGAATTTTTTGCGCAATGGTAAGTATATCCTCCTTCCTTTCACGTAACGGCGGAAGATTAATTCTTATAACATTCAACCTGTAAAACAGATCTTCCCGGAATTTATTTTCTTTAACAGCCTGTTCAATATTTACATTTGTCGCGGCGATAATTCTTACATCGGTATGTGAAGTTATTGACGAACCCACTTTTTCAAAATCACCTGTCTGTATTACTCTTAATAACTTTACCTGGAAGTTTTCATTTGTCTCAGCAATTTCATCAAGAAAAATTGTTCCTTTATCTGCGGCTTCAAACCTGCCCATCTTATCATTCACAGCGCCTGTAAAAGCACCTTTAACATGACCGAAGAGTTCACTTTCAAGAAGTGTCTCCGATAGTGCACCGCAGTTTACTGCGACGAATGCATCATTGTTTCTTTTACTCAATGAATGAATTGCTCTTGCAACAAGTTCTTTTCCTGTACCGCTTTCACCAAGAATTAAAATTGTTGCATCTTCAGGTGCAACTTTTTTAATGACATCAATAATTTTATTCATCACTTTTGATGAAAAAACAATTCCTTCAAAAGAATTAACTTCAGTTACGGAAAGGTCTACCGGTTCCATTTCCGATTCATCAGCGGATTTCAGTTTCTGAATATCAGATTTTAGGTCTTCAATTTTTTTAACAAGTAACGACGATTGTTCCCCTGATTTTTTTTCTAGTTCAAGCTGGATATTTTTTAATTCATCCTCTTTCTTTGCTAAAAGATTTTTTAAAAGAGTACTTTCATCCACTGCACCTTTTAGCTGATCTTTTTTATCTATATAAAAAATGACGAGTTCATAAAATGTCAGAAGTGAAAATGAAACGACAATAAAAAGTACGTTCACTTTTATAAAAAAGAAGCTGAACAATATAAACGAAACAATCAGACCGGTAGTAAAAAATATAATGAGTGAAAAAAGTCTTTTGTTGTTATCAGAATTTCTAACAAGAAAAACAATCGACAATAAAACGACGAATAAAAGTATAGTTGAAGAAAAATGATAAGAACTGTTTATCCACCTGTCGTTTACCAGGTTATCAACTGCAAATGCATGAAAGGCTACGCCCGGCAATGTTTCATCAAATGAAGTTTGTACTGAAACAGCTATTAACGGATCAGTAACACCAATTAGCACTGTTTTATTTTTTAAGGATGACAATACCGGATCATCATTTTCAACCATTTCAAAGAATTCAAGCAAACTAAAATTTTTGAAATTTTTCCAGCTTGAAAATGTATTGACTTCAATTTCTGTTTCAGCTAATTGATTATTGTCAGACAGTTGAAGTGAAAACGCTTTTTCTTTTTCACGACCTGTACTTATTTGGAGCGGAATTTTCAATTCATCCTTGCCTGAAAAATTTAAATGCCCGGTAATAATTTTTTCATTCAGAAGTTTTGGACTGGGATAACTTAAAGAATCAGTCGTAAATAATTCTCCGTTTTCAATCAGGCTTCCGGCAACAGATGATAAAACCACATCCCCTGCTTTATTGATTTCTTTTACGAGAAGGTTGTCATATATAGTTTGAGTAACAACTCTTGAACTGAGGAATATCTCAATGCCGATTTTTTTTACTTCGTGCTTTGCGAGATTATTAATCAGTAAAGCGTAATAACTTCGTTTAAGAGGCCATGGACCGATTGATGTAAGATCATCTTCTGAAATGTGTATTATTACGATATTTGAATCGGGCGTGATTTCTCCTCTTATCGTATAGAATAAATCATTAATTGATTTATTTGCAGACGAAAACTGAGAGCTGAAAATAATAAAGGCTGAAAAAAGTAAGAGCAGTAGAATTACTTTGATAAGCAGAGGTTTATGTATTAATTCAGACTGCAATAGTTTGACCGGTTGATTTTTAATTACTGAAAGTTAATAAATTCCTTTATTCAATTTTAGAAAGCATTAGTCAAACAAATGAAACTATAAAATAAATTTACTCAGGTCACGGTTCTTTACAATCGAATCCAATCTTTTCTTAACTTCGGCAGCAGTTATTTTAACTTTAGCATCTGGCAGAACATCGGGAACATTAAAAAGTATTTCATCAAGTAATGTAGTTAATATTGTGTGAAGTCTTCTTGCGCCAATATTCTCAACCTGTTCATTCACTTCTGTGGCTATGCGCGCAATCTCTTTTATACCATCTTTTGTGAATTCAAGATTTACACCTTCAGTTTCAAGTAAAGCAGAGTATTGTTTCAACAAAGCGTTCTCAGGTGTCGTAAGTATTTTAATAAAATCTTCTTCTGTAAGACTTTTTAGTTCAACGCGTATAGGAAATCTTCCCTGAAGTTCGGGAATAAGATCAGATGGTTTTGAAACATGAAATGCACCGGAAGCAATAAATAATATGTGATCTGTTTTTACAACGCCGTATTTAGTGTTAACATTTGAACCTTCAACAATTGGAAGAAGATCACGCTGCACGCCTTCTCTTGAAACATCAGGGCCCTGTGATTTGCCTCCTCCGGCAACTTTATCAATCTCATCAATAAAAACTATTCCGGAGTTTTCTACACGCTCAATTGCTTCTTTCTGAACAGCATCCATATCAATTAATTTTTGTGCTTCTTCCTGTGCAATTACAGTGCGCGCTTCTGCAATTGTTGTTTTCCGTTTCTTTTTTTTCTTAGGCATAATACTGCCCATAATTTCCTGGATGTTAATCCCCATATCATCCATACCAAAAGGACCAAGCACCTGCATACCAACACTTGACTGTGATGCAGTATCGAACTCAATCATTTTTTCGTCAAGTTCATTGTTCTTCAGTTTCATCCGCATCCATTCGCGTGTACGTTGATTCTGGAGTGCTTCATTATTTTCTTCTGTCTCGCTGTTGTCATTTGTCTGAACAGTTTTTTTAACGGGCGGAATAAGGATGTCCAGAATTTTTTCATCTGCCAGATCCTGTGCTTTTGATTTTACTTCAAGAGTTTTTTCAGACTTTACCATGTTAACTGCAAAGTCAGTTAAGTCACGTATCATTGATTCAACATCACGACCAACATAACCGACTTCAGTAAATTTTGAGGCTTCTACTTTTACAAACGGTGCATCTGCAAGTTTTGCAAGCCGCCTTGCGATTTCAGTTTTACCTACACCGGTTGGACCAATTAAAATTATATTGTTAGGAAATATTTCTTCACGAAGAAAACTCGGTATCTGCTGTCGTCTCCACCTGTTTCTCAGGGCAATAGCCACTGCCCGTTTTGCGTCGGTTTGTCCAATAATATACTTGTCAAGTTCATTTACTATTTGAGTTGGTGTTAATTCTTTTTTTGATTTTTCAAACATTATAATTCCAAAATTTTATTCTATAAAGTTTCAACATTAATTTTATCATTAGTGTAAATACAGATCTCTGAAGCTGTAAGTAAAGATTCACGCACAATTTCCTCTGCGGTAAGATTACTGTACTTCTTCAACATCTTGGCTGCAGAAAGCGCATACATTCCACCAGAACCTATTGCAACTATATTATCATCCGGTTCAATTACATCACCATTACCTGAGATTACAAGTGCTTTTTCTTTTGTAACTACTGCAAGCATCGCTTCCAGTTTTCTGAGGAATTTATCTGTACGCCAGTCCTTCGCAAGTTCAACTGCGGCTCTGAAAACATTACCGCGGTATTGTTTTAATTTATCTTCAAACCTTTCCATCAAAGTAAAAGCATCTGCGGAAGCTCCTGCAAACCCGCATAACACTTTACCGTCATCAAGTTTTCTTATTTTCATTGCGTTGTGTTTCATAACGGTGTTGCCGAGAGATACCTGTCCATCACCGCCAATTGCGGCTTTACCATTGTGAACTATACCTAATATTGTTGTCGCTTTAATTTGTTCCATTAAAATTTATTAACTCCGTCTGTTGTCATTGCAAGATATTCTTTTAATTCTTTGTCGATGCTCCGTAAGGATGAAATAGTCTCAGAGGAAAAATTGAAGGAACATATTTTTTATATTCTTTATATTCTTCCCCGAATACTTCAACTAATTTTTTTTCTTCATAAAAAGAACCGATGTAAAAATACAAAATAATACAAATGAGTGCTGTGAGATAGAATAAGTCCATGACCGGTCGAAAAACCAAAAATACGATAGAAAAGAAATATAAAGGGTGTCTTGAATATCTGTAAGGACCTTCAATCCGCAATGTTAATTGTTCATCAAGTTCTTCGAAGTTATAATTTTTTTTATACCACCTTACGATTTGATTAATCCCAAGAAATTCCTTTGATGAAAAATATTTTAACGTCCAGATAAATCCTATTAAAGCAGCAAACTGTGGGACTAATATTAGAATATCAAAAGGGGCTTTAAGATCATATACAATCACATTTGGTCTTGGCGAGTATTCATAAATCATCCACAAGGAAACCAAAGAAACTACATTGTAGAACAGTCTGTAAAACGGAAGAAGTTCTTTAAAATGATAGACAAATATTTTTTTTGTTTTAATTGATGCCAGGTATGTATGAGTAATTCCAAATAAAGCAAACAGGAGTATTATTATTATTACGTCTGTGACATAATTCATAATAGTTCTTTACGTAATCTTGCAACAGGCAGTCGTAACTGTTCCCTGTATTTTGCCACAGTTCTTCTTGCTATGTGTATTCCTTCCTCATTCAGCATCTCGGCGAGTTTATCATCACTGTAAGGTGCGTTTTTATCTTCCGCCTCAATGATTTCCTTCAGTCTTTCTTTGATATGTTTGTTTGAAACTTCTTCGCCAAAGTCTGTGGTTAAGCCTTCACTGAAAAAGTATTTGAGTTCATGAATTCCCATCGGACTTTGAACATACTTTCCGTTAACAACACGGCTGATTGTCGAAATATCCATATTGATTTCTTCGGCAATGTCTTTATAGATCATCGGCTTTAACAGCTTTGGTCCTTTTTCAAAAAACTGGTACTGTCTTTCAAGTATTGCTTTCATGATCTTCATCAGGGTTTCGCGCCTTTGCTGAATGCAAGCTATAAACCATTTCGCAGATTCAAATTTTTCTCTTAAAAACTTGTAGGTCTCTTTTTCTCTCGGGTTGGATTTTCTTTTTTTCTTATTCGAATCAAACATCTCAAGATAAGTTTTGCTTACAGTAACCGAAGGCATGCTCTTATCGTTAAGAGTTATCACAAAATCATTATTAACTTTTTCGATGAGGAAGTCCGGAGAAATCTGGTTCATCTCCATTGCTTCAATGTTGCCTTCACCCGGTTTCGGATTTAATCCCTGAATCAACTCAACTGTTGCTTTAAGACTTTCGTCTGTTAAATTCATTTTCTGTTTGATGACATCGAATCGGCGTTTTGTAAAATCATCATAATAATTCTGAAGCATCTGCTCAGCGAGATATTTGTAATAAACATCATACTTTGAATTTTGTAACTGAACGAGTAAACATTCCTGAAGACTTCTGCAGGCAATTCCAACGGGATCAAATTTTTGTATTTTCCTAAGAAGTGATTCTGCATCTTCGGAAGAAATTTTTATGTGCTCAAACATTTCCAGTTCGTTCAGAATTTCATCTAGCCCTCGTTTTAAATAACCATCCTGGTCAAGGTTTCCGATTATTTCTTCTCCAAGTATGAACATCTCTTCGCTAAGATTAAGCATACTCAATTGTTTGGTGAGATTTTCACGAAGACTTTCGCGCTGTGGTGCAAGAGGCTGGTAAAGTTCATCATCTTTGCTTCTATTCAATCTTTCATTGTCATAGTTCTCATCATTCATGAAATCTTCGAGTTCAAATTCCTCTTTAGAAAAATCCTCGAATTCCTCCTCAGTATCCTCCTCGCCTTCTTTTTCTTTTTCCTGAGTCTGATCAATTTCCTCTTCCATTACTTCTTCAAGTATGGGATTCATTTCAAGTTCAGTTTTGATTCGCTGTTCAAGCGCAAGGGTGTTTAACTGAAGAAGCTTCTGATATTGTATTTGCTGCGGAGAAAGTTTCTGCTGTTGTGAAAGTCTTTGTGTTAGCGAAAGCATATTTTAACCGATGTTTTCCTTTAATGATGAATACCAATTTTTTCCATATAAACGCGTCAGAGAATCTTCACAAAACTCTGCAATAGTTTTATTATTTAATTTTCCTTTTTCGAGAGCCGGTGCACATTCTGAAAATTTTTCATATCTAAGAACATCACTTCCAAAATTTGAAATCCTTATCGGGAACAAATGACAACTTATCGGTTTTTTGAAATCAACCTTTCCGTCATTGTAAGCTTTTTCAATAGCACATTTTGCTATGTTACCTTCATAATAAACGAAAACACAATCTTTTTCATCTATACTTGATGTCATTGGTTCATTTTGAATAACGTTGTAAAAACCATTTACATCAATTTCTTTTTGATTACGTTCAGAAAGATATTCCTTAACCACATCAAGAATTTCGCTTATTTTACCAATTTCATCATAACGAAGCGGCGCACCATACTGACTTTCCATAGTGCAACAGGCACCTTTACATTTTTGAAGATCGCACTCAAACTTTGTGTTAAGAACTTCTGTTCTTACCAGGACTTCTTCTATTGTTATTACGTTACTTTGAAACATTGGAATAATTTTTGTGCCAAAATAATGATTTGTCTTTTAATACAAAAATTTAAAGAGATTTTTTCGCAGCAAACTCTGAACCATGATAAATTATAATTTTATGAAGATGATCAGGAGCCGAAATAAACGACCAAAAATTAAAATTTTCCTACCCTTTAAAGCCTCATTTTATTAGATTTGAACAGCAATTTTATAAATATTCGTAATATAACTTTCGACAATAGTTTATAGAATTAAATATCACAAAATTATAATAAGTGATAGAGTTTTAAAGAGATGGTAACATCAATCAAAAATAAAAACGGTAAGAATTTCCTTATAAGTTCTGCCAGAAGAGTTAATCAGCTCCAGCTTATACCTTACCAGATAGCTTTCAAATAGTCTTCCTTTTATTCCGCTTTACTCAATAAGATTTTAAGTTTTAATTATTAATTCATAACAGGAGTATTATTTATGTCCCGCAAAAATGTATTAATCATGGGCGCAGCCGGTCGTGATTTCCATAATTTCAATGTTTATTTCAGAGATAACAAGGATTACAATGTTGTTGCTTTTACAGCAACTCAGATTCCTAATATCGAAGGAAGAGTTTATCCAAAAGAATTAGCCGGAAGTTTATATCCTGACGGAATAAAAATTTATGAAGAAGCACAGCTTGAAGAGTTGATAAAAAAATTAAAAGTAAATGAAGTTGTGTTTTCTTATTCAGATGTTCCATTCAATTATGTAATGACAAAGGCTTCGATAGTAAATTCTTTGGGCATATCATTCCGGTTAATGGGCGGCACAGAAACAATGGTTAAAAGTACAAAACCTGTTGTTGCGGTTTTAGCAGTTCGTACAGGATGTGGGAAATCTCAAACATCAAGAAAGATTGTTGAGTTGCTAACAGCGGCTGGAAAAAAAGTTGTCGCAGTCCGTCACCCAATGCCTTACGGTGATCTTGTAAAACAAAAGGTTCAGCGCTTCGGTACTTATGATGATCTGAAAAAACACGAATGTACAATTGAAGAAATTGAAGAATACGAACCGCACGTAGCACGCGGCGGCGTTATTTATGCCGGCGTTGATTACGAAGCAATTTTGCGCGAAGCAGAAAAAGAAGCTGATGTAATTTTATGGGATGGCGGAAATAATGATATGTCATTCTACAATACTGATGTTACTTTTACAGTTGTTGATCCTCACAGACCGGGTCATGAATTAACTTACTATCCGGGTAATACTTCGCTAAGAATGGCTGACGCAGCTGTAATTAATAAAATTGATTCAGCTTCACCTGAAAATATTTTACTTGTAAGAAATAATATCGCAAAGGTAAATCCAAAAGCCGCAATTATTGAAGGAGCTTCACCTGTTACAGTTGATAAACCTGAACTGATAAGAGGAAAAAGAGTTCTTGTTGTTGAAGATGGCCCGACACTTACACACGGCGAAATGAAATTCGGTGCCGGTGTTGTTGCCGCACAAAAACTCGGTGCAAAGGAAATCGTTGATCCTCGTCCTTTCACAGTCGGTTCAATTACAGATACTTATAAAAAATACCCGAACATCGGTATACTGCTTCCTGCAATGGGTTACGGCGAACAGCAGATGAAAGATCTTGAAACCACAATTAATAATACTGATTGTGATTCAGTTGTTATCGGAACACCAATAGATCTTGGAAGATTGTTGAAGATCAACAAACCATCGACAAGAGTTAAATATGATTTGCAGGAAATCGGAGACCCTACTCTTGAAACAATTCTGAAAGAGAAAGGATTGTTGTGAAAAAAACTGCAGTTGTCGCATTCGGCGGCAACGCTCTTTTAAGAGGCAATCAGATTGGAACGATTGAACAGCAGGAACAGAACACGTATGACACCTGCATCAACTTAATTGAGTTGATGACAAACGGAAATCATCTTGTTATCACTCACGGCAACGGACCGCAGGTCGGTAATATTTTATTGAGAAACCTTGCAGGTTATGATCAATATAAAATTCCAAGAATGCCGCTTGATATTTGTGTAGCCGATTCGCAAGGTGGAATCGGCTATATGATTGAACGTCAGTTAAGGAATGTTATTGCAGATCATTCAATAAGTAAAAACGTTGCGACAGTTATAACGCAGGTTGTTGTTGATATAAATGATTCCGCATTTCAGAATCCTACTAAACCTGTCGGCGCATTCTATCTTAAAGAAGAAGCTGACCTGCTTGCAAAATCAAACGGATGGATATTCAGAGAAGACCCGAGAAAACGAGGATGGAGAAGAGTTGTTGCTTCTCCTACTCCTGTTGAAGTGCTTAATAAAAAAACTGTGACCGATCTTTTGGAAAAGGATAATATCGTAATTGCTGTCGGCGGAGGAGGCATTCCTGTTTATAAAGATGAACAAAATAAACTCCGCGGTGTTGAAGCTGTTATTGATAAAGACCTGGCATCCGCTGTTCTTGCTAAAGAAATTTCGGCAGAATCATTTTATATTCTTACTGACGTTTCAAAAGTTTATATAAACTTTAACAAACCGGATCAGCAGGCGATTGATAAAATTTCTGTAAGCGAAATAAAAGATTTTTATCACAAAGGCGAATTTGCAGCGGGAAGTATGGGACCGAAAATCCTTGCAGCAATAAATTTTCTTGAAGACGGCGGTAAAGAAGTGATTATAACTGAAGCGTCTAAACTCGCTGATCAAAACTACGGAACAAAAATTTTTAAATGATAATTAAACGAGGACTTTATGGCAGTTAATATGAAAAGAAAAAGCCTGGTATCAATCAATGACTTAACCATTGAAGAGATTTACCAGATCTTTGACGTGAGCAAAACATTAAAAGAAAAATTATACATCGGTGAACCGCACCGCGTGCTCGAAGGAAAAACACTTGGTATGATCTTTACAAAACCTTCAACAAGAACAAGAGTTTCATTTGAAACAGGTATTTACCAGCTCGGCGGAATCGGTATGTACTTTGGTCCGAATGATCTCCAATTAAAAAAGAGTGAAAGCATCCAGGATACCGCAAAAGTTTTATCCAGATATTTAAGCGGAATTATGATCCGCACTTTCGATCACCAGGATGTTGTTGAACTTGCAAAGTACTCAACAATTCCGGTTATCAACGGGTTGACTGATCTTCTGCATCCCTGCCAGGTACTTACCGATCTGTTTACAGTTCTTGAAAAGAAAAGAATCTTAAAAGGACTCAAACTTGCTTACATCGGTGATGGAAATAATATGGCTCACAGCTTACTAAACGGCTGTTCTAAAGTCGGAATGGATATTGCGATTGCTTCACCATCAGGTTTTAAACCTAATGAAGACATCGTTAAGAACGCAAAAGTAAACGCAAAGTATATGGGAAGTAAAGTAGAAATTCTTGATGACCCAAAAGCCGCAGTTAAAGATGCTGACGTAGTTTACACAGATGTCTGGGCAAGTATGGGACAGGAAGCCGAAGCTGAAGAACGAAAGAAAAAATTCATGAAGTACCAGGTAAATCCTGAGCTTGTTAAACTTGCTAAAGAAGATTATTTATTTATGCACTGTCTCCCTGCTCACAGAGGCGATGAAGTTGTTAACGAAGTTGCTGATTCACCAAACTCAGTAATTTTTGATGAAGCAGAAAACAGATTGCATGTACAAAAAGCGATTATGGCTTTAACGATGTAAGTAACTTAATAGTACACTGATTGAACTGATTGTTATGATCAGTTAAGATCATAAGAAATCTTAATTAATCAGTGTACTATTTTTTCGCCTCAATCATCACTCATTCTATTCCGGAATTTATTAATTTGCATTACAATATTATCAAACTGAATGAATCCCAAATCAAAAAATATTTTACTCACCGGCGCATCAACCGGGATTGGTTATGCACTTGCAAAAAGACTTGCTGCCGAAGGCGCTAACCTTGCTCTCGCAGCAAGAAGTAAAGATGTTCTTGATAAACTTGCAAATGAGTTGTCATCAAAAGATAATATAGTAAAAGCATACCACTGTGATGTGACTGATAAAAACTCTATCAATGAATGTGTTAGAAATGTTTCATCAGATTTTGGAACAATTGATGTAGCTATTCTAAATTCCGGAGTAAGCTTACGTTCTCATTCTTCACAAACAAAATCAGATATTGCCGAAAATATTTTTAATGTAAATACATTAAGCATACATCATTTCACTGAAGCATTATTACCGGTTTTTAAGAACAACAAACAAAGTTTTTTAGTCGGTGTAACAAGTCTTGCTGATGTAAGAGGTTTTCCCGGAAGCGGACTTTACTCGGCAAGCAAAGCCGCTGCTTCTACTTTACTCGAGTGTATGAGAATTGAATTGAAGAAACTAAACATAAAAGTGTTAATCGTTAAACCGGGATTTGTAAAAACTCCAATGACCGACAAGAATGAATTTTTTATGCCGTTTATGTTAACTGCTGACAAAGCCGCCGGCGCAATTGTCAAAGGCATTAAACGTGAAAAGAAAATAATCTCTTTCCCCTTCCCTATTGTTTGGTCAACAAAAATATTAAAGATTATGCCGAACTGGTTGTTTGATTTTCTTTTGTCACAAAAACTTCCTGCAAAAAAGTAACCCTACCGGTTGAATTTTACATTTCATTCCCTTATGTTGACGTCAAGTCAATCACACCTTTTATTTATCTATTGAAAAAATATTTAATAACAGCAGCACTGTTTTGTTTTTCGTTTTTTGTATTTGCACAAGCGGATACCTCATTAATCCTTTCTGAAATTATGTTCAACCCGGTTTCAGGGAATAATGAGTTTATTGAACTTTACAATACAAGCAATTCTGAATCAATAGATTTAAATAATTACTTGTTGAAATATTCAACTTCAACTACAGATGTAATTATTAGTGCGGGGTCTGGGACTACACTTTCTCCAAATTCCTACGCAATTATTCTTGAAGGTGATTATGATTTTGTGTCAGGCGTTTATAACAATCTTATTCCGCCTTCAGCATTAATCCTGAAAATATCCGATAACTCTTTCGGTGCATCAGGAATGGCGAATACAGCGGACAGACCTGTGTGGCTTATCAATCCTATTGATGATACTCTTGATGTCCGTACTTATTCAGCAAACAATTCAACTGCAATTTCTGACGAAAAAATAATTTTGAATAAAGATTCGACGGCTTCCAACTGGGCGAATTCATTGAATACAAACGGAACTCCCGGTTTCCGAAATTCAGTCGCTCTTACAAATTTTGATTTAAGATTAAGTTCAATAAATATTTCCCCTCTCATTCCTGTTCAGGGTAATGATGTTCAAATAACAGCAGTTACGAAGAATTCAGGAATACAAACTGCAGATAATTACACAATCGAAATATTTAATGATACAAATTTTGATTCGGTCGCTGTGCCATCTGAATTAATCTTTTCACAAAATTATTTGAATCTTAGTTCAGGTGATTCAATCACAGCGTTAACATTCTTACTAAATACAGCGGCAGGAAATTATAACATTATTGCAAAAGTTTTATTTGCTCAGGACGAAGACACAACTAACAACAAACTAATCAAACCATTTACAGTTTTTCCGCCGGGAAATAATTACAACGATGTTGTGATAAACGAAATTATGTACGCGCCTTCAACAGGTGAGCCTGAATGGGTTGAGATTTATAATAGAACAGCCTCGCCAATCAATCTAAAGAAGTGGACTTTATCTGATCTTTCATCAACTGTTACAATTACAAACTCCGATAAAATTATTTTGCCGAATAGTCTTATGGTTCTTAGCAGGGACTCAAGCATATTAAATTTTTATAATGTTCCGGTTGAAATAATCACATTCAGTTTACCCGCGTTAAACAATACCGGTGACGCTGTTGTTATAAAAGATTCAATAGGAATTGTACTCGATAGCATAAACTTTTTATCTACCTGGGGCGGGAACACTGCAGGAAAATCTCTTGAAAGAATTGATGTTAACATTAACACAAATCAACAATCAAACTGGGGAAGTTCACAAAGTTTATTAAAGGCAACACCAGGAAGAGTTAATTCAATTACTCCAAAAGAAAATGATCTTGCTGTTACTTCTTTCAAACCTGTAACTGAATTCGGAATTCTGGGAGAAGAAATTTCATTCGAACTGACAGTTAAAAATCAGGGACTCTTAAATTCACCAAATTACTCCGTTTCATTTTTTATTGACGCAAATGCGGATTCAATTCCACAGCAAAGTGAGTTGCTGTTAACAATAAATCAATCTTCCCTTTTATCAGGTGACAGCACCATGATTAACTTTAACACAAATTCATTTATTGAAGGGAATAATTATTTCATTGCATTGATAAACGCCTCGCCGGATGATGACTCGACGAACAATATTGCGTTTTCAAAAATTATTGGAGTTGAAGTAAATGTGTTAAGAAATGATCTTGTCATCAACGAATTTATGTATGCGCCAAATTCTCCCGAACCAGAGTGGATTGAAATTTTTAACAGGAGTAACAAAATAATTGATTTAAAAAATTATCAGATAGCTGACAATTCTGATACAATCACAATAAACGATAATTCTTTTTTGATAAATCCCGGTGAATACGTTGTAGTTGCCACTGATATATCTATCAATAACTACTACAACATTCCATCGCAGGTTATTGTTCATACATTTCCTGCGCTAAATAATTCGGGAGATAAATTAATTCTTCTTGATTCACTTTCGCGTGTGATTGATTCACTTCAATATTCATCAGGCTGGGGAGGAAGTGCAGAAAAATCATTAGAAAGAATTTCAACCGAAATTAATTCTGTTGATTCACTTAACTGGGAAACTTCATTAAGCAGGTACAAAGCTACACCCGGTTATATTAATTCAGTGACACTAAAACAATTTGATGTTGAAGCTGCCGGAATAATTTCTAATCCTCTTTTTCCGCTTTACGGGAGTGATGTTTCATTAACCGCAAAGGTTAAAAACAGCGGCAGCAACAATATTTTGTTTGATATTCAATTGTATGAAGACACAAATCTTGATTCTCTGCCTGATGTTTTGACTGAAACAATTGCGACTGTTTCATTGAATGCTGGTGATTCATCTTATATTCCGTTTAATTTTATTCTGACTAATCTCCAAACCTCCCGCGGAGTGTTTGTGAATATTATTTTTGATGCCGACCAGGATACGAGCAATAATTATTTTTATAAAACTATCTCACCCGGATATCAACCCTCAACAATTGTCATCAATGAAATAATGTACACACCAGCCGGAGGGGAACCGGAATGGATTGAGCTTTATAATACTTCTACTGATTCTATCAATTTAAAAGATTGGACTATTAGTGATGTTATAACTACTCCTGTTCTGGCAAAAATTAATTCCGATGTATTTATTCCTTCGAATGGATTTCTTGTTGTTGCCAGGGATTCTTCAATAATAAATTATCATAGACTCGTTCCTTCAAAACTTGTTGTGATAAATTTGCCTTCATTCAATAATGATGCTGATGGAGTTGTGCTGAGAGATTATCGGGGTTCGACAATCGATTCGGTTCGTTATAACAGTGGCTGGGGTGGAACAGGCGGATATTCTCTTGAAAGAATTTCTGTCTCTGTTAATTCAAACATTCAGTCCAACTGGGGTTCTTCAATCGATATTGAACAGAGCACTCCCGGCAGGGTTAACAGCATTACTACAAAACAAAACGATTTGTTGATAACCAACGTTAGGTTTGAACCACGTTTTCCTGTCGGCGGTGATGATGTTTTCATTTCAGCGACAATTAAAAATAATGGAACATCACCAGCTTCAAATTTTATTACTGAATTTTATATTGACACTGATTCAAACAACATTCCTGATTTATTATTAAGCAGTATAGCAACATCAAACCTGCTACAGTCGGATTCGATAAGCATTAATTCACAATCTGCTATAAGTAATATTCAATCAAAGATATTAGCGGCGGTAAGAGTAGTTTATCAAGGCGATGAAGATACATTGAATAACTATGTTGAAAAATCTGTTGAACCGGGATTTCCGCAAAACTCACTTTTGATAAATGAGATAATGCACTCGCCATCTTCAGGTGAACCTGAATGGATTGAGCTTGTTAATGCTTCCAATGATACTTTTAATATTAAGAACTGGAGTATTAGCGATATACTAACATCACCAACGAAAAATATTATAACTTCATTTGAATACATGATTTCCCCAAATGAATATTTTGTAATTGCAAGGGATACGTCTTTCTATTCTTATCACAACAATATCGACTACAAAGTTTTTCTTGTAAATTTCGGGACACTCAGCAGCAGTGACGGAGTAATGTTATATGATTTCAGAGACGGAATTATCGACAGCGTTCTTTACAAATCCGTTTGGGGCGGCTCAAACGGTTATTCAATTGAAAGATTATCATTCACTAAATCAGGTTATGACAGCAGCAACTGGAACACATCATTAAGTCCTGGCAAAAGTACACCAGGAAAAGTAAACTCATTAAACTCAATTCCTCCTTCAGCCAGAAATGATTTTGTAATAAATGAGATTATGTTTGATCCTGATATTGATAATTGCGAGTTCATTGAATTTATTAATCATAGTTCAGACACAATCAACACAGGCGGATGGAAAATTGAAGATGAAAAAGGAAATACCAATAAACTTGCAGATATAAGTTTACTGGTCCCGCCATCTGAATATTTTATTCTTGCTGCTGATTCTTTAATCATTGATAAGTATTCTCTTCAGAATTATAAAACAATCAATATAATGAATGAATCAGACCTGGGATTGATCAACACGGGAGAATTAATCCTGCTCAAAGACTTGCATGGAAATGTAATTGATTCAGTATGGTATTCTGATAAATGGCACAACAGGAATTACGTTAACACAAAGAACCGTTCACTTGAAAGAATTAATCCCGAACTTAACGGAAACGATAATTCAAACTGGAGCAGTTCTGTTTCATCATCAGGTGCAACACCGGGTTTGCAGAATAGTATTTTCACAAACCTTTCTCAACGTGAACAAAAGATTTCAGTTTCACCAAATCCATTCTCTCCCGACAATGACGGTTATGAAGATTTTACTATCATCAATTATAACCTTGCACAAACTACCTCACAGATAAGAATAAAAATTTTTGACAGTAAAGGAAGGCTTGTCCGCACTTTAGTTAATAACTCAGGCAGCGGAAATTCCGGTTCTATTATATTTGACGGGCTGGATGATTCAGGAAATGCATTGCGAATTGGCATTTATATAGTTTATTTGGAAGCGCTTAATGAATCTTCCGGTGTATCTGAAACACAAAAAACAACTGTTGTAGTTGCACGGAAGTTAAACTAAACAAAACTTAAAATTGTCTATGAAGAGCATAAAATATTCCGAGCAACTCATTAATAGCATAAATGAAAAAATAAAAATTCTTTTATCGCTTACCGAGGATAAGTTTAATTCAACACCGACAGGGATGATCTGGACCCGCAAAGAAGTACTCGGACATCTTATTGACTCTGCTTCGAATAATCATCACAGGTTTATTAAAATCCAGGACGATGAAACTTCTTTCAACATCATTCCATACACACAAGACGAT
>JAEXTA010000229.1 GCA_023453665.1 Bacteroidota bacterium | reverse complement strand
ATTCAACACCGCCCGCGAAAGTCATCCCCGGCAAAGGTTCTCCCATATCCGACTGTGTATGACATTCATTACAGGATGCTATGGTAACAAGATATTTACCATAAGCAGTTGTGTTCGATTTATCAATCTCCGGTGCCGGTGTATATTGTGGAATCGGCATAGTCTTCACGATAAAGTTCAATGGAAAGTTGAGTTCAGTTTCGGGAACATCTCTTTGTTTTGATTGCAAAGTCCTGATATAAGCCACAATTGAATAAGCATCTTCTTCAGTCAATTGACTGTAATTAGGATAAGGCATCATAGGAAACAATGCTCTGTTGTCTTTGGTTACTCCGCACGTCATTGCGCGTAATATTTCACCATCAGACCATGAGCCAAGATTTGCGGGAGTAAGATTTTTCGTGACAACTTTACCGGGGAAACCAATGTTTTCATCAAACACTTCACCGCCGCTGCCTTCAGTTCCAGGTTTTATTGGACCGGCAAATTTTGTAAAGTCTCTCTCCGAATGACAATCAATACAAACAGCAACATGATTCGCAATGTATTCCCCTCTTGCAATTCGTTCGGGAGTGCTTTCAACTTTAATATCAGGAGCAGGTGAAACTTTGGGGAATGTTGAATTGAAATAAATCAGTCCGGCAACCACAAGAACAATAATAACAGCCACAATTGACAAAAGAATCTTGAAGAATTTTTTCATTTAACCACCTTTAGTTATTGGTAAGTGTTTTGATTTCTTCCCCTGATTCCCGGTACATAATTTTGCGTGAGAGATTAAGATGAACAGCCGTAAGAGCGAGTTGGTTCATAAACAAGTTTCAAACCGCAGCAATGAAAGAGAAGTTATTATTATTTGTCAATAAGCAATTATTTAATTTTTAACTATCTGGAAACTCTTCGGAAAGAAATTCTTCTTCTTCTGAAGTTTAAGATAGAAAGTAAACCGGGATTTTTTCTTGTCAGCAAATATTGAATTAGTATATCCATTTTCTTCCTTTTTTTAGTGGTGATAAATTATTCATGTACTTAAAATACTTCTTACAGCAACGAATAATATTTTTATGAATAAAACCCGAACGGAATTTTGTATTCCGAATAATTTTCAAGTTTATTGATGTAAGCTGGTTCGAGTATTGATTTTAGTTTTACAAGATCGCGCTGAATTCTTTTTTTATAAATTGATTTAAGTAAAGGATTAAAAATTTTTGCAAAGCCGCTTAACTCAATCGTAAGCGAATATGTAAATTTTGAATATCCCTCAACACCGTCAATTTGCCTGTAACCGTGAACCGGAAATTTTCCCGCAACTGATCTGAACGCAATTTTTGTAAACGGTGAATACTCCGTTACCCTGGCAACAGTGATAAATGTACTTCCCAAAAACTTCATCGTTTCTCTCGTACGGGTTCCGAGGAAAATATTTTCTTTGGTAGAACATTTCATCCCGATAACACCTTCACGCCACTTTAAATCATTCGTATAATCTGATACAAACCCAAATACAAATTCTCTTGAAGCATTTATCACTATTTCATCTTTTATAGTTGCCATGGTACTCTGCGTTTTTAGTTTATTGAATAATTGGTTTTACATTACTGCGAACTTGAATGCAACATTCGCCTGGATGGTGAGTATCTTCCACTCAACATCTTCAACAACATTTGTTAAACCATAACCGAATGTTACCTGCGGTGCTATATCAAATCCGTTTGCAACAGGAATGTTGTAGCCAACTCCGGCTTTAAGCTCAAAACGTACATTAGTATTTCTTATTGTACTTTTTGATTTACGGGTAGTGTTCTCGCCGTCAAATGTCCATCCCGGTGTTGTTATAGTTTCAACAATTTCATTTTCGGCACTCAGATTAAAACCTATTGCAGGTCCAACCATCAGATAAAACCTTGAAGGCTGAAATTTGAACAACGGTTCAATTGTGAAGTATGAAAGACTTACACTGTTTTCAACCGTACCTACAACCCCTGGTTGAAATGTAATATCATCTTCATATGATCCGCTTCTGTTATCATAAAATCCGATGTTGGTTATTAGTCCTACAGTTCGATTGAACTGCATATCAACTAATGCACCGGCTACAACTCCAAAACCGTTACCGCTTTGATTCAGATCAGAACCGTTATGAATACTGAATCCCATACCGGATACCGGCGCGACAGACATTTTAAATTGAGCTAAAGAACTTGTTGTGAACATCAGCAGAACTGCTGCAAGAGTTAAGAGTATTTTTGTGTTTTTCATTTTATTTTCCTTTTAGATTATGTTTTTATTTTTTGTTTATAGTCCGAATCTTATCTGCCCGAAGAAAGAATAATCCCCCACGAAATTATCGTAAGCATACGCAGCATCCAGATGAAAATACCTCAGGTTAAATCCCAGGCCCGCTGTTAATCTTACATCAGAAAAACCTGCTCTTATGGCGATGTAATCATTGAGTAATCTGTATTCCGTTCCTATTCTTATTCGTTCAAAGTAATTATCATATTTTTCATCCTGTGCAATGATATCTACCCAATCAAGCGCTACATCCCAATCCTTATTCACTGGGTGAACGACGCCTGCATTTATTAACAAAGGCGCATTCAGTTCAAAGGGAGATATGAATTTTGCCATCTGATCAATCTGGTATAGAAGTGTATCACCGCCGGGATCAGGTGTGTAGTTTCCGTTTTGATCAACATAACCAACTAATATCTGGTTAGTATTTTGGTCGCGTACATAGTCATAACCCGCAAGGTTAGCATCAATATTAATACTCGATGCAATCTTAGTAACAGGTATCAGGTTTTGAACAGACAGCCCGATCTCTGTGCCTGTTTTTTCAAATTTATACAACGCCCCGATGTCAATTGTAAATCCGGTAACATTCTTTTTTAATTCTTTACCTGATTCAACAAGTATATGTTCATAATTCTCAGCAGTAATAAATTTTGTTGAAAGTCTTCTGTTTATAACTTTAAGGTTAGCACCAACGTGGAAATTTTTATCCAGTGAATATCCATAACCTACAGCGCCGACTATATCCGCGTAACTCATTGCAAACATCTGTGGAAGAACATTTAATGAAATATTATTTGAGCCGTCATAAATTTCTCCTGCAATTGCTGCAAGTTCCAAAAGAAACTCAGGTGTTATTTCACTTACATCGTTCGGTATCTGCATATTCCTTAATTGTATCATTGCATTAGTTGGAATTCCGATAAAACCTGCCTGACCTGTACCACTTAGTGAAAACCCGAAGTTGCCAAATTGTCCTGAAATGTTCGGTATTATTCTTACACCGTGTACATCGGGATCATTATAATCACCTATTACTTTATCAGAAAGTTGAGTTGGAAATTCCAATGCACTCTTCAATTTTTTTAGTGCGTTGTTATAGTCATCGTAAGTTTGTGCTGCTGCAAAATCAATATATGAATCATAAACCTGCTGAAGAAAATAACCGTCTTTCAACTGAGACTGATTATTCCTGACAAAGTTTGCAGCTTCAAAAGTTGTTGAAGGCATACTGACACTAACATTCAGTATATCAAGAGTATTTTTCTTTCTTGATAGAAATGCAGGGTTGTACATCATTGCATTAAACTGTTTGCCGTTTGCCAGTTGTGTTTTTCCCATTCCTATCGATTTTACATTTTCAGGATTAGGAGAAAACGGAAGACCGATTTTTTCATTATAAATTGTTGTATCAGGGTATGATAGATTTCTGTAAATAACATAGCCGCCCTGAGCTTTGATAATACCACTGCTCAATAAAATAATAACAAGTATTACCCAAAGAATTACAGTGTGTGATTTTTCAGATTTATTTATAAAAATTGTTTTCACGGTCTTCCTCTGAGTTTTTATTGTTTTGCAGGAGTGAATTTCACTACAAGGTTTTTAACAGGCTTAAGGCTGTGCAGATATTCATAAATAGCTCCAAGATCTTCCTCTGACATACCGCCATACATAC
>JAEXTA010000217.1 GCA_023453665.1 Bacteroidota bacterium | reverse complement strand
ACTTAAGGCTGCATTCAGTAAAGCAGTAATTTGGAATTACCTCTCAGATAATCCTTTCAAAAAAATCAAAGCTCCTAAAGTTTCTAAATCGTATCCCGTTTTTATTTCGGAAACCGAACTTCAATTAATCTTAGAAAAAACTTCACGTCAATTCTTAAAAGATATTTTTGTAATTGCTTTTTATAGTGGTTTGCGCATAAGCGAAATACTAAATCTAAAATGGAATTGGATAGATGAATCTCAAAACACAATCACAACAAAAATTTCCGACGTTTACAAAACCAAATCAAAAAGAGAAAGGATAATTCCCATTCATACAAAAATTCAAGAAATATTTTCAAGATTAAAAACTTCAAAAACTAAATCATCAAACTTTGTATTTAATCAAAAAGGTGGTTTCAAATACAACGAAGATTTTATAAGCAAACAGTTTAAAGTATCAGTACGTGCAGCTAAGTTAAATGATTCAATTCACCTGCATACATTGCGTCATTCATTTTGTTCAAACCTGGTGCAAAAAGGTGCGTCTTTATATGTTGTAAAGGAATTAGCCGGCCATCAAAATTTAGTTACAACACAAAATTATAGTCATTTAACGCAGAGTAATTTAATGAACGCGATAGAATTATTATAAGCTTTAACAACTAATCAAATCGCAATTCTATTTTGTCAGCCTCGATGGAGTGAGTAATGATGAGAGGCTCTTTGTTATCATCCAGGTGATACTTCAGATTATTAGGTTCAATTACTATTTCAAAATTCTTGATGATTTCATCATTAGTCGAAAAAACAAAAACCTTTGTTTCACTTTCTGAGGTTAAAACTTTTATTAGATACTCTTTATTATTATCAATAAAAGTTTTAGTCGAAAGCCTTGGCTTAAGTTCGGTTGATCCGGCAGCAAGACGTGAACCGTTTTGTTTTTTAAGATTTGAAGTATGGACCGGATTCAGAATAATAATATTCTCAAAACTATATGCTGGGATTTTTTCAGCTATTTTTTTTCTGATAGCTGTTTCGGTTTCCGCATCAGACTCTGTTTTTAGTAGCAGGTAGAACGATATGATCTCTGAGTATGCTTTATCTGTTTTGATATAATTTTGCTTGTCAACTGATAAATTTTCAGGGAAAAAGACATAGTCAAACAAATCCTGTTCATCAATCTTAATATTTTTATTTTGTGCATCCATTTGTCTAAATAATACTCCTAATTATCTGTCATTTGGAAAATCATTCTGGTATCCTAATTTTTTAATTGCTCTGATATTTCTTGTTTCAATATTTTAAATAAATATTCAAAAATATTTTGATACCGTTGTTTATAATCTCCAAAACTTAATTCAGTGAATTGTTCTAAAAAATATTTATGCAAACCAGGATTAATTCCTCCGTCTCTCAGATCTGTAACAATGTTTTCTAATGCTTGCTTCAATCTAACCGCTTCAGACTCATTTATTTTATTCTTATCTAAATAACTCTCCTGCATTTTATTAAACGTTATTTTAAGACTTCTGTTTACGATAGAATCAACCTCTGATTCATTATTATTTTCAACATTTTCAGACAAAATATATTCCGAAGAATTGAGCTGTTTAATCTTCATAACCAATGCATTCAATGGTATCGCCATAGATTTATCGGGAACTATACTAATGTGATTAAATATTTCGGTAAGCAGAATACTTTTGTTTCTGAAAAGTTTTACGGGTAATTCATTAATAAATTTTGAATCGGGCAGAGAACCAATTTTGATAAACTCATCATTCTGAACAATGTAAGATGTTCCAAGAATTCGTTCCTTTCTATAATTATTTTTTTCAATTAGATAATTGATAGAATCTAATATTTTAGAGAAGAAAGGATCAGAATATCTAAGCAACTCCGAAACATATTTCTCTACACTCCTTGCAACTAACCTGTTAAGAAAAAAAAGTGCTGTGTTCTCGGCTTCTATAGGCGGCTGCCAATTGTTGAATGCGGATTTTATCTTTATAAAAACCCCTGCTTCATCTCTTTCAAACAATGGTGCGATTGCGTCAATGCCCAATTCTTTAATTGTCACATCTTCAGCTAATAAAACCCTGCTTAGGTTTTTGTAACGATGTTTTAAATATGTAGAAGCAAGCTTACAAGTCAATTCAATTAGATAATTTAATTCAATTCTGTTTACTCTGGAAGTACAGATCGAATTGAGGATATGCAATACAGAATATTCGACTTTCATTCAACCCAAAATTACAAAAAAGATTTTTGAAAAAAATTTCACTGGTTTTCCAAAAGATAATTGATTGGGGGTATTGAAGAAGATATATCCGAATTATTTAAAAAATAGGAGTTATCATGAGAAGGATTCTTTTACTTTTAACAGTTTTAATATCTTCAACTTATTGCTTTGCTCAAACATCCCAAGGATTAATTGCACATTACCCATTAAACGGTAACGCTAATGACTCAAGCGGCAATAATAATAATGGTACGTTATCCGGGGTTACTTTTGCATCTGGTGATATCCGCACATTCGCTCAATTTTCAGCAACCAGTTACATAAATGTTCCAG
>JAEXTA010000195.1 GCA_023453665.1 Bacteroidota bacterium | reverse complement strand
GATGTAGAAGGTTCTGAAAAAGGTACAGCTGAAGCAAAGGGCGCGGCTTCTGACGAAACTCCAAGCGACCAGGGCTGACAGATCAGGCCCATAGCCGAGGAATTCTTCTGTACATATTTCTAAAGCTCCCTGCTCCAAGACTAAAATAGGAGGCTTGTTTCTATGAAAGAGTTCATCGAGTTCATCGCAAAACATCTGGTTGATCATCCAGAGAATGTTGTTATAGAGGAAAAAACTCCTGAAGACAACAAAGTTGTTCTTGCACTTAAAGTTAAAGCCGATGACGTTGGTAAAGTTATCGGAAAACAAGGTAAGACAGCACAGGCAATGCGAACACTTCTTACGGCAATCGCCGCTAAAGAAGGTAAACGTGCTGTTCTTGAAATATTAGATTAATTAAAAAGGATTTTTTATTTCCTTTGTGACCGAATATTTTTTAATCGCGAAAATAGTTTCTGCTTCCGGCAAAAATGGTTTTGTTAAGATTAAATCCTATTCGGATTTTCCCGAACGTTTTTTAAATCTTAAAAAAGTGTTTGTGGAATTTTTTAATGTTAAAAAGGAAATTACTGTTGAGGAAGTCAAAAGTGAGAAAGATAATATTTATCTCAAGTTCCTTAACTTCGATTCACCGGAACAGGTGAAAGTGTTCATTGATAAAAATGTCTATGTGGATAATAACGGACTTATTAAACTGCCCGAAGATAATTATTTTGTTCACGATATAATTGGCAGTTCAGTTATGAAAGAACAAAAACCATTTGGTGTGGTTAAGGATGTACTATCATATCCTGCAAATGATGTTTACGTAATACTTAAAGATGATGGAAGCGAATTTCTGCTTCCCGCTGTTCTTGATTTTATTGAAAGTTTTGATCCTCAAAAAAAGATTCTTACTCTTTATCCGGGTGATATTTATGAAGATGAAAATGAGGATTGATATAATAACCGCAGTGCCTGACCTGCTTATAAGCCCGCTTAATTCAAGCATACTTAAAAGAGCTCAGACAAAAGGGAAAGTTGAAATCGTTATTCATAATCTTCGAGATTATGCTCACGATAAACACAAACAGATAGACGATAAACCTTTCGGCGGTGGACCAGGTATGGTTCTTAAACCGGAACCGTTCTTTGAATGTATTGAAAAATTAACTTCTGAACGAAAGTACGATCATATAATTTTCACTACCCCTAAAGGAAAAATATTTGATCAGACGACAGCGAACAGAATATCGCTTGCTAAAAATATTCTTTTTGTTGCCGGGCATTATAAAGAAATTGATGACCGCGTAAGAGCTAAATTTGCAACCGAAGAATTTTCGATTGGAAATTTTGTTGTTACGGGAGGTGAACTTCCTGCACTTCTGATGATTGATGCAGTGATAAGATTAATTCCCGGCGTACTTAATGACAGCGAATCAGCGCTTGAAGATTCATTTCAGGATGGTGAGAGAATTGAAGCACCGTACTACACAAGACCCGCTGAGTATAAAGGAATGAAAGTACCGGATGTACTTCTTTCAGGAAATGAAAAAGAAATAAAAAAGTGGAAAGAAGAACAATCAAAAGTTTTAACAGAGAATTGGAAAAAAATAAATAATTAGTGGAGACTAAAATGATTAACTTAAATAATATATCTGCCGGAGAGATGAGAACCGATCTTCCGAAATTTAATTCCGGGGATCATGTTCGTGTACACGTTAGAGTAATCGAAGGCGATAAAGAAAGAATACAGCCCTTTGAAGGTGACGTAATAAACATCAGAGGCGAAGGCACAAACAGAACATTTACCGTTAGAAAAATTGCAAGCGGTGTTGGTGTTGAAAGAATATTCCCTTACAATTCACCAAAGATTGCAAAAGTTGAACTTCTTAAAGAAGGTAATGTAAGACGCGCTAAACTTTATTATCTCAGAAATCTTTCAGGTAAAGCTGCAAGGATTAAAAGTAAAAAGAGTTAAATTTTTACAAAGCCGCTCAAGCAGCGGCTTTTTTATTATGAAATTATTTCTTCCACAAAATATTTTTTCGGAGATTTTTCTTTCTGCTCTTAATTCGGTTAAAGAAATAAAATCCGAGTTTATTCCCTCTGCATTACTTGTCAAAAAATTATTAGATGAACCCGGCTCTGTTGCACTTATACCTACTCTTGATCTGATAAATCACAAAGAGTTATTCATTTCTTCCGAGATTGGAATATCATTCGATGGACCGATCTCCAACTCGATGATATATTTTAAACATGGTGATGAAGATCTTAGCGAGTTGATTTTAAATGGTGATGTTTCGACTAACGAAGTGATACTGAGTAAAATAATTTTTAAAGAGCTTTATAATCTTGATGTATCTGTTTCTCTTAACAGCACCGGAGAAATTACTTCGGATAAAAATTTTCTTGTTACCGGATCAGAAAATTTTCAGAAGAACCGATTCTTGAATGGGATTACTTTAGCAGAAGAGGTAACAGAACTTATTAATGCTCCTTATGTCAATTTTATTCTTGCTTCAACCTCCGAAGATAGTCTTAAAGAATTTGTAAATGTTTATAAGAATGATCTTGGAAATACAGATGCTCTTAATTTTGTATCTATATTCAAAGATCAGTCACAGCAAGCTATGGAATTTATTGTATCAAATATCCAGCATCTTATTTTCACTTTCGATGAACAGGATATTGAAGGAATCAAACACCTGCTGGAACTTCCTTACTACCACGGAATAATTAAGGAAATGATCGATATAAAATTTGTATCCTGAATTTTATTTCAGAAGTATCATCTTTCTCGTTTCAGTGAATTCACCAACTTGTAGTTTATAGAAGTAAATCCCTGATACCAGATTCCTGGTTTCGGATGAAGAATTAAATTCAATTTCATATTTACCTGCCGGTTTTATTTCGTCCATCAGAACCGCAATTTCATTCCCAAGTACATTATAAATCTTTAAGGTTTGCCGACTGGTAACTGGGGACTGCCAACTGATAATAGTTCTTGGGTTAAAAGGATTAGGATAATTCTGATATAAAATAAATCCTTTTGGATTTTCAACAGGTTCTTCAATATTGCTGACTGGATTCCATCCCGCAAGTCTTGTCCACAACCACCATGCTGCATAAGCTTTTAAATTACCATTAAGAGGCTGGCTGTGTGCCGCTGAACAATCATACCAATCAATATTAATAGTGTGATTGTTTTGCCAATCAACTGCCCAGTTTTTATCAAGGCTACCATTGTTATCACTGTCATAATCACAATTGTCATTTGCATCTTTATCCAGGAAATAATTCCCATCGGGGTCGTATGATTCAATATCATTGAAGTCATAAAGTATTTTATTATTGGTGATACAATAATTTCGTATCTGCTGGTTTCGCTGATGAAGGTTTCCTGTTAATCCCGAACCATCAAGATGTCCTGTCATATAAACGAATTTTACATCAGGAAAATCATTTTCCAATTCTGTCATAAGATTTAAATATGTGTTGATGTCAGTTTCAGTTGCGCTGCTTACCTGCCCGCACCACGACCAGATAACAACATTGACATCACTGTTTGCGGAGTTGTTGAGATAATTTCTTGTTGCTGTTGCCCAGGCAGTTCTGTCAGGATTACCAAGATCAGAAGCGCCGGGGAAAGCGTTGTCATCAATATCTAATGCACCGTTAGTTCCGCCTTCATTGAAAGCGAACTTAACACCTTTCCAGTTTTCCAATCCATCCATCCCCGTAATTATCTGGCTGCCATGAGATGTATGTCCGTAAGCGATATGAAGTTTTGCTTTTGCTGAATCTATCCAGGCATCTTGTAAAAGAGAAAGTTTTGCAATCGTGTGATCTGCAATGATAGATTGTTGAGCTGAATTTTGAACGTTGAATGTGAACCAGATCAAAACAACTAAAAGTATTAATCGTTTCATTTTGTAATCCTGTTTGATGTTAATGAGATATAAAATCAAACAAGATGCCGTGTTAATAATGATCAGCTAATTTGATGGCACGTGAAAGAGATTAGAAATTCAAAGTAATATTGCTGTTAAGATTTGGTTTTTGGCAAGTATGTTTAATCGTTATGTATTTTTTGCATGTATATGTGTTGTATAAGCAACAAATGAATTCAGTCGTATTTGATTGAAGAAATACCAGTTGAGGTGAAAATTTGACTTTGATTACTATCTATAATAAAAGCAATTTGTAATTCAATTTGCCAAGTTCCTTTTGAATTGATTCCATATGTTGTTTCAATATCCACTTCATTCCAATGGAATGTATGCTCATCATTGTGCCATAGTATAATATTAAAATGTGGGTCTGAAAGCCAACCACTGAATTCCTCTACTGATTTAGAAATACCGCAATAGAAAAAATCTTTTTCGCCTGTCGGGTGAATTCGAAACATTTTATAACCATATAGCAAAATTCTATTTGGAGTCAGGTTTCTTACCTTAAAAATTATCTTTCCTTTTTTTTGAGATTCATTTATTGGAGTAATCGACCATTTAGGCTCAATAATTAATTTCTTTTCTTCATGAATCAATTCTATATCTTTGCCTTTGATGCTATTTTGACTTTCTTTTAATCGTATCGCATCAAATATATCAGTTACATGCTTACATAACTCACTTGAATTTGAAAAAGGAAGTGTTCGTTGTTTATTAGCCAATTCTGGGAATTCAGTCTGAAATCTTTTAGCTTCAACTCTTGAATCTAAACAAATAATAAATTTTCTATTATTTTTTAATGCTTCCTGAACTTCATTTCTGACTTCTCCCGACTGAAAAGTAAGATTGGTAAATACTATGATAAAATGTTCACTAGACTGTATTATTTCATAACGAAATTCTGTTTCATTATTAACACCTGCAGGGATATCTGATTTTGCAACAAAAGCATTAAAGGATAATTTTCTTAACGCTTCTTTTATATTAGTTGCAAAATCAAAACCTGTTGTCGTTTCATAACAAATGAAAACATCATATTTTTTTGAACTCATTTCCATACTAATAACTAGTCCTTAAAATATTCAACTCCGTTTATATCTATAAATCCAAAAGTTCCTTTGGATAATAAAGAATTTTTATTCCTACTTACTTTAAATAAATCATAACCATCAACTTTCTCTAACTCATCTTCATCGTACTTAATTGGAAGAACAACTTTGCCATTTTTATTTATTACACCCCACTTATTATTCACTTTGACCTTTGCTAAACCGTGTTCAAAGGATTCAGCATCATCATAAATAAAATCGAGAACCAATTCTCCTTTTTCGTTAAAATAACCCCATTTACCAGGTAATACTCTTCTCCAATCCCCTAAAATTATTTCGAGAGCAAATTCTTCATAATTTTCAAATCTTTTCAGGTATTTATAATTATCAAAGTAATAAGTCTTCCGAGCTAAACTGTCTGTCAAAATATTCATCAACTCCAAAGTTGAATATTTTAAATACTTATAGTCTGGATTTCGATATATACCATCCCACCCACTACTCATGATTAAAGATTTATGAATTTCTTCCAAATATGATAAGGCTTTAATCATATTTGAGTTAAGTACTCTATTTAATGTATCTGGATCGACATATTTGGTTGCAGCTAATCCTTCAGACAGATATAGACCGCCTATATATTTTAGGGGGACTATTAGATTATTATTAAAATCAACTGCCCCTCTTCTGTTATTATTAACTACAGTTATCCAATTATTATTTTTATCGTTAATAATAATCCAATCGTAGTCAAATGGAATCACCACTTCGCTTGAAGCCAAATCATAATACTTCGGAGCTTTAAGTAAGCCTGTTTTATTTTTACGTTTATCTTTTACAATAAAATAAAATTCATCGCCTGGTTTTTCAACTGAAGCGTATTCATAATTTATCGGTAATATAATTCTATTATAGCGGTTTATAACACCATATAAATCGTTTTTCTTTACAGCGTTATATTGTTCGTTAAATGAAACTTTATACCCAGAACCAATCTCGTCGTATTCAAATGGTATAATAATATCTGCTTTAGAATTAATGATTCCTTTCTTCCGAGTATACGTAAATAGATCAATTGAATATTCAGTGTAACTGATAAGAATATAATCCTTAGTGTCTGTTTTTGTAAGGTGGTCTAAATATGTAAATACATTTCGCTCATTGACTTTTGACTTTTTAGGTAAGATTGTATTCCCATTCAAGTCGATTATTCGTTCTGTAGTTTCAGAAACAAAATCATTTAATACACTCAAAAATAAAATTTGTTCTTTTGAAGCAATTAATAAGCTATCGTTTAACATATTATCAGACCTTAGTTCCCAACCCTGAAAAGGCATTAAAATTGAACCTTCAAAATTAAGCAAGCCATATTCTACTTTATCAGGATTTTCTCTTACTGCAATAATAAATTTATTACTAAACTCTAAATTTTTATATAAAAAAGGGATTACAATTCGACCTGTTATGTCAATTACTCCTGCAGTATTTTCTTTATGAACGACAAATAAATCTTTGCTAGAATGTTTTTCAATTTTCTTATAACTAAAAGGAATGATGATTTCATTTTTATCATTAATTATACCCCAATTTCTATCCTTCTTTTTAGCAATGAAATAATCTTTATCTGAGAGTTCCTTAATATCTGCATAAGTACAGGGAATGATTTCTTTTCCGTTTTTGTCAATTATGCCTACAAGTTCATTATTTTCTATTCTTAGACTATTATTTGTACTAAAAAATTCCACAGATGAATACTTTGATTCGATTACCCTTTCGCCCCTACGGTTGACATATCCCCACTTATCTCCGATTCTATATGGAATTAATTCAGGCAGTTTTAGATCAGTTCTAAATTCCAAAGAACTGTCCCTTTCAATCGATGGTTCATTACTCCTCTTGATAATTTCATTTACAACAAAGTAGAAGCTGCCGAGCACGGTAAGAAATAATACGGAAATAACTATATATTTTACTGAGAAAGTAAATCGCTTAATTTTTTTAGGTGATTTATCAGAAATGATTTGATTTTCTTTATCTGAAAAACTAAGGATTAGTTTTAGATTACGGAACGAGAATATTATTGATGCAAGTATACTTAATCTTAGTATCGTAAAAAGTATGACAACAATACTAATTTCTTTTAGCATTGTGATAGCAAAGATGTATTCAGCTAACTCAATTATACTTGCAAATAATCCTATCATTACCGCTCTGATAGGATTTAACTGAAATGTTAACGCTGCTGATAAAGAAAGTATGAATAAAATTATATTTATAAAAAGATAAAGTTTGGTTTCATCCTGAATAAGTAATTGATTTGAGGAAAGCGGTACTATAAAAGCTTTGACAAATAATAATATAGTGAGCAACCATATAAATGCTTTTCCACTATTGAATCTTGAGATAGGGTCAGCTAGGGTATTTTGAACAGGCACACCATCAATCACTATCGCAATTCCATCTTTTACAAATATTTTTGGTATTAAAGTATTTTCAACTCGTTCATTCCAAACCTGAAGGTTATGTTTTCCATCGGCAGTTGAAAACTCAATTTCCTTATTTTGTTTACTGGGAACTGTCTCAAGCATCTTGCCATCTATCCTGACAATTATTGGTTCATAAAGGTTTGAGCTTCTTTGAATTTCTATAACAGATCCTTCATAATTAATTATAAAGAGTTCTTTATCAGAACCTTTAATTCTTTGGGAAGGAATAAATCGTGGAATACTATTTTTTGTCGATGAGAAGCCCATAACATTTCACCTATAATTATGAAAATTATAAATTTACCACCGAGTCGCGCTCAATTATCTAAAAAGGCGATTCAATTGAATCGCCCAAATAAATAATACTAAATCTCCACGTGACTAACACTAATCACATTCACATTTTCACTCATCTTCTTCAACATATCTGCAGTTGCCGCGTTTTGTAGTTTCATTGTACAGCAAGCAGCAATACCGCCTTCAAAGATTATATTCTCAATCTCTTCAATATTAATATTTCCTTCACGGAGAACATCAAGAATTCCAGCAAGCACACCGGGTTTATCAAAATGTTTAACAACAAGTTGGAAGTGTGCGTCGGTTATCTTTGCCCTGTTAACCCAATGATCAATGACACCGCTGTGTACATAATGTTTAATTATGTTTACTGTTTCTTCGGCAACTGCATCCTGTGCCTGTTCTGTTGACGCGCCGATGTGATGTGTTACATAAATGTTCGGGTTGTTTTGAAGTTTGGATGAAACTTCTCCTGATTTTCCTTCCGGCTCACCTTTAAATACATCCACAGCAACACGGATATTTTTTTCTTTTATTGCTTCAAGTAGATCGTCTTCAACAATAATATCCTGACGCGATGTGTTGATAAGGTAAGCACCATTCTTCATGTAACTGAACATCTGTTTGTTGAACAAACCTTTTGTTTGCGGAGTAGCAGGGAGGTGGATTGTTACAATATCACAAAGAGGTAAAAGCTGATCCATCTCGCTAAAATCTTTTATCTGAACTCCTTCAATACGGGTAATGTCTTTTCCATATACATTCATCTCAAAAGCGAGTGCGCGTTTTGCAACTTCTTTTCCGATGTTGCCGACACCGATTAGTCCGAGTGTTTTTCCTTTAAGTCCTTTGCCTTTTGAAAATTTATCTTTGTTCCAAACACCTTTATTAAAATCGCTTACGTTGTCGGGAATGAACCTGTCAAGCGAAAGCATAAGTCCGATGGCTAATTCAGCTACTGCAACTGCATTCATGCCAGGACAATTGGTAACGTAAATACCCTTCTTATTTGCGGCGGATATCGCAATGTTATTTACACCGGACCCTGCGCGAATAATCAGGTTTAATTTTTTACTTGAGTTAATCGTCTCTTCATTTACAATTGTTGAACGAACGATAAGTATATCAACATCTTTAGCTGCGGCAGGAAGATCTTTTTCTCCGAGCTTGGGTTCGTAAGCAACTTCAAGATCAAGGTCTTTCATTTGCTGGATATATTTTTCGGGAAATTTATCTGCTACTAATACTTTTAGTTTCATAACATCCTCTGATTTTATTATTAGTAATATATTTCTTGTTTAAGAAATAACTTAATTACAACTGATCGCTGGTAGCCGCAGACTTTAGCCTGCGAATACTCTGCTTGCGCAACCTTAAGGTTGCGGTTACCAATTCAATATCACGGTTTACCTGGAAACGATTCCACAAATTTTATTTTGATATCAGGAAACGAATCCACGAACTGGATTTTTACATCCGGAAATGAATCAACAAATTTCCACTTGCCGCATTCATCAGGGAATGATTCAACGATTTTAACTTTCAGATCAGGAAAAGATTCCACTATCTGAACTTTAATATCAGGAAATGAATCAACAACTTTTATTTTCCCATAAAGCGGAAATCCATTGAATGTGCAATCTTTAAAATTAATTTTCTTTTCCTGTGCATTTAAAGAAATAAATGACAGCAAAAGGAAAAGCAGACTAAGTGATAAAAACTTTTTCATACTACTTCATCATTGGAATTTTAACACCAAACTGTTTTGCATTATTAATTGCTCTTTCATAACCTGCATCAGTGTGGCGGACAATACCCATTCCCGGATCGTAAGTAAGAACTCTCTCCAATCTTTCAGCGGCTTCTTTTGTTCCGTCAGCTACTACCACCATTCCGGCATGAATTGAATTTCCGATTCCAACGCCGCCGCCGTGGTGTACTGATACCCAGCTCGCCCCGCCGATTGAGTTCAACATTGCGTTTAGTATTGGCCAATCTGCGATTGCATCACTACCATCCTGCATTGCTTCAGTCTCTCTGTTTGGTGATGCAACTGATCCGCAGTCAAGATGATCTCTTCCGATGACTATCGGGGCTTTTACTTTTTTATCAGCTACAAGCTGATTGAAAATTAATCCCATCTTTGCGCGTTCACCATAACCAAGCCAGCATATACGAGCGGGCAATCCCTGGAAGTGAACTTTCTTTTGAGCCATGTCTATCCAGTTAGCGAGTAATTTATTTTCAGGAAATGCTTCTTTAACAGCTTTATCGGTTACATAAATATCTTCAGGGTCACCGGAAAGCGCTGCCCATCTGAATGGCCCTTTACCGTCGCAAAATAAAGGACGAATAAATTCAGGAACGAATCCCGGAATATCAAAAGCATTTGAAACACCGTTTGCTTGTGCTTCGCCGCGGATGTTATTTCCATAATCAAAAACAATTGAACCGAGTTTTTGAAATTCAAGCATCGACTGCAAATGTTTAACAATAGTTTTCTTTGAAAGTTTTATATATTCATCCGGATTTGATTTACGAAGTTTCAAAGCTTCTTCAAACGACATTCCTATAGGAACATAACCGTTTAAAGTATCATGAGCTGACGTCTGATCAGTAACCACATCAGGAATTATTTTACGTTTAATTATCTGCGGGAGAATTTCTCCGGCGTTACCAATGATCGCAACTGATAAAGCTTTTTTATTTTTCTTTGCATCAAGAACTAGTGATAGAGCTTCATCAAGATCTTCGGTAATAACATCAAGATAACCAGTTTCAATTCTTTTTTGAGCGCGCGAGCGATCAACTTCAACACCAAGAAAAGCTGCACCGTTCATAGTAGCTGAGAGTGGCTGTGCGCCGCCCATTCCACCAAGTCCGGCAGTAAGAATAAATTTACCTGATAATGTTCCGCTAAAATATTTTCGTGCGCATTCTGCAAACGTTTCATAAGTGCCTTGAAGTATTCCCTGTGTGCCGATGTAAATCCAGCTTCCGGCGGTCATTTGTCCGTACATAGTTAAACCAAGTGCTTCAAGTCTGCGAAACTCTTCCCACGTTCCCCAACGCGGTACAAGCATTGAATTTGAGATTATAACTCTTGGAGCGTTAGTATGTGTTTTAAATATTGCAACAGGTTTGCCTGATTGTACAAGAAGTGTTTCATCGTTTTCAAGATTTTTTAATGAAGAGATGATTGCTTCATATGCATCCCAGTTGCGTGCTGCTTTGCCGCTTCCGCCGTAAACAATTAGCTCAGAAGGATTTTCCGCGACATCAGGATCGAGATTGTTCATCAGCATTCTCATTGCTGCTTCCTGTATCCATCCTTTGCATGAGAGTGTAGTTCCTGTTGGAGCTTTAATTATTTTTTTATTTTTTGTGGTGATCATTGTTAACCTTCAAAGTGATTTGCGAGTAAACTATCATATTGTTTTTGAAGTGATTTGTAAAGCCATCTTTTTAAGAACCAGCTTTTCTTAATTTCTTTTTTCATGAAATCAATATTCTGTTTCAACTGAAACTGGAGACGGGTTTTTTCATCCTTGGTCAGTTTCACAACATCATCATCGGTGCTTAGTTTTGAAATGATCGAATTGAATGCTTTTGTTTCCCCGAAATATTTTGAGTCTCCTTCAATTTGTTTCAGAGACTGACGGCAAAATGTTAGTAATAGTTTCTTTTCATTTTTGTTTAGTTCGAGATTATAATTAGTGAACAGTTTTTTCATGATTTCCTGTATTAGTATTAAATGATAACAATTTGTCTTTTATTTTTTGATAGCCCGGTTTTATAACGTTATAAATGTAATGAAGTCTTTCTTTGTATGGAATGAATGCGGATTTCATTGAGTTGATTGAAATTTTTTCAACATCTTCCAGATTCAGACCAAAATATTCTATTGCAGTTAAGAATTCTTTTGTAAGAGTTGTATCACTCATCAAACGGTCATCAGTATTAATCGTTACTCTGAATTTTTCTTTATATAAAATTCCGAACGGATGATTTTCAATTTTATCAACTGCGCCTGTATGAACGTTGCTTAGTAAACAAATTTCCAGCGGAATTCTTTTATCCAGCACATACTGACCAAGATCACCAAAACTAACTACATTCCCGTGATGATCGATTACAAAATCTTCTTTTAAATGTGTTGCATGACCAATCCTGTGGGCTCCGCACCATTGTATTGCCTGCCAGATTGATTCTTTTCCGAACGCTTCTCCTGCATGAATTGTTATATTGAAATTTGCTCGTTGAATAAATTGAAAAGCATCTATATGTTTTTTGGGTGGATAGCCGCCTTCTTCACCGGCAAGATCAAACCCTACAACACCCTGGTTTTTAAAATTTACCGCGAGTTCGGCAATTTCAAGGGTGTTTTTCATGTTTCTCATTCCGCAAAGAATGAGTCCGTAACCGACACCAAAATCTTTTTTCCCTTTTTCTAAACCATTCAATATTGCAGTTACTGTATCTTCCTGGTAAAGTCCTTTTGAAAGATGAAAAACAGGTGCGAATCTTGTTTCTACATAACAAACATTATCGTTCTTCATGTCTTCCATCATTTCGTATGCTACTCGTTCAAGACCTTCCTTTGTCTGCATAACGGCACACGTATGTTCAAAACCCTGCAAGTATTCGACAAGGTTACCCTTGTTTGCCCCACGATGGAACCATTGCGCTAATTCACCAGGATCATTTGTGGGGAGTTTATTGTATTTAAGTTCTTTGGCAAGATCAATTATTGTTTGAGGTCTTAGTCCACCATCAAGGTGATCATGCAGGAGGACTTTTGGGACGGCTTTAATTACTTCTTCGGTGGTCAAAATCAACCTCTTTTTTGTTTGTAAAAATATCCTTTTATGGATGGAAAATCAATTTAAATGGTGAACGAATCACTTACTGTGTCAGCACTCCCTTCAGCATTTTACGTATAAACCGGTATAGAGTTTATTCTTGACTCTGCTAGCCTATTATGGTAATTTTGGCAGCATAATTATAGACTAAAAGCGGAGTTAAAATGCGAATCTCAAACAAAATAATTGTTGTTCTAATATTAGCCGGATTTGGATTAATGGGCTTTCAATGCTCATCAACCGAACTTACAAGTGCCAAATTATATATTCAGCAAAAGAATTATGATAAAGCATTAGAATCACTTAAAAAGGAAGTTGAAAAAAATCCCAAAAGTGATGAGGGATATTATTGGCTTGGTGTGGTTTACAGTGAGAAAGAGAATATTGAGGAAATGGTAAATGCTTTTGATGCATCACTTGCTATCAGTAAAAAATTTGAAACAAATATTGAAGATTGGAAAAAACATACCTGGGCAAACCTTTTTAACAAAGGTGTTGCATCATTTCAACGTGGAAACAATACAGATAATGAAGATAGTGTAAAGATTTATTATGAAAGATCGATCTATCAGTTCGAAAATGCTGTAAGACTTCAACCGGATTCTGCCGATACGTACAAAAATCTTGCATTTGTTTATATGAGTTCAGAAAGATATGACGATGCAATTAAACCTCTGCGGAAAATAATAGAACTGAAGAAGGAACTCGATGGTTACACTTTCCTTGGTGATATTTATTACAACAAGGGTAATAATCTTATGAACACTTTCAAAACTTCAAAAAATACTTCAGATAGTCTTGCCGCAATTGAACAGTTTAATAATGCGATACAGGTACTTGAAGAAGGAAGGAAACATTATCCGAATGATCAGCAGATTTTATTATTCCTTTCTAATTCTTATATAGGCGCTAATAAAATGGATGTAGCTATTGATGCATTCAAAACGGGTGTTGAACAGGATCCTGAAAATAAATATTACCGTTACAATTATGGCGTAGTTCTCCTTCAAACCGAACAGTTTGAAGCTGCTGAAAAACAGTTTCTTAAAGCTATTGAAATTGATTCTGAATACCAGAACGCAATCTATAACCTTGGTGTAACCTACTATAAATGGGGTACACATATGAATAAAGAAGCTGAGGACAAGGGAGAATTAACAGATAAGTTTAAAGAAAAATACAGACTCGCAATGCCATACCTTGAAAAAGTTGTTGAACTTAAAAGTGATGATGCTGCTACCTGGATGGTACTGGCAAGGGTTTATGGTCAGCTTGGAATGAATGACAAGGCTCAGGATGCATTGAATAAAGTTGATGAACTGAATAAATAAACGAAAGTATAAATGAATCAAAATAATCAGCCGCAAGGTCAGCAAATAAATATTGAGCTTGGTGAAAAAGAAGCAGAAGGAATTTATTCCAATTTAGCCATTATAACTCATTCACCGGCAGAGTTTATTATTGATTTTACCAGGATAGTCCCGGGTGTGCCTAAAGCAAAAGTGCATGCAAGAATTATTACTACTCCGCAGCATGCAAAAATGCTTATGAAAGCTTTAAAGGATAACATCGATAAATTTGAATCAAGGTTTGGAGAGATAAGAACAGACGCACCGCCAAATCAGCATTTCGGATTTGTTGCTGCACCCAAAGATGAAAAAATAAACTGATTTTATTTTGAATTTAAATTTCAAATCGGATTCCCTTCGCTGAAAAGAGAAGGGAATTTTTTTTGTTAATAATTCTGAACCAGAATTTTTCTCAAATCTCCGCAAAATTTTAGATAGTATTAAAGTGTTAAAATTAAGAAAAGTAACTCATATTAAATGGTAAGTTAAATGCAAAGTATTTTTTTTAAACGGGCAGCGCTTTTTTTGATGATAATTTCCATAACATTCATCTCATGCTTTGATTTGCCTGATGAAGTGCTTGCGCCGGACTGGCAGGTGAATCTTAATATCCCACTAATCAATAACAGTTTTACACTTAGTGAAATAATTAATGAAAACCCTTACATAAGTGTGGATTCTTCTTCAGGAGATCTGATATATTTGTTTCAGTCGGATGAATATTCACATTTTACTGATATAGCAGATTTTTTAAACCTGCAGTTCGAAACCTCAATTCAAAATGTTCCAATACCAGCATCAAATGAAGATAGTTCCACAGTGTATATCGAATTCCCGGATAGTGTCGAACTTGAAAGCGCGTTATTCAGCGATGGAAACTTATCCCTGTCATTCACTAATCCGAGTATTCACAGGGCGAATATTAATGTACGATTCCCGGGTATTTTAAAACCGGATGGTGAGAGTTTGTCCTTTGATTTTCAGGTTGATCCTTCGGGTTTCGATTCTGTTTCGTATAATCTTGAAAATCACACCTATCAGCAGCCGCCTGGACAGCCCGGAATAAACAGTAATAAATTACAAATTGTTGCCAGAGTTACTTCTGCCGTTCCTGCACAGACTATTGTAATTGGAAATTTATATATATCAAATTTTTCTTTTACATCTGCAGCCGGGTTACTTCCCCCAAAATCACTTGGATACGATGAGGATGTATTTGCACTTGATGTTGACAGTATAGAAAACTTCAGGGACAGACTGACATTAGCAGAAGCTTTGTTAAAAGTTACAGCAGGTTATATATCCCCATTACAAAATCCTGTTGATGTTGAAGTAAGAAATCTTAACATAGTCGGTGTTCGGAATGATGGGACAGAATTTTTTATGAGAGACTCAACAGGCAGTATTTATCATACTCTAAGGTTAATTGGTCCATCAGTAGAAAAAAATTATACAGAAGAAAACAGCAATATAAATGAGTTTGTTGCATTTCTTCCTGATTCAATAGTTGTCCGTGCTGAATATATCATGAATCCAGACCATAAAAGAGTAACTGCATCAATTGAAGATTCAATAAAAATTGAAACTGTATTTTCAACGAGAAGTTTTATTTCATTGCACAATGCAAGGATTCAGGATGTTACTTCATTTCAAATTGGAGAAAAGGACCGTGACCTAATAAAGGATGGAAGAAGTGCAGACTTTATTATAGAGATTGAAAATGCAATACCAGTTGGCATGTGGCTTCGTTTAGATCTTAATGATATTGACGGGAATTATCTGTTCACAGTGACAAAAAATATTAGCGGCTCAGATTCAGTTTATTTTGAACCCGCCGAAGTGAATCCCGATGGAGAAGTGATTTCATCTGTGCTTAATCAACCCATAAGAATTGTACTTGATTCATCACAGGTTGAAATGTTATCACGTTCATATTCTGCAGATTTTTATATAACTGTATCAACAAAAGATTCAGGCGGAACAAATCCACCTCACGTTGCTGTCAGACCATCTGCATGGCTGAAGATAAAAGCATATTGCAAAACAAATTATAATATTGACAACAACGATTAATAAATGAAACCGAGCAGGCATTAAAGTGATGATAAAAATTATAAATAAAAATTTTTTACTTGTATTAAGTATAGTTGTGCTTAATTCACAGTTTTCAGTATTTGCGCAATTTGGTTCGATTGGTACAATTGATACGAGAAGTATAGGACTGGCAAGGACTTCCAATGCTGTATCTGAAGGTGTTTATTCAATCGGGATCAATCCTGCAAATCTTTCTATCGATCACAAAAGATTCATTGACTTTACAACAGTATTCCCGTTACCTTCGGTTGCAATAAACAGCGGGACAAACTTTATAACACTAAATCAGTTTAATTATTTTTTTGGAGGTGTGAACGGCGAACCCAGGATTCTTACACAAGCTGATAAAAATAAATTTAATTCTCTCATTGAGCAGGGTGGTTTAGTTTTTATTAATGCTTCTGTAAGTATTCTGTCATTCAGTATTAATGTAAATGAGGAAGTCGGGGCGTTTGGTCTGGCAATACAGGATATTGCCGGTGCTAAAATATATTTACCCGCAGGCGTAACCGATCTGGCGTTTAACGGTAATCCGGTTGGAAAAAGATTTGATCTGGATGATTCCAATGCTAAAGCATGGTGGATAAGAAACTATTCACTTTCTTATTCAAGAAATGTAATTAATCCTTTGACATCTTCATTTGACAGATTTACGATCGGTACAACTATTAAACTTATTCACGGCTATTCATATATCGGTACTGAAAGATTCGGTGCGAATTTTATTACCGGACCATCTCATGAAATATCAGGTGGAACCAACATTTTAGGCTATTCAGCCTTTTCAGATGATTTCGGAGTAAAGTATGATTTTGATTCAGTCAGCAGAAAAAGTTCGTTCAGTATGTTTCCATCACCCTCTGGTATTGGTTATGGATTTGATTTTGGTTTGGCTGCAACAAAAGACAACTGGCAATTTGCTTTAGCACTTACTGATCTGGGTAAGATTAATTGGAATAAAAACACAGCTTCATTTTCTTCATTCGGTGAAGTCTATTTTGATGATTTAAGTAATGATGCACAAATGGATACTCTTGAAGAACGATTGACCGGAGAAAGTAGAAAGATAGATGGCTTTACTACATCATTACCAACAGTTTTAAGATTAGGGGCATCTTACAATTTTGAAAAGGATGTTGTTCCCGGACAGTTATTACTTGCTTTCGATTATAACCAGGGATTTAATAATCTTCCCGGTAATACAAAGTATCCGCGTTTTGCGATAGGTGCAGAATGGAAACCAATGGATTGGATTCCTTACATAAGGGCCGGTCTTTCTTATAGTTATGAATTTGGAGTAAATATGGGAATAGGTTTGGGTGTGGATATTAAATTCGTTGAATTGCATTTAGCAACTTCTGAGGTGCAGACTTTAGTAACACCAAATCACTCCACTCAACTCTCAGTTTCTTTCGGGTCTCGCTGGAAGATAAATTAGTTCAATCTTTTGCGTTCAAAATATCTTTACATAAAACGCAGGACATTCTCTGTGTAAATAAAATCCCCTTCTCTGCTAAAATAAAAGAGAAAGTTTTCGATAATAACTTTGAACAGATTTGTTATTATCGGTGTTTTGACAGTAAGACAGGGGATTTATTATGGCGAGATTCGGTTTTCTAAGGAATCGTGTATGTTTTTTTATAGTTACATTTATTTTCATTTCGTGTGCTGACCTGCCTGATGATTTAGTTGCTCCAAGCTGGGATGTTGATTTAAATGTTCCGCTTATCAACAAGACCTATCTGCTTAGTGAAATCATAAACGAAGATCCACACATTACAATAGATACAAGCAACGGAAAAGGAATTTATCTACTTCATTCCGACAAATACCAGCTAAGTTCTGGTGTTGATGAGTTTTTACAGTTAAATATTTCAACTTCGTCGCAAAATAATCCTGTTCCGGCAACTGAAAATGACAGCGCAGTAATCTATATTGAATTTCCGGAAGGTGCTGAAATTGACAGCGCTGTTTTTGAAAATGGTTTTCTTACAGTCTCAGCATATAATCCTTCACTGCATCGTGCTGATTTATTTTTAACTGTGCCTGGTATTCTCGATCCTGACAACAATCAAGTAAGAATAAACATGAGCCTTGAATCATACAGGGGCGATTCAGTTACTTATAACCTCCAGAATCATTTTTACAGGTTTCCATCAAACCAGCCTGTTGGAGAAAAAGGAAAATTACAGATTGTAGGAAAGGCTATGTCACAGGTTCCAAGCGAAACCTTTTTACTTACAAGTTATTACATATCAGATTTTTATTTTAAAAGTATTTCAGGAATTCTGCCGTCCAAATCTCTTGGCAACCAGGAAGAAGCCTTTGGGTTTGAAACCGGCGAAACTGAAGAATACAGAAACAGAACTACTTTACGTGAAGCTGAATTAAAATTACTTGCATCATATTTTTCTCCCGCCGCTGATCCGGTTGGTGTTGAAATAAGGAATCTGAAAATTATCGGGATGCATAAAAACGGTGGTGAGTTTTATCTGCGCGATATTAATGGCAGTATAAATCATAACATAAAATTCAGCGGAACATCAATTGAAAAAATTTATAACGAACAAAACAGCAACATAAATGATTTTATTTCTTTCCTGCCTGATACTGTTATTCTTAATGCAGAATATTTTATGAATCCCGACAGGGAACACGGCACAGCTACAACTGAAGACTCATTGAAGTTTGAAACTTATTTCTCTACGAGAAGTTTTCTTTCCCTTAACAGCACAAATATTCAGGATAAAACCTCAATCGAGATCGGAGATAAGGATAGAGAAGTAATACGAAAAAATAAAAAAGCAGATTTTATTCTCGAACTGGAAAATGCACTTCCTTTAGCGGTATGGCTTAAAATGGATCTGTATGATGCGGATGGAAATTTTCTATTTACGCTTACAAATAATTCTAATGGTACTGATTCAGTTTATTTTGAACCTGCAGAAATTGATGCTAACGGTGAAGTGATTTCATCAACTGTAAACCAGCCTGTCAGGATAACGCTTGATTCATCACAGGTTGAAATGTTATCGAGAACAAATTCGGCAAATTATTCAGTGACAGTATCTACAAAAAATAATAATCAGCCCGATCCACCTACCGTCGCGATTCGTCCAACTTCATGGATTAAGATCAAAGGTTACAGTACTATAAAATATAGAGTAAATGATTAAAGAAATAATTGAAGCAATGTGTTGATAAAAACGCGGTAGCATTAATAAGCAGGAATAGACAACGATGAAGTTTTTAATAATAATGATAATATGTTTCGCATTAACAAATGTGTATGCACAGTTCGGATCTTTCGGAACAATTGATGCGCGCAGTCAGGGTTTGGCTGGAACCTCAAATTCAATTGCAAGAGGTGTTTATTCTATCGGAATAAATCCGGCAAATCTTTCAATTGACAAAAATGACTTTATTGATTTTACAACCGTACTGCCTTTCCCATCAACATCTGTAAATTCAGGTACAAACTTTATAACGATTAATGATATTAATTATTACTTCGGCGGAGTTAATGGTGAATCAAGATTATTGACCGAAGATGATAAACAAAGATTTAACTCTTTATTATCAGGCGGAGGACTTGTTTTTATTAATGCATCCTTCAGTTTATTTTCATTTGGAATTAATATCAGCGAAGATGTTGGAGCATTTGCTATCTCTGTACAGGATATTGCCGGAGCTAAACTTTACATTCCTGAATCATTAAGTGATATTGCACTGAATGGAAATCAACAGGGAAGAACATACGATCTTGATGATACAAACCTTAAAGCCTGGTGGATCAGAAATTATTCCTTAAGCTATTCAAGAATTATTGCCGGCAATAATTCTGATTCATTCGACAAACTGACATTCGGTGTAACAGGAAAATTTATAACCGGGTATTCATACATAGGCACTGAAAAAGTTAACTGCTCATTCGCAACTGGGCAGGGAAATCAAATTACAGGGCAAACTGATCTGCTTGGTTATTCAGCATTCTCAGATATGTTCGGAGTTAAATATGATTTTGACAGTGTGAAACAAAAAAGTTCATTGGGGTTATTTCCTTCACCTGCAGGAACAGGATACGGGTTTGACTTAGGAATTGCTGGAAAAACAGGCAACTGGGGATTTTCAATTGCATTAACCGACATTGGAAAGATAACCTGGAATAATAATGCTGCACAGTTTTCTTCTTTCGGTGATATTTATATTGACGATCTTAGTAACCAGGAACAACTTGATACTTTAGAGAATCGATTGACGGGTGATAGTCAAAAAATACATAAGTTCACAACTTCGTTACCAACTGCATTGAGAGCTGGTGCACACTACTCCTTTGATAATGGAATTGTACCCGGTTCACTTTTACTTGCATTAGATATTGACCAGGGTTTTAATAATCTGCCGGGAAATTCAAAGTACCCAAGGCTATCATTCGGCGCTGAGTGGAAGCCTATGGACTGGATACCATATTTCAGAACAGGAATATCATACAACAGTGAATTGGGAATAGGATGGGGATTTGGAGTAGGAATAGATATCAAGATAGTTGAACTTCATTTTGCAAGTTCGGATATGCAGTCATTCATAACGCCTAATCATAGCAGACATTTATCATTTTCATTCGGCAGCAGATGGAAGTTTAACTAACTATCCTTTTGCGCGAATTATATTGTAAACGGCACCGGCAAGAAAAATAAAATTTGCTATCCATGCTGTAATGAACGGATCAAGAGCACCGTTCTTTCCAAATGCCTGGCTTATTTTCATAAATACAAGATAAATAAATGTAACAAGAATATTTATCCCGACCTGAACAGCTAAACCGCCTTTCCTTTTATTTGCAGAGATTGGTAAACCGAATAACACAACAACAAGACTTGCAGCAGGGAATGCAAATCTTGAATGATATTCAATTAATGTGCTTGTAGGATCATTGCCTGCCTTCTTTTGATTATTTACCAGTTCACCGAGTTCATTTAGATTCATTTCTTCCGGTTTCTGCTGTTTTTTTAGCAGGTCATCAGGAACAAATTTAAGATCAGCCAGATCAAGTGAATCGAAATAAAAATCTTTTTGTCCGTTAGAATTAAAAATTCTTTTCACCCCATGTATTGCAATCCATTTTACTTTTATTGAATCATAAACCATACTTGTTGCATCAATACGGTTTTTCATTTCAGTTAAATCTGAATCGGAAAATTCCTGTATAGTAATTCTGGTTGCCTGGTTAGCATTATTGTCGAAATATGAAATACCAATAATCCTGGTACGGATATCCTGGAAAAAAATATTACTTCCGGCAAATGTAAACCCGCGTTTTAAATAATTCCTTTCAATATTAATTTTAGTTTGATTAGCCATTGGCACCAGGTAGCCTGCAAAATAAACAGATATACAGCTTACCAGAATAGTAGTAATTATAAACGGAGCCATAAATCTGTACAGACTTACTCCGCTGGCTTTTATCGCAGTAAGTTCGCTAAGGTTAGCAGTTTTGCCCGCTGTGAATAAAGCTGCAAACAATACACTTACGGGGGTGATGAGTTTTATTATTTCCGGGGTAAATACAAAATAGTAGTGAAGTATAACAGAACCCGGAACGCCCTGATCAATGAAGTCATCAAGATTTTCAATTGCATCTATAACAACAAAAATTATTGTGAATGCAAGAATTCCAAATAGAATTGTTTGAACAAACTGACGTATTAAATATCTATCTAGAATTTTCATCAACATTCTCTGTATCAGGCATACGCCATTGTTTTGGAATAATTTTTTTGAATGAAGAAAAATTAATTGTTACGGTTTCGCGGTTCGTTTTGAAAGTCAGAATTAATCCTGCAATACCAATTAAGATGTTTGCAGACCACATTCCCCAAAATGGTGAAAAGAATCCGCGTTCTGAAAGTTTTTCACCGCCGATAAGAAAAGCCCAGTATACAAGAAAGAAGAACAAACTTATACTGGCAGCTACTCCAAATCCGCCTTTACGGACCATAATGCCAAGGGGTGCGCCTATCAGTACAAATACAACACAGGCTACAGGTAATGCATATTTTTTATGAACTTCAACCATGTACTTATCTATTTCAGCTTTATTATACTCAACCCGTTTTGCTTGTGAAAGTATGAAATTTTTTGCTGTTCTTATTTTCTCAATAGCTCTTGAATATACAAGTTCATTCCTGTTTGCAATTGTTGTAGGGAACGGATTTCTTAGAATACTGCTGTCTGCAAATAAGTATTTTCTTGATTCTTTAATTAGTGATTCATTGTAAGTTTTGTGTAATACTTCAAGGCTGTCGACGATAAACAACATATTCGATGAACTTAGTTCACGTTCACCTCTTGGTCCGCCGGGTGCAGATTGCTGAAATGAAAACTGATCAGCATTCATTGTGATCCTGTGTTTTTCGAATTCAAGTTTTCTGTATAGATGAGTCTGCTGAACATCTGATTCATGAATTTCGCCGCTCTTCAGATCCATTATCAGTTTTGTCTGATCTTTGGAAAAAAATATTTTTCCTTCCTTTGCGGTTACAACTTTTAGTTTTAATGGTTCGGTATAATCATAAATTGTCAGTTCACTGAGTATGTTTGTTTGTTCATTGATTTCTCTTGCGAGCATTGCGTAATTCGAAACTTCCTGTGAAAAAAATCCGGGTTGTAATGAAAGTGTCGGCTTCTTATTTGAAATATCCTGCATAAGGAATTTTAATTTATGATTTGCATCAGGCAGAACATCATTGTTGAATAATAATAACAGATAACCAATTATTATGCTGGCAAAAAAAGGAGGTATCATCATTTTATACAATGATGTACCTGATGATTTCATAATTGTCACTTCATTGTTCTGAGACATAGAACCAAAGGCCATCAAAGCAGCTACAAGTACAGCCATAGGAACTACAAGTGCAACCATCCACGCAAGACTGAATACAATAAGCTGAATAACAATCCAGGTATCCAATCCCTTTCCAACCAGCCTGTCAGCAAACTTCATAAGAAATTGTAAAAGGAATATGAGAATAATTGTTACCGCGGAGAACGTAAACGGAGCTATATGAGTGCGCAGGATGTATTTATATAAAATCATGTGTTTAATATAACCAAGGTAAAAAAGTTTAACAAGGAAGGATAAATTCCTTTTGTATTTATTATATTTGAACAAATGATAAAAAAATAATCGACTGAATATGAGACCCAAAGCCCTGCCTTTATTATTTGTTATCCTTGTCTGCTTTGGCTGCAACTACCTTAATAGTTCCGGTAAAATAAACTTTACAAAAGATGAAAAATATCCGAGGTGGTTAAACAACCCGAGCTATAAAACTGACCAGACTTCAGGGATAACTTTTATTGGTTATGATGAAAAAAAAATTCCCACATTTTTATTAGCCGACGATATAGGAAAAATACATCGCTTGAAAATTTCCAGGGATACAATATTTAATTTTACTCCTGTTTATTTCACACCAAAACTTGATTCATTTTTTAGTGAATTTCCTAAAATAGATTTTGAAGAAGTTTTTCTGGATAGAAAAACTAACACGGTTTATCTTTCCGTGGAAGGTAATGGTGAAAATCCATTAAAATACACTGCGATTTTTGAACTTACATTTAAGGATAACAACGTATTTGCCGATACAATTGTTTCGATAAAAAAATTAGATGTCAGTCCGGCGGGTGAATTTTATAAGTTTGTAAAAAACAACCTGGGGTTTGAGGGTGCAACGGTCGATGAAAACTACTTTTATTTCGGATTTGAAGGTTTTTTTGAAAACGGAATTTTTGCTGACAGCACAATTATTTATATTGTAGAAAAATCAAACCTGAACCTGGTAAAGACAATTAATACAAAACAACTGGGAATTCACACTATCTGCGGATTATATTCAGATGAAAATAATTCACTTTACGGAATAGACCGCAACAATAAAAATTTATTCCATATAACTTTTGATGAAAATCTTGATGTAACTGCATCATCAGTAAAAACAATAGTTACAAATATTCCCGGTCACCCGGAATTCGATTACGTCGTTTCATTTGAATCACTAACCATGGATGATAAAGGAAATATTTATCTGGTTGATGATCCCTGGCGAAGTTTTTTTATTCCACCCGGAGAAATATTACAAAAACTGGATGAACAAACTGTAAAGAACTATAAAGATTTCATTCCGGTCATTTATAAATTTATTCTTAAAAATTAATAAGGAGAACAATCTTGGAAGAAATTATTTCACACATTAAGAACAACAAAGACCAGTATATTGAAGAATTAAAGCAGTTCTTAAGAATTCCGAGTATAAGCACTTTACCTGAAAATAAGGATGATATAACCAATGCGGCAAAATTTGTCGCTGATAAATTAACAGATGCCGGAATGAACAGAGTGGAAATTTTTCAAACTGAAGGACATCCTTTAGTTTATGGTGAATGGCTGGGCGCACCGGGTAAACCAACCGTTTTAATTTACGGACATTATGATGTTCAACCGGTTGATCCTATTGATCTTTGGGACAGCCCTCCGTTCGAGCCAACAATAAAAGGTGATAAAATTTATGCACGCGGTGCAACTGATGATAAAGGTCAGATGTATATGCACGTGAAAAGTGTTGAAGCATTCTTTAAAACAGT
>JAEXTA010000179.1 GCA_023453665.1 Bacteroidota bacterium | reverse complement strand
GTATTCAACACTCGGAAAAGATTTTGAAAATAATCTTAACGGAATTTATCTGAGTAAAGCTGAAATAAATTACAGACCCTGGGAAAATTTCCAGGTAAGTTTACAATACAGAAACTATCCGGGTGGTTATTATAACCCTTACAGTTATTTTAACAGAAGTTTTTATAACCCGTTTTATTATGATCCCTTCACCGATTAATGAAGAGGTAAATTTATAATTTGGCTAAAATATACTTCATTAAAATTTTGGTGTAAGCAAAGGATGGAATTATTTATTAACGAATATCTGTCCGAATGAACTCATCTAAAAAAACAAATCTTTTCCTTAATTTTATAATAGTGTTACTCGGGGCAATAGTTTTGTTGTTATTGTTTTCACTGATTACGAAATTAACCACTGATGAACATACCTTATCGCTTTATGAAGAAGTTAAACCATCGACAATAATTCAACTTGAAGTACTTAACGGCTGCGGCATGCCAGGTGTTGCTGAAAAGTTTACTGAACATCTTCGTAAAAAAAATTTTGATGTAGTACAAACTGGAAATTACAGGTCATTTGATATTGATAACACAATGATAATTGACAGAATAGGAAATTTAGCGAATGCCGAAAAAGTGGCAGAAGCACTTGGTATAGAAAAAAAATATGTAATCCAGCAGCTTAACAACGATTACTTTCTCGATGTATCACTGGTTATCGGCAAAGATTTTAATCAACTAATACCAAATAATTGAGGATAATTTGAATTCAAAACAACTGGCAGAAAAAATTTCGGATTTAATATTCAGCAAAAAAGGTTATGATGTAATAATGCTGAATCTTAATAATCTTACTACCATGACTGATTACTTTCTGATCTGTTCTGCTGATTCCGATACACAGGTAAAAGCAATCTCAGATGAAATTGAAAAAAGTCTGAGAGATGACGGAATCAAATGCTGGCATAAAGAGGGATACAAAGCCCTCAACTGGGTTTTGCTTGATTATGTGGATGTTGTAGTTCACATCTTCAAAAAAGATTCACGTGAATTCTATAATCTTGAAAAACTTTGGGGTGATGCGGAAATAACCCAAATGCAGGATCCACTAACCAAAGTTGCTGAAAAAAAGACCACACGAAAAGTTGTTAAAAAATCAGCTAAATAATTTTCAGCAATCACTAAAATAAACCGGAATCATATTGAAAGAGTACCTCATCTCGCTTTTCGAAGATGCCTCTAACAGGCTTACTTACCTAAAACAAATACCCGTAGTTTTTGATATCCCGAAGAATCCGTCTCACGGAGATTTTTCAGTTAATACCGCTATGCTGCTTACAAAAGTATTGAAAAAAAATCCGCAGATCATAGCAAAAGAGATAATTGATGAACTGAGATACGATTCGGATAAAATCACAAAGATTGAAATTGCCGGTCCGGGTTTTATCAATTTTTTCTTTACTAAAAAATTCATCGCAGAAATAATAACTTCGATTGCCGAAGCAGGAAGCCGCTATGGAGCTTCATTAAAGTACAGAGGTAAAAAGGCTAATGTTGAGTTTGTATCTGCAAACCCTACCGGTCCGCTTACCGTTGGTCACGGACGAAATGCTGTATTTGGTGATACCTTGGCTAACTTGCTCGAGTGGGTTGGTTATTCAGTTGACAGGGAATATTATTTTAATAATGCCGGCAGACAAATGCGTGTTCTGGGTGATTCTGTCAAACTTCGCTATCTTGAATTTTGTGGAGAACAGATTGATTTTCCCGAGGATTATTACCAGGGCGAATACATTAAGGAAATTGCCAAAGATATTTTTGATGAATTCAATGAATCAAAAAAAGATGAATCGCCTGAAGGAATATTTAAACAAAAAGCTGAACAGAAAATTTTTGCGGACATCAAAAAATCACTTGACCGTTTGAATATCAATCATAAGATTTTTTTTAATGAAAATTCTCTTTATGAAGAAGGTAAAATTCAACAGGTTTTGGATGAGTTTAAGAGTAAAAATTTTATCTATGAAAAAGACGGCGCTTTATGGTTTAAACTTTCTGAGTTAGGTGGACAGCAGGATAAAGTAATAGTTAAATCTACAGGTGAGCCTACTTACAGACTCCCGGATATCGCATACCACGTAACAAAATTTCAGCGTGGTTATGATCTTCTGGTTGATCTGTTTGGTTCTGACCACAACGCAACTTATCCTGACGTTCTTGCCGGACTTTCTGCGCTGGGTTACGACACATCGAAAGTGAAAGTCCTCATTCACCAGTTTGTAACGATAATTGAAAATGGTGAAGTGGTCAAAATGTCCACACGTAAAGCAAATTATATAACGCTGGATCAGTTAGTTGATGATGTAGGGAAAGATGTTGTACGTTATTTTTTTAATATGAGAAATATTAATACTCATATGAACTTTGATCTTACAGTCGCTAAAAAACAAAGTGATGAAAATCCGGTTTTCTATCTGCAATATGCTCATGCGAGAATATCTTCTATCTTAAGAATGATAGAAGAGGAAAATTTAAAAGCTTCGTTTGATAACCTTCATCTTCTGGAAACAGAAGAAGAACAGCAGCTATTGAAGAAACTTCATCAATTCAAGGAAGAGGTTTTACTTTGTGCTGAATCTTTTGAAACACACAGCCTGTGTGCTTACCTGGAAGAACTTGCCGCTGCATTCCACAAGTTTTATACTTTTTGCAGGATAATCGGTTCGGAAAGATCATTAGCAGAAGCACGGATTGCTTTAGCTTCATCTACAAAAACTGTAATCAAAAACGGGTTAAATCTGTTGGGCGTTGAAGCGCCCGAAAAAATGTGATTATACTTCTGCAATAGCTGCTGACAGAGCAAAAACTTTTTCCGCCCCTGCTTCAAGTAATGCTGATGCAGCTTCGTTTGTTGTAGCGCCGGTTGTTATAACATCATCGACAAGGATTATTCTTCTGCCGGAAATTTGCTTAACTTTTTTACATCTGAAAGCGCCGGAAATGTTCTTCTGTCTCTCTTCCATATTCATTGTAGTCTGTGATTTTGTAAAACGTATCCTCTCTAAAACTTTTGAAAAGACGGGCAGATTATTTACAGAGCTTATTCCTTTTGCTATATATAAAGACTGATTATAACCTCTCTCTGCTTTTTTGAGACTATGCAGCGGAACGGGAACGATCAAATCTCCGTTCCAGGAATTTAGTTCATTTTGCAATTCAATTGCAGCAAGCTTACCGCAATAAATTCCAATGTTAAAATTCTGATTGTATTTGAGAGAATGTATTATTGATTGAACTGCGCTATCTTTTTCAAAAATGAACGCGGAAGCGAAACCGGAAACAAGTTTTTTTTCATCAAACTTTCTCCGGAATTCTGAAGCAAGAATATGAGAATCGGGTGATTTTATATCTTCATAACAAGCTGAGCAAATGAAATTTTCATCTACATTCAATTTTTTTGTGCAGTGAACACAAAAACGTGGAAGAATAAAATCGAAAAATAAACCGAGTCTTTTTTTTAATTCGAACTGCATAACTTAAAACTATATTATAACATTCCCGCACGTTTTCTTAAAAACCACTCAATTGAGAAAAGAAGAACGACAATGACTAAAAGTCTTTCATCGGACCAAAACTGGAATTCACTTCTATCAATCTTTTCTTTTGATGAATTCTGTCTTATCCTTTCTAATTCATTAAATAATCCTGTGTAATTCTGAGCGGTATAAAATATTCCATTTGTTCTCAGAGAAAGCATTGATAGAAAATCGGTATTTGCTGAAGTACTGATCATCTCAATATCTACATCACCGATATTGAAACTTCCTTTATCTTCTCCAAGTTTTAATTGATCTGAATACGCCGAACCCACAAAATCATAATCGCCGGGCGACGAACTGTTGAATGTACCTTCATACAATCCGCTGCCAAGTGAGTTAAGACTGATCTCGTTATCTTGTCCCGGGTTCGTTCTGTTTTTTAATTTTATTTTTACTTCTGCGTCAGAAACAGGATTTAATGCAGCATCATATACCTGGGCAGTAAACTCAACCTCTTCACCTTGTGAATATAACTTCCGGGAAGTTTTCACTGTTACAGTTTTAAATTCGGAAGAAGTATTCAACCATTTAACTGAGTTTCGGATGAAACTATCAAATACATCATTGTTCTTTGATGTCGTCATTAGTTTCCATTTCCAGATTTCGTGTGCCAGTACTGTGATCGATGAACTTCCCGACATTTTTCTTGTAATGATCAAAGGAGCGGGGAGGGGTACATTATTAATTTTTGTTTGCGCTATGATTTCACTTCCTGTCAGAGCTGCATACTCACCCTGAATCTGTGATACGGGAGGAAGTGAATTCCATGCAGTTAATTTGTCATTTGCACTATTATTTAACAGCGGATTGTTCCCCTGATTTACAGGAACATTTATCTGAACATCCTGATTTCTCGTTGATAAATTTCTCACCGAAAAAGAAAGTACTTGCTGCAATTCATTTAGCTTTGAAATATCAGTTGAATGGTTAAATAAAAAGAAGCAGGGAGATTTATCATTTAATACTTTTTCTTTAACACTTTTGTAAAGTTCAGCGGGGGTTTCTTTCGATGGAAACCCGATCATAAAAAAAATGTCTGCACTATCTACTAACTGTTTATGGTTATTTTTTTCTACAAAAGAATTTTCAGCGAACATTGTGATAGAGTTAACCGATAAATTTTCATCTGACAGCAGTGAGTTTTTAATGAAAGACAGATCGTTTGATGGAGAACCTGCAAGGAGCAAAACTTTTATTTTATTATTAAGAACATTTATGAAAAAAATTTTCCTGTTATTATAAATTGAATGTTCACCCGATAATACATCAGCGGCTACTTCTAATTTTTTTTCACCAGGACTAAGCGGTGTGTAATCGAATGATATATTCCGCGTTCCGGATTCATCCAGCACTATCTCTTTTCTTTCCAATGTGCGGCCATCCTCAGAAAACGATATAACTATTTTTTGTCCGTTAAATCCTTTATTTGTTACAACTGCGTTTATTGTGGTAGAATTTTTTGCGTACACAAAATCATTGTGAGAGACACTTCTGATCTCAATATCATTTTTAACAGTTGTATCACCAATCCCAATCGTGAAAACAGGTATGCCGAGTTTCTCTGCCGTGAAAACGGGATTACTTCCTTCTGTAAGTACACCATCACTAAGTATAACAACCGAAGATACAGCATCTTCTGAATCACTCAGATGAGAAAATATATCAGTGAAATTTGTCCTGCTTTCATCCGGATCTATATACTTAACTGAATCAGAATCTATGCTCTTAACTTCATCACCAAAACTGTTGAAAATATTATGTTCTGATTTCAATTCACTAAAAGAATTTATAACATTATTAAAATCAGTAAATCTTTTTTTGTCATTTTCATTTTTAATAGAACGCGAATTATCTATAAAGAAGAGCGTCTTAGGATTCAGTTCAGTTCTTTTTGCTATTGTTAATACCGGTTCAAATATTATGAACAAAATCAGTATCAGGGCTATTGTTCTTAAGACAATCAAAAAAAATCTGAAGGGACTATTTACAGCAGGTAAAGTATATTTATAGGTGAATATTGTGAAGGCAATTAGAACAACAAATGCCAGGATAAGCAGAAACGGGCTGAATGATAGTGCAATAGAAAGACTGTCAATTCCAAACATTAATAAACAAGCTCTCCGTTGAACACTGTAACCGCATCGCCTGCGATATAAAGTTCTCCGTTATCTTTTTTTAAATAGACTGTAATGCGTCCGGGTCTGTTCAGAAAATCACCTTGTTCAAAAATAAAATGATCGGAGATTTCATTTCCTGATACAAAATCCAGTTTATTCAATGCAAGCAATAAAGGACCATTCGCAGAGCCGGTAACTATATCTTCATTAATTCCGAATGAAGGTGCGAAAAATCTCAGGTGTGCAAAACTATTTTCTTCTATTGTTTCAAGCGAGTATACTACAACTGAATTAAATCCTTTACCGGATGATGTAAGAAGTTTTAAATCAGAGAATGATGGTTTTATTTTTCCAAGGTCTTTAATGTGTTTTACATAAACAAACAAATAACCGTTTTCACATAGAAGGATAGGAACCTCCTCATCGGTTGCTGATCTGAACAAAGTTAACGCCGTGAATAATTCTTCAATCGTTTCTTCATCTGTAAACTTTTCAAATGTGTAGTTTGGTATCTGCATGAAGTATCTTCCGTTTTCAACACCACAATTCAGTTTACCGGATAATGTGCTAAAAACTACTTTACTGTTATCACCTATCAATCCTTCCTGTCTCAGATAATGAAGTGAAGCGATTGTAGCGTGACCGCAAAGTTTGACTTCAATTTCCGGAGTGAACCATCTTAGATTATAGTCAACTTTATCTGATGGCGAGAGGAATGAAGTTTCAGCAAGATTCATTTCTCTGGCTATTAACTGCATTTCTTCACTGTTCAGGTTTCCGTCAAACACAACCGCGGCAGGATTGCCCCAGAATGGTTTACGGGTAAAAGCATCAATTTGTGTTATTTTAATATGTCGTTTCATTTATCAGTCTTTCAAGATTCCATGATTTCATTTTATCAAAAGTATCGTAATCGGTAAGGTCAAAGTGAATTGGTGTTACTGATACAAAATTATTTCTTACCGCAGCCTGATCTGTATCGAGTTCTTTATCAACCTCCATTAAGTTTCCGGTAAGCCAGTAATAATCCCTTCCATAGGGATCTTTTCTTTGTTCATAAGTATCATCCCATTTCGACTTACCCTGTTTTGTTAAAAGTATGCCGGCAATCTGTTCGGCAGGCAGGTCAGGCACATTAATATTTAATAAGGTACCCCGCGGCAGTTCTTTCCCGGCTACTTCAAGTGCAATTGTTTTTGCGATCTTTCCTGCAAACTCAAAATCCTTAACTGCATGATTTGTGACAGAGATTGCTATGGAAGGTACATCCATTATAGCCGCTTCACGCGCGGCTGAAACAGTTCCTGAATAAATAATGTTAATTGCTGTGTTTGAACCGTGATTAATTCCTGACACTACAAGGTCAGGCGTTGACTGCATTATATTTCTGATACCGATCTTTACACAATCTGCAGGCGTACCATCAACTGCGTAACCGAATAATTTTCCATTCTTAAAATATTGAGTCACTCTTAAAGGAAGCTGCATTGTTATTCCATGTCCAACAGCGCTTTGTTCCTGCAGCGGTGCTACAACGGTTACGTCTCCGATTTCTTTTAAAGCTTCTGCCAGGGTTTCAATTCCGGGTGAAGCAATTCCGTCATCATTACATACAAGTATTTTCAATTGAATTCCTTTTTGATAGCGTTTTCTTATCAAAATATAATACTAATGTAATCCACTCTCAATTGAGATTTAGAGTTAAAAATTTGACGCAAAAAATTTATTCTCAGGTGTATGCAAAATATTTTGCGTAAATTTAGGCTGAATTTTTTATGTAAAACTCTTTAATGTTGATTTTAAAACCCTACATTTTTAACCCGTACCCTGAAATTATTTTTGGTTTCAGTCCAAGATTTGCCGCTGGAATCACTTTAGATATTGGATTTAATCTTTCATATTCAGTTGGTGATGATGTTAATTCGGTCAACAGTAACCGTAAATTGTTTTTTAATGAACTCGGGTTGATGAATGAAAATGTTTCCTATCAGCACCAGGTGCACAATGACAGAATAGTCTTTGTCAACAAAAGCGGTTTATGCGGGGAGAGTGATGCATTAATTACTGCGCAAAAAGGTTTAGGATTGGCTATAAGCATCGCAGACTGTACTCCTGTATTCATTTATGATCCGGTAAATAAAATTATCGCTGCGGTCCATTCAGGCTGGCGTGGTACTGAAAAAAAAATATTGATGAAAACCATTAAACAACTTTTGCAAGATCACAAATCAAATCCTCAAAACCTTATTGTATATATAGGACCTTCTATCAGCCAGGTTAACTACGAAGTTGGTAAAGAGGTTGGCGAAAAGTTTGGTGAAAAATATTTAACCGGAAACGGCGATAAATTTTTATTGGATGTAAACGGAGTGAATTATGATTTGCTGCTTGAAGCAGGTCTGAAAAAAAATAACATACAAAAATCCGGGTTATGTACGTATGAATATTCTGAATTATTTCATTCCTACAGACGAGACGGGAACAGATCCGGAAGATCACTGGGAATAATAGCGATGAAACCTGAATGAATAATTACACTATTAAAATAGTTTCAGTTTATATATTACTTTGTTTTATCTGGGGGTCAACATGGCTTGCAATACGATTTGGACTAAAGTCATTGACACCTGTTTTTTCAGCCGGGACAAGATTTATAATTGCTTCAATGGTCATTTTCCTTCTTCTTAAAATCAAAAAGATCAGAGTTCAGACGGACGGCAGATCGGTAAAACTATATTTGTTAATGGGATTCTTCTCCTTCGTAATTCCTTTTGGACTTGTTTACTGGGGACAACAATTTGTTCCTTCGGGTCTGGCTGCAGTGCTCTTTGCAGTATATCCGTTTTTTGTTTTGCTATTTTCTTTTATCCTTTTGAAATCGGAAGAAATCGGTAAAAACAAAATTGCCGGAATGATTTTAAGTTTTGCCGGTATCGTCACCATCTTCTCAGATCAGCTGGGCGGTGATTTAACTTCTTATGTTGCCGGAATGATTGCTATTGTTTTAAGCGGGATTATGCAAGCGTCAATTGCTGTAATAATAAAAAGATACGGTCAGCATCTGAATCCACTTTCCATGAACTTTATACCAATGCTGATCGCAGGGATAGTAATGTTTTTTGCCGGACTTTTGCTTGAAGATACAAGTAAACTGAAATTTGATAACAATGCAGTTTTATCTGTATTATATCTTGCAATATTTGGAAGCGTAGTTACATTTACATCCTATTACTGGCTGCTGAAGAGAATGAATATAGTTGTACTTTCTTTAATAGCGTTTATTACACCTGTGGTAGCGCTGTTTCTAGGATGGATTGTTATGGGTGAATACCTTGAAACCCACCAGGTAACAGGAAGTGTGATGGTTTTATTGGGATTGCTGATCGCAAATGCTGTAAATTTGATTAATCAAAAACCTAAACAAATATAGTTATGCAAAATATTATCAGAATTAAAAAAGCAACATTTTATGGTTATCATGGAGTGCTTTCTGAAGAACAAAGTGTCGGAGGAAAGTTTGAAGCAGACGTAGATATGTATACCAATTTTTCTTCTGCTGCAGTCAAAGATAACCTTAATGCGACAATCGACTATCATAAAGTATATGCGTTTCTTTATCATCTTGCACTTGAACATAAATATTATCTGATAGAAACACTTGCTGCAAGAATTGCTGATGAGCTATTAAAAAAATTTGAATTGATAGAAAAGGTTGCAGTAAGAGTCAGAAAAAACAACCCGCCGCTTGGTGGAGTTGTTGACTGCGTGGAAGTTGAAGTAATAAAAGAAAGATCTGAACTTAAAAGTGAAGGTTAAAAAATTACAGAAAATATTTTTATAGGATTAGGTTCAAATAAAGGCGACAAGCTGAATTACCTCCGTACTGCAGTTGATCATATATTAGCTGATGACTCTAACAAAATAGAAGCATGTTCATCTGTGTATGAAACAAAACCATTTGGCGATGTTGTACAGGAAAACTTTTTGAATGCTGTGATCAAAATCAGCAGCAGTAAAGAAGTGTTGTCATTGTTCAGATTTCTCAAATCAGTTGAAACAGAAACCGGAAGAACAAAATCAGTTAAATGGGGTCCGCGGGAAATTGATATCGACCTTTTGTACTTCAACAATCTTATTTATTCAGATGACTTAATTACAGTTCCTCATAAAGGTATTCCCTTCAGGGATTTTGTTGCAGTTCCTTTAAATGAAATAGCGCCGGGTTTTGAACATCCTGCATTAAAGAAAAAAAATAGTGATATTTGTAAAGAAGTTCCGGAGAGTTATATTATCAGAAAATTTCCCGGTGCAATAAAAAATTTAAAAGGTTAATACTTTGAATAATAATTCAGATGTGCGTTATATAGCAATTGAAGGCGTAATTGGAGCCGGCAAAACAACGCTTGCAAAAAAAATCAAAGACAGGCTTAATGCTGAACTGATTATGGAACAATTTGAGCAGAACCCGTTTCTCGAAAGTTTTTACTCGAACAGGAAACGTTTTGCTTTCCAGACTCAGATGTTTTTTCTTATCAACAGGTTCAAACAGCAGCAGGAACTGAACCAGGAGAATCTTTTTACAGAATATATTGTCTGTGATTACATTTTTGAAAAAGACAAAGTGTTTGCATACCTTAATCTTTCCGGTGAAGAATTAAAATTATATGAATCCATATTTCCTTTGTTAGCCAGAAACCTTCGCAAACCTGATTTAGTTGTGTATCTTCAATCGAGTGTTGACAGGCTTATGTACAACATTAAAAAACGAAGCCGGAAAATTGAAAGAAGTCTGACACGAAGTTATATTGAAGAACTAAGTGAAGCATATAACCACCATTTTTTCAGATACTCAACAACACCGCTTCTTATTGTTAATTCAACTGAAATTGATTTTGTAAATAGCGATGATGATTTTGATGAACTGTTCAGACAAATTTTCAGAAGTGACAGAGCTATAAAGGAATATTTCAAACCCGAATCGCGGAGAGTTGAAGGGATATGAGGCTGATGTTATATATAATACTGTTTATACTTGTTCTGATTATAGTCCGGAGTTTTATAAGAAGTTTCCGTTCATCATATAATGAACAGACCAGAAAAAGAAATGGTTTTCAAACGCGGAGTAAATATGAAAACGTGGAAGAGGCAGAGTTCAGGGAAATTGAATCGCACAAAAAAGTGAATAAAGAAGAATAAACCGGATGAATAAACACAAGAATTTTTCAAATTTCATTTACTGGATTTTTGGTAAACTTCTTGGAGTTAAAGAAGCAGCCGGCAGTAATATAGAACCGCTGAAAAAAGTTTTGATTGTCAGGCAGCATAACCAGCTTGGTGATCTGCTGGCAGGGGTGTCATTATTCAGGGCTATTAAAGAAAAATATCCGCAAAGTCATTTAACCATTATTGTCAGCCCGTTTAATTACCCCGGAATGGTTAAGAATAAGTTTATCGACCGGATTTTTATATTCAATAAAAAAAAACTTTATAGTCCGTTTTATCTTTACAGATTCTACAAACTGCTGCGTGAAGAATATGATCTGGTCATTGTACCCGTTGTTGTTTCTATTTCATTCACGAGCAATCTTATTGCAAGGTTTTCAAACGCAAGAGTAAGAATAGGTGCACGCAGTCTTGACGGTAAAAAAAATAAAAGCGATTATTTTTTTACTCACAGAATTTCGATTGACTGGCGAAGGCACCCCGATTCAAATGTATCAGAAAGAAGCCTGGATATAATAAGACCATTCGGAATTAATACAACTAATTACAGATCCGAAATAACGTTCGATGAGCCTGATATATTGTACGCAAACAAATTCATTGCCGGATTAAAATTAGCACGGAATGAATTTCTTATAGGTTTGCATGTCGGCGCAGGCAAAGTCAATAACAGGTGGTCTCTTATCAAATACAAAACACTCATTGAAAAACTTAATACAGAATATTCGGCAAAGTTTTACCTTACCGGAAGTAAAGCTGATAAAGATGAAGTGTCATTCATTGCTCACCAGCTTGATTTCAGTATTGGGCTTTTTATTAACCAGGAAATTCCGAGAGTCGCAGCGTTAGTTTCAAAAAGTGATCTGTTCATTTCAAATGATACCGGGATTATGCACGTTGCAGGAACTACGGATACCCCGCAGGTTTCGGTATTTGGACCAACAAATCCATTTAACTGGGCGCCGATTGGTGCCAATAAAATGTTCATTAGAAAATCCGATCTTATAGATGATATAGCTGTTGACGATGTCTTCACGCTTTGTAAACAATTATTGCTTATGTCAAAGAGGAACTCTGCTAGTGCGTAACAGGTTTTTTGCAGCTATTGATATGGGCACAAATTCATTTCACCTCATCATTGTTGAAGTACTTCCTGACGGCGCATTCAGAATTATTGACCGGGAACGCGAAGTTATTAGACTTGGTCTGAGTGCCGGTAAAGATCTTTCATTTATTACAGATGAAGAAATTGAAAAAGCGATTAAGATTTTAGCAGGATTTAAAAAACTATCCGATTTCTACAAAGCCGAATTAAAAGCCGTTGCAACAAGCGCCGTTAGAGAAGCAAAAAACCAGAAGGAATTTTTAGAATCAGTTTTAAATTCAACAGGAATTAATGTTGAAGTTATTGATGGTTCGCGTGAAGCATCTCTTATCTACAAAGGAGTTCAGCGTGCATTGCCTGTTGTTGACAGGAATGTACTTTGTGTCGATATCGGGGGCGGAAGTTCTGAGTTTATTTTCGGTGAAAAGGGAAGTATAACATTTGCAGAAAGTATAAAGATCGGGGCTGTGCGGTTAAGTAAAAAATATTTTACTGATTATGTTTTAACAAACCAGGCGATTAAAGATTGTTCTGATTATGCTGAAGAGCAGATAACAAAAAATTCCGGAATTAACTTTAACATAAATTTTGAATACGCTGTAGGAACATCAGGCACAATGCAGTCTGCCGCATGGATGATAGCTCATCCTGGAAAAATCAGGAACAGCAAAAGTTTAAATAGCTTTTCATTCACCCGTGATCAGTTGACGGATATCACAAAACTAATCCTGAGCTACAAAACATTAGAAGAACGCAAACTGATAAAAGGTATAGAACTTAAACGTGCTGATATTCTTCCCGCCGGGCTCATAATCCTTAACAAAGTATTTGAGCTGTTCAGCATAAAATCTATGACAATTTCTGAATACGCATTGCGTGAAGGGATTATTTCAGAAATGTTATCATCTAACCACAAACAACACCTCACCCACAACAAATAAATTTCGACAAAAATTAACATCTCAAAAATATTTCTTGCGTCAATCATTATTCTTATTTAGATTAAGTCTGAATAATAATAATGTTTTATGAACTATTTGGAATTATGTTTATGAAAAATCTTTTACTACCTGCACTTGCTGCGATAATTATCATAATATTTTGTGTACCGGTTCACTCACAGAAATTATTTACAGATGAAGTAAATGATGCTGTCAGTAATGATTCACTAATGAAAAAGTATGATTTTCCACAGATAGATATTATTGGCAGGAAACCATCTCTGCTTCAAAAAATACCAGGCTCTGCAAGTATTATATCTTCTACATCACTATTAAATATTCAACCTGCAAACGGCAACGAGGTTTTTAAAAAAGTTTCGGGCTTAAATGTAGTTGATGAAGAAGGTGCCGGATTGAGAGCTAACATCGGCATCAGGGGACTTGATCCTGACCGAAGCAGAACAATTTTAATGATGGAAGATGGAATCCCTATTGCTTTAGCTCCATACGGCGAACCTGAAATGTACTACACTCCATCAGTTGACAGAATGCAGCATATAGAAATACTTAAAGGAAGCGGTTCAATTTTATTCGGTCCTCAGACAATTGGCGGCGTTATAAATTATATCACAGCTGATCCTCCGATTGAAAGCAGAACATTAATAAGACTTAAAGGCGGTAACAAGGGATTTTTTACAGGCAGTGCAACCTACGGAACAACAATCGATAATGTGGGGCTGCAGGTTGGTTATCTTCACAGAAGAGCAGATAAACTCGGCTTACTCAACTTTACAACAAATGATTTAACTGCTAAAATCCGGTTTAATGCTGGTGAGAATTCCCGAATCGGTTTAAAGTTTGCAGTGTATGATGAAATATCAAACTCAACTTATATAGGACTTACACAACCGATGTATGATCGGGGAGAATATTACACAGAAATTGCTCCTTATGATAAACTTGATATTAAAAGATATTCGGCGAGTTTAACACATGATTATTTTATTTCGGATCAATCATATTTGCGAACGACATTCTTTGCTTATACAACTACCCGGAATTGGCTGAGACAGGATTTCAGCCGTGCACCTGCATCAAATATGACAGGTGTTGTGTTTGGTGATACGAGTATAACCGGAGGAGCTATCTTTATGCGTAACACAACCGGCAACAGGGATCGTCAGTTTGAAGTTGCCGGGGTTGAACCAAGATTTTTTTATTCATTCTTGACCGGTACTGTTAAAAATGAATTTGAAAGCGGCATACGGTTTTTATATGAAAAGGCTTATGAGCAAAGAATCAACGGAACAAAAGCTAATGCTTTATCAGGCACTCTCGCAGAAGATGAAACAAGAACAGGTTATGCATTAAGCCTTTTCCTGCAGGATCGAATTATTTTAAATGAATCACTCACTATTACTCCCGGCGTGAGAGCGGAATCCTTTAAATATGAAAGAGATATTTTCAGAATCAGTTCGCGTGATACAAGTTTAACTGCCACTGATGATGTTTTGTCAGTCGTACCGGGTATTGGAATAAATTATAGTGCAGGAGAAGTTATAACACTGTTCGGCGGAGTGCACAGGGGATTTGCGCCGCCAAGAATTAAAGATGCAATTTCAAACAGCGGTACATCATTGCAACTTGAAGCGGAATTGAGCTGGAACTATGAAATCGGAACAAGATTAAATTTCAACAATATACTTCTGGTTGAATTAACCGGTTATATGCTCGACTTCTCAAACCAGGTAATCCCGGTCTCTGAATCATCAGGAGGCGCAGGCACGGGACTGGTAAATGGTGGAAAGACAAATCATAAAGGTATTGAAGCCGGATTAACATTAGATATTGGAAAATTATTAAAGTCTGAATATGGATTACAAATCGTCACAAACGCTGCATACAGTCAGTCCGAATACAATGCTGACAGGTTTGTAACTCGGGATAATATCACCACAAATATTAATGGTAACAAACTTCCTTACGCACCGGAATATTCTCTTTCTGCATTGATAGACATTTTAACGCCTGCAGGATTCGGGATACAATTATCCGGGACTTATGTGGCGGAACAATTCACTGACGAACTGAATACGATTCAGGCTGCTGCAAATGGAGAAACCGGACAAATGCCATCTTATTTTGTGCTTGATGCAACCGGAAGATATATGCTAAACTCACTTAACTCTGCTATTTATGTTAGTGTTAAAAACCTGCTCGATGAAAGATACATCGCCAGCAGGAGACCACAGGGTATTAAAGTTGGTTTACCGAGATTGATAACCGCAGGGTTTGAGGTTACTCTCTAAAATTTATTAATGATCTATGAAGTTTATTGTATGTTACAACTGTATGTGTACTAAACACCCCTAAGAAATTAATTGTAACATACTTTTTTCTAACACATAATGCTGAACATTGTTTTTAAACTGTTCAGCTTTAAATTTTTGATTATTTCCGATCATATACTGCGTGATGGAATTATATCTGAGATGAGGTGTGAGTTTAATTCCTGAACACAGAAGATTAAACTTATTATAAATCGTTTCAGCTTTTTATCATTTTTGAATTCAACAAGGTTAAATCAAATCCTTTTACAATTAACCAGACTGCAAGTATCAATTCAAAAATAAACTGCGGGAAAGCTAAAATTATTCCCCATAAAGAAATCTGTGGAAAGATTCCGAACACTATAAATACGAATGAAATAAAAACTAACGTTGCGGATATCATTCCTAACACGGAAAATTTATCAGGAACAAGTTTTGATTTGTAAAACAAATAGCTATACAAAAACGTATTTATACTAAGCATTAATAATGGTCCCAGCATAAAAGTCCATTTGTGCATTGCTTTAAGAATAACTCCGGATGCCTTATAACTCTCAGTATTCGAATTAATACCCGTTGTAAAATCGTTACTCAATGACAGGAGTGAAAGAACACTTACAATTCCGATAAGAATAATTAAAGCTTCAAAAAATCTGAAACAAACATGAGCGAGAGCTAAACTTTCATCCTGCATCTTTAAATAGGGGAACATCATAACCGCAGTACCAATCATGGAGACAACAAGAAAAAGTTCAAATATTGCTCCGAATATTATTCTGAAATTATTTTCAGCACCGGTTATTAAATAATCCGGGTTATTTAAAATCGGATCATATAACACAAGCCCGCTTATAGCCGTTACTGTAGCTGTTATAAATAGTACGCCCGCAATTTTTGATTTAGTTTTTACATTAAACATATATATTCCTCATGAATGATTTTCTTTTCAAAAGATTATTTATTAATTCCAAAATTGTTTTACAAGTAAGGCAGTCAGGAACAATCCATTGCCATAAACAAAATGAGTAATTACACTTTTTAAAATTCTGAAATGTGGATTAGATAGATTTGTTGATGCAATCCCAAAACCAAAAGCAGGCTGCATAATAAAAAGAGGCGCCATTACCGTTACTGTTCCTACAATAACGGCTGGCAGAATCAATGGATTATCAAGCCAGTTTTTTCCATAAAGGAAAAACAATAAAAACGCAAATGAAATACCGATTGAATAATGTGCTATCCATCCGGTTAATATTTCTCCTTCAATAGGAGTTGCTGTTATAATATTTTTATGAAAAAATTTACCGTTAGGAAAATTCAATATCCATCTGCCGACATAACGGTAATCAAGAGATTTGATATTAAATAGACCAAGTATATAACTCCACAAATCAACTAACAATGTAGCACCGATTCCGATAGCGAATATTTTTAGAATGGTCATCATATTATCTCCCGGAGTTTTCTGTTAGTGCAGAAAATCAACAAACGGAACACCGGCAAAAACAATCAATGGTACCAGTGTAACTGTCATTAACAAAGTTCTTACATACAAAGGCATACCTGATAACAATTCCCCGAATGAATAAAGAAATAGTGTTAAAGCAGGGTAGATAACAACCCATATCTTTACTGAAGCGATCAATTTGAATTTTGATTTCATAAATACTACCTCGTTAAATGATTAATTATTTCACTTCAAAAGTAGTATCGCTGGGATTAAGAGTGATAGGACAATAACGCAGTTCAGTTGGACTTAACTAAAATTAGATCTGAAAGCTTCGGGTGAAAGTCCTGTATGTTTTTTGAAAAATCTTATAAAGTATGATACATCATCATAACCAAGATGATAAGCTATTTCCTTAACCTGGTTGGATGTTGAAAGCAAATATCTTTTTGCCTCAAGAATAATATGCTCATTAATAAACTCTGAACTGGTTTTGCCTAGTGATGTTTTGGTAATTGTGTTTAACTGGTAAGGAGTAAGATTAAGTTTTTGTGCGTAGTAAGATGGTTGTTTGTTAGTCGATACATTAACATCTAACAATTCAGAAAATTCCTCTAACCTGTCCCTGTTAATTGTTGCGGTGTGATCAGTATCATTTTTATTTTCTCTTAAAAGTTCAATAAAAAGAATTTCAAGATCAGCTTTTATTACATCGAAGTACTTTTCTCTTTTATGCTCATACTCCTGGAAAATATCTGTCACCAAAGAAAATATCTTTAAAAACTTTTTAGCATCGTGCTTGTACAGATTATTGTTACTAACCCTTCGCAACAACTGGCGTGAATCTTTATCCGCGGTGGAATAAAAATCCTTTTTGAATTGTATAACAAACCCGGTGCTGCCGGCTTTTATTTTTAACTTGTGAACCTGTCCTGGTCGCATAAAGAAAACAGAATGATCCTGAATTTTGTAAGGTATAAAATCAATAGTATGTTCGCCTCTACCTTTTTTAAGGACCAGCATAAAAAAGAAATCATGCCGGTGAATATCCTGAACCATATCCTTACCTGACAGCAAAACACTTAAATCCCTTATGCTGAAGTTTTCAGTAAAAGCCAGGTCTTTTGGGACATTAATATTTCGTATTGGAATATTTTTGATAGACACTATTTTTTCTTTTTACTCTTTTATCACTACAGTGAGGACTCTTTACTTACCTGTCCGTCTTTGACGGATTAAAGATGTTAGCATGCTAATTATTTGATTAAATCTAATACTGATATTCCATTGGATGTAAGTTCAAACAGACCAAAGGATAATTGTTTAGGTTCATTTGATTCTTTTTCCTTAATCATTTTTATCATATCAGTAAGATATCCAGTATCCACTTTTTCAAAGATCAACAGTGCTGCTCTATGAGGAATAGATGCACAAAGAGTATCAGTATTAAAATTTTGTTGCGCCCATTCGTAAAGATTGGGAAGTAATATTATTGAAGCTGCCAACCAATGACCACCAATCAATAGAAATGGTTTGTCTCTTGGTCCATTAAATATGGCAGCATTAATGTCCCCATTTCGAAATTTTGTTTTTAAGTTTTCAATAGCCAGTAACCAAGCTTGGTTAACACTTAATTTCATTTCGTCAATCTCTTGCTTGCTAATATTAGTAACAAGATCTCCAGTTTCTCGAACCAAAGTAGCCTTTAATTCATGACCAATTGAATAAGCAATTCCTGAAGTAGAGTCGGGACTTGGATAATCTTTAGATATTATATACGGATAAATATCTGAATGTTGTAAATCTTTCTGAGGTTTGCTTTCTGAAAAAATCATAATAATTAGAATCAAAAAAAATGTAGTAAAATATTTCATATTAATATCTAGCATGCTAACGACGTGTCATGTTAAACCACAACGCCGTATTTATAATTATTTAAAAAATTTCCTGTGTTTATTTTTCTAAAGAACTCAATTCAAAAAGATCGACCTGAACTATTTTTTCTTTTTACAGTATTGTTTACTCGCCTTTGGCGGGACTCTTTACTTATTAAAGATGTTATGTTATTAATGTAAAATTAAATTAACAAATTGATTATTCACGATTAAAACTACTTAAAACATTTTCAGTTTTTAAATAATATTTCCCAATCGGAATGGAAAGGGAATCTATATAAAGCACATAGGCTTCATTAAGTAAAATACCAGAAAAAATTATGCAGGAATCTTTTTTATCGAATGTGTAGATAATAATGTCTTCTTTGGACGGTCTTCCACGAAAAACCATTAATGGTTCACCACGATTTGGACCTCTTACATATTGCATAGCAATCTTAAGACTGTCTTTAAAATGATTGTATCCTGAAACTTCAGCATAATCAGAAAACCTGCTATTAATTCTGGATGAAAAAATTTCGATTGACCGGGAATCAATTATGAGTGGTTTTGTAATAAATTCGTAGCTTGAGCAAGAAAATAAAACCAAACAAAAGAAAAAAATTGCATTAACAAATTTTGTTTTCATATACAACATTAATTGCTTAACGGCGTTTTATGTTAAACCGCAACGCCGTATTTATAATTATTTAAAAGATTTCCTGTGTATATTTTTCTAACGAACTCCATTCAATAAGATCGAACCGAACTATTTTTTTACAGTATTGTTTCTTTACTTACCTGTCCGTCTTTGACGGATTAAAGATGTTATACCCCGACTATAAAACTTTTTTTAATGAATATTTTTGGTTTCTATTTTTAAAGAACAAACTATCTTTATCGATGTACCAAATTTCATTGGTTACATAAATGTAATTCGGATCTATTTTATTAATTATCTCAAATGAGTTTGATTTATTTTCTCTTGGTGAATAAACCGAATGTGGAACGCCAATGAAATTAACCCAGATATTTTTAATGTTAGTATTTATAAATCTTACTAATCCATTATGATCACTTACAAAATGTAATGTATCTTTTTCTGTTTCAATGAAAACATTTGCACCATCCAATAAATAATTCGAGTCATCTTTTACAATGATCTTTATATATGAAATCGTTGAATCATAATTTTCTACAATTGGTATTGGTTGTGCGGAACTATTTGCTAAAAATAAATTTTCTCCAATTTTAGTTATTCTCCCAATGCAACCCTCACCGTTGTACAAATCCCCATCAAGTCTGTACTCAAAAGTTGAATCAGAAAATATTTGAACAGTTTCGCAAGCCATTGAACAAACTTGATATTTACCTTCAATGTTTTCTTGACCTACAAAATTCTGAAAAAGCAAAATCAAAAAAATGTAAAAACTATTCATATAAAAATTTGGTGTATAACGACCTGTTGTATTAAACCGACCGCCATATTTAGAATTACTTATAAAATTTCCTGTGTTTATTTCTCCAACGAACTCCATTTAATAAGATCGAACCGAACTATTTATTTCTTTTTAAAATATTTCTTTACCTATCTGTCCGTCTTTGACGGATTAAAGAGTTTATACGCAATATTACAATTAGAAATAAATTAAAATATTATTTTTTTCTATACCATTCATCAGTTAGATATTTCTTTGGTATACTTTTCTCGAATGGTTCATTGAATCCTAATTTTTCTAATTCTTTAAACCATTTATCTCTTCTAGACTTTGGTAATTTTATTCCGCAATGTGGGCAATAATTAATAACAATATAAGATGAACCACCATCTCTAACAGGAATTCCATATTCATCAAATTTGTTGGAATAAATAACTGTAGCATCTGGGCAATCAAAAATATTAGGATGTTGTTTGCACTTAAGGTTTGCATACTTTTTCATATGCACACAAGAATATTTTGAACTTTTATTTTCTTGCATAAGATTTTTTTGCATATAACTTATAACTATCCCGCCAATATTCCATCTAACACACAGGCGGCAAGCATGTTAGATTACAAATAAAACATCTGTTTCAAATTAACTTCAAAACTTTCCGCCGTATAACACGCCGTATATCAAAGAATGTTATCCCACAAAAAACTTCTTTCGTCTATCGTTTTACTTTTCACATAAACTTATTTTTCTCCCGATCCGCTTTCCTCATACAAACATATTCTGTACAACTGCCTCAAAGCTTTGCCCCGGGATTTTTCTGATTTGCTAACTGGGGCGACATAAAAACCATTAGCAACTTACTGCAACTTGTTACAAAACTCAATAGGGTTGCTTAAATAGGCAGCCCGTCAGAGCCGGGTAAATAGGCAATAGGCAGTAGGCAACCCTTCGGAGCCGGGTAAATAGGCGATACGCCTGCGGCGGATAAATAGACAATTGGCAAATTGGTAAGCGCGGTATCGGACAATCAGCAATAAAACCTCATACAATCATCTACTATTCAAACTTTCCCTCTTTAAATTTTTTTCATCTTTTAATCTTTCAATCTTTCAATCTTTGAATCTCCCATCTCCTCCCCCCTCATTTATTCAACAAAAACAAATAAAACTTCTTTTGGTATGTACTAAACGGCAACGGATATGTACTGAATTGCAATCGAAATGTATTAAACGGCAATTGAAATGTATTAAACTGCAATGGAAATGTACTAAACGACAACGGAAATGTACTCAATTGCAATCGAAATGTATTAAACGGCAACGGGAATATATTAAACTACAATTGAAATGTACTAAACGGCAACGGAAATGTACTCAATTGCAATCGAAATGTATTAAACGGCAACGGGAATGTACTAAACGTGAACCATCAGAGATTTAAGATTAACGATTTTTGATTTCAAGTTATCCGCTATCGGGTAACCAGTATCCGGCATCCAGCATCAAGTATCCGGCATCCAGCATCAAGTACCAGTTTTCAACCTCACATTCATTCAACCGTTCAACTAATCATTCATTCAATCAATCAATCAATCATTCATTCATTCATTCATTCACTCATTCATTCCCTTTTCCCCTCCTTTTAACAAACCCAATTCATCACTATATTTGCACACCATTTTATGAATTGTTGATGAATAACATTAGAAATTTTTGCATAATCGCACATATTGATCACGGTAAGTCAACCATTGCCGACTGTCTCCTTGAGGCTACCGCAACCATTACCCAGCGTGAAGCCAAAGCCCAGGTTCTTGATGATCTTGATCTTGAAAGAGAGCGCGGGATAACTATAAAATCCCATGCGATCCAGATGAAGTACAAATCCAAAAGTAAATCGGATTACATATTAAATCTTATCGATACTCCCGGTCACGTTGATTTCAGTTATGAAGTCTCACGTTCACTCGCTGCGTGTGAAGGCGCAATTCTGGTTGTTGATGCCGCGCAGGGAGTTGAAGCACAGACGATCAGTAATCTTTATCTCGCTATTGATGCGGGGCTGGAGATAATTCCTGTCATAAATAAAATCGATCTGCCGAGCGCTGAAATTGAAAAAGTAAAAGGACAGATTGTTGATCTTATCGGCTGCAATCCCGACGATATAATTTTAGTAAGCGCAAAAGCTAAAATTGGTATTGATGCTTTGCTCGAAAAAATTGTTGAAAAAATTCCCGCACCAAAAGGTGAACCTGGTACGCCGCTGCAGGCGCTTATTTTTGATTCCGTGTTTGATGCTTACAGGGGAGCGATTGCCTACATAAGAGTTTTTAACGGAACTTTAAAAACAAGTGACAAAATAAAATTCTTTGTTGTTGATAAAGAAATTGAAGCTGAAGAAATCGGTGTTCTCGGTTTAAAGAAAATAAAAACCGATGAACTATCCGCCGGTAATGTAGGCTACCTTATTTCGGGAATAAAAGATGTACGTGATACAAAAGTCGGTGATACTGTAACTCATTCACGTAACGGTGCTAAAGAGCCATTGCCCGGTTACAAAGAAGTTAAGCCGATGGTTTACAGCGGACTTTATCCAACCAACTCAGAAGAGTTTGAAGATCTTCGCGACTCACTTGAAAAATATCGTTTGAATGATTCAGCGCTTGTTTATCAGCCGGAAACTTCTGCCGCACTTGGTTTTGGTTTCCGTTGCGGATTTCTTGGACTGCTTCATATGGAAATTGTCCAGGAAAGATTGTTCAGGGAGTTTAATCAATCCATCATTACAACTCTGCCAAACGTTGAGTACATAGTTTATAACAAGCAGGGTGAAAAATTAATCGTAGATAATCCAGCAGAGATGCCGCAGATCGGTGATATCGATCACGTTGAAGAACCTTATGTGAAAGCACAGATAGTTTGTCCGAGTGAATACGTGGGTAATATAATGAAGCTCGCAATGGATAAACGAGGAACGTACAAGAACACGACATACATCGATCCTACAAGAGCTGATCTTCAGTTTGATTTTCCGTTGGCAGAAATAATTTTTGATTTTTATGATAAGCTGAAATCAACAACACGCGGTTATGCTTCTTTTGATTATGAATACTCCGACTACCGTGAATCCGATCTTACAAAACTTGATATACTTCTAAATGGCGAACCTGTTGATTCATTATCAATGATTGTTCACAGGAGTAAATCTTATGACTGGGGAAGAAAAGTCTGCAACAAACTAAAAGACCTTATCCCGCGTCAAATGTTTGAGATATCGATACAGGCTGCAATAGGAACAAAGGTGATTTCAAAATCGGTTGTTAAAGCATTAAGAAAAAATGTACTTGCAAAATGTTACGGCGGCGACATCTCACGTAAAAGAAAACTTCTTGAAAAACAGAAAGAAGGAAAGAAGCGCATGAAGCAGGTCGGCAATGTTGAAATACCTCAGGAAGCTTTCCTTGCAGTGCTTCAGATCGATGAATAAAGCGGTGTAATCTTGTCCATTACTGAAAATAATATTTACATCAATAGTGAAGATAAAGGGGAAGAGAGTAACAAGCAGGAAAAATTATCTGTAATTCACTATCTGAAAATTATTTTTTTCACATTCATAGTTGCGATAATCATAAAATCATTTTTTATTGAAGCTTATAAAATTCCAACCGGATCAATGGAGAATACACTTCTGCCGGGTGATTTTATCATTGTAAATAAAACTGCATTTGCATTAAGCACACCTTCAAACATTCCGCTTACACCTATAAAAATTCCTTCAGTCAGATTGTTAAATCTGTTTTCGCCTGAACGAAACGAAGTGGTTGTATTTGAACATCCTGTAAGTTCAGATAGAAGAGGAAACGATATTTATTTTATAAAAAGACTAATCGGACTTCCTGGTGACACTATCCGGATTGATGATAAAAATATTGTTGTAAATAATAATTTTATTCCGATGCCTGAATCCGCTATAAGATCAGAGAAGGAAATAAAAAGAAAAGGATATCGTGAGGACAGGATATTCCCATCAAACCAATACTGGAACAGGGATAATTACGGACCAATCATTGTTCCTTACAAAGGAATGGAAATAAAACTTAATGCAAGGAACATCGTAGAGTGGCAGAATGTTATTAATCATGACTACGGAAAAAAAGTTGTTAGTGTTGAAGGAAGCGTAATAAACGTGAATGGCACACCGACACGTAATTACACAGTAAAAAAAGATTATTACTTTGTACTCGGCGATAACCGTGATGACAGCATGGACAGCCGCTACTGGGGTTTTGTGCCTGCTGATAATATGATTGGTGAAGCATTAATGATATACTGGTCGTGGGATCCTCAAAATGAAGGCGGTATCTCCGGATTCTTTAATTCAATCCGGTTCAGCAGGTTATTCAATATTATACATTAGCCGGTATAATCTTTGTCCTTGATTTGATGATCTGATTTTATCTTAATTAGTCAAAACATTTTTTAATATTTATAAGACAAAATGAAACTGAAATTACTCCTGTTGTTTTTAGTTATAACTGTATGCGGTTTTGCACAACAGAAATACTTAGTCTATTTCAAAGACAAAGGAATTACACCAAACACTTCACTAAATAAATCCGACAGGGAATATGAAATTGCATTGAGCAATCTTTCAGAAAAAAGTATTGAACGAAGAAAAAAAATTTTAGGTGAAGACATAATCCGCTATGAAGATTTGCCTGTTCTTCAGCAATACATAAATGAACTTGAATCAAGAGGAATTAAAATCATAAACAACCTGTCCTGGTTTAATGCTGTGTCAGTATATATTGATGACCGGAAATTAGAAGAAATAAAGAACTTAAATTTTGTTGATAAGATAGAGCCTGTTAAAAAATTAAAACGTGATGATAACTTTGTATCGTCAATGCAGCAGATGTTTAAGAATTCGATTGATACGACTGTCTATGGTTCTTCATTCACACAACTTCAGTTATCGCAAATTCCCAAAGTACATTCAAAAGGAATTACAGGAAGCGGAGTGATTGTCGGTATGCTGGATTCGGGCTTTGACTGGATGCGCCACGAATCGTTAAGAAACAGGAATGTCATAGATGAATACGATTTTATTTTTAATGATACGATAACAGCTAACGAAAGTGAAGATCACATTCACCAGCATAATCACGGCACGTACACTTTTTCAATCATCGGCGGCTATAAAGAAAACTCATTGATCGGAGCGGCGTACGGTTCATCTTTTCTTCTTGCAAAAACTGAAGACATTAGAAGTGAACTTCATGTTGAAGAAGATAATTACGCTGCCGCTTTGATATGGATGGAAGCCCGAGGAGTAGATATTACAAGCAGTTCTCTCGGTTATGCAGATGGTTTTACCTCAGGAGATGATTACAGGTATTCTGATATGAATGGCAGAACAACAATTGTAACCAAAGCCGCAGAACTTGCATTTGAAAGGGGAGTGATTACAATTTCTGCCGCAGGTAATGAAGGTGATAATGTCTGGCACTATATCACGGCTCCATCAGACGGATTTAATACGATAGGTGTCGGTGCAGTAAACAGTAATAACCAGGTTGCGGGATTCAGCGGTTACGGTCCTTCGTATGACGGCAGAGTAAAACCTGAAGTCGTTGCTATGGGTGTTTCAGTTCTTGGTGCGTCCGCAAATACAGACGATTCTTATGGATTTAACAGCGGTACATCTGCGGCAACACCGATTTTAGCAGGTTTAGCTTCACTGCTTCTATCAACATATCCGCATTTAAGTAATGTTCAGGTAAGAAATATTTTAATTGAATCAGGTGACAATCTTTTGAATCCTGATGACCGGAGAGGATATGGATTAGTTTCGGCAGTTAAAGCGATTTCATTTCCGAATCTTCAGAGAGCGTTAAATGATTACCAGTTAAACAAAATATTTTTAGAAAGAGATGGAATAAATCCTTCAACTGTAAGAATTCATCTGGCAGCGGGTGACACATCGTTTTCAAATTACGAAATGAATTACGATGGAAATTTAAAGTACTCTTATTCAGTTTTCCTTTATGGTCAGGGACAGGACATAAAATTTTATTTCACCTATAACGACAGCTCAGGAAATCAATTTCGTGAGCCCGAACAGAATGAATATAAATTCAAATATGGTTCGTTGAATGTTTCTTTGAATTATGATCCTGTTGTCCCGGTAAGTTACGATATATTAAGTCAGAATTATCCCAATCCATTTAACAGCTCTACAAGAATTAATTTTATTGCAAGAGCAAATGAAAAGGCTGAACTAATAATCATTGATGCTATTGGTCAGAAGGTAAAAGTTTTAAGCACTATTACTAATGAAGGTGAAAATACGTTTTTGTGGAACGGTACAAATGAATTTAATGTTCAGGCTGCAAGCGGTGTTTACTATTACATTCTGCGTATGGGCGGGCGTGAGTATGCAAAGAAGATGATTTTGCTCAAATAATTTTTATGGGCAAAAAGTGGACGCATAATTTGAGTGGTGACCTAATTTCACGCTTCGTCATCCCGAACTCGTTTCGGGATCTAATAAACTAAAGAGATTCTGAAATAATCCGCCGCGGCGGACAGAATGACATAAATTATTTTGAATCCAAATGTAAAATTAGGATTTCACCATAATTCGCGTCCGCTACCACTTCTCTAAAAAATTTTGTTAATTGAGATACAAAATTTTACCAATTGAGCAGCTATGTCTAAAATACTCTATTTAGCTCAGGAACAATATTTAAATCAGTTCATTAAACAAAGCGATAAGTTGCTTTCAGAAATGGAAGTATTCGCTCTTGAAAAAAATATTCCAATCTTATCAAAGCCGTCAGCAGAACTATTAGAGCAATATGTAAAGTTGATTTCGCCAAAACGTGTCCTGGAGATAGGTACAGCAATTGGTTATTCAACAATAAGAATTGCCAGAAACCTGAAAAAGAAAAGCAAAGTATTTACTATTGAAAAAAGTGAAGACAACATAAAACTTGCTGCAGAATATTTTGATAAATCAGAGCAGCAGGATAAAATAATTTTACTCGAAGGCGATGCGCTGAATATAATGCCAAGGTTCGATAAAAAGTTTGATCTTATTTTTCTTGATGCTGATAAGGAAGATTACAAACGTCTGTTTGACTATTCAATGATCCTGTTGAAAAAAGGCGGTGTTCTGTTTGTTGATAATTTATTATGGCATGGATACGCCGCTTCTAAAAGTGTTCCTCTTAAATATAAAAACTCGACCAGGATAATCCGTGAATTTAATTCACTGTTTACTTCAACGGCTAATTTGCATACAACTATTTTACCTGTTGGTGATGGGGTTGGAATCGGTATTAAAATCTAATATTTATTCAATAAGTCAGGAAAAATTATGGCAACTGAATATGTGAACATTTCAAATGAGCTCTTGAGGGCAGTTGACGAATTTTCAGATTACAAGTTGAAGGATAAAAAAGGTTTGCTGATGATCTTTGAGGAATCGGTTACCAATAATAAAGAAAAAGAACTCGATGATTTGTCGTTTAATGCAAAATATATAAAGGGCTTGTTGAGAGTAATTAAAAACGGAACCGGTAATTCAGATATCACAAATCTTGATACGATCAAAAAAGATTATTCAACTTCTATGGCGAAAGTAGTTGAACAGATAAAAGAAATTATTGCTTCTGCTGATTCGGAAACAAAAAATCATTTTAATCAGACTTACTTTGAACTGAACCAGCAGTGTTTTCATAACCTTAATGAACTCCTTTCAGATCTTGAATGGACAAAAAAATATCTTAATGACAATAAGAGAAGTAAATAATATAACCGGATTTAAAAATAAAAAGTCCCGGCAATATACCGGGACTTTTTTGTTCTGATTACAGTGGGTAATTATTGAACAACGGGATAGTTTTTACATTCTGAATCATTCCATTTTGATCCGGGCATTGTATCATAGAACAAATTATTTGCACCGAATGAAAGTGATTTAGCGTCATAACCTAAAGCTCTTAAAAATACTACAATATGAGATGAGGTTTGACCTGTGTAACAATAAACAACAATTGTTTTGTTCGTAGGTAAAGTCTTTAAGAAAGCAGCAAGTTTAAGATCAGATTTTGGAGTGTATTGAATTGCTCCTTCAATATGACCCTGATCGTATTCCGCAACAGGCCAGTAATTAATTATATAATAATTTGAAAGATTTGAATAGAGTGTAGTACGGCTAATACTTGCCACACCATATCCCTGTGCCAACACTGTGTCTAATCTTGTTGCAAGAATCTCAGCACCAGTTGTTTTACCAGTGCTTAGTGTAGGAAGATTACCGGCAGCATTCTTAGAATTTGCTGTCATCTGTTTTGTAATAGGATTAGTTGAACCTTCAGTCTTTGCATTGTTCCATCTGTCAGGATAAGCCCAACTGCACATTCCCCATTTCAAATCGAAAACGTTTGTATATCCGGCAAGTCTAAGCACTGCAACAGCAAATGCTGCAGATTGACCGGTGTAACAGGTAACAACAACTTTTACTTTATTTTGTAGGTTATTGGTGCGATAGTAGTTTAAAATATTTGCAATAGTCACATTTACTGAATTTGTAATATGACCGGCAGCGTAGTCGGTCGCACTTCTAACGTCGATTATTGCGATATCAGTTCCAGCCTGCATATCAGTGTAAAGTGCTTCAGCTGTCATCATTGCCGGGCAGTTGTTTGAGTTAATGAAATCACCGCCAGTGCCTTCAAGATGTTCAATTAATAATTGTGATTCGGCAGTTGGGGTAACTGGTGGAGTTACCGGTGGATCTTCATCTTTGCTGCAGCCAGCAACAAACATTATAACCGGTATAAGTAACAAATACAGAAATCTTAGTTTAATCATTTTTCGTTCTCCTTTATGTGTATGGATTATTTTCTAGTTAAGTCCCCAGCTTGCTGGAAGTTTTCCGTCAACCGTAATGCTTCTGGTTGCATTTACTTCCCATGGCAGCAAATCAGATTCAAATAAATAAAGTTCTTTGTTCCTGAAGGTTCCATTTTCATTGATAATATGACAAGCATCATAACAGGGTTTACCTGCATCAACTTTAGTTTGGTCAGTCCACTTAATAATGTTGTGCGGTGTTGTGTATTTATATGTCGGATGCGAATCAAAATTTGTCAGCAAAGGTGTTCCATAATTTTGCCAGCTATCTGGTGCAGAAAGAGATCTTCTGAGCAATGCAAATTCATAATTACGTGTTTGCGGTATCGGGTTCATTCCGATTTTAAATCCCTGGTAGGCATGAATTCTTGCGCCTTCACCACCTATATGACAGCTTCCGCAATTGTTATAAGTCTGCGAATGACATGTATTACAACTAAAAGTATTTATATGAGTTGAATGATATGTATTGGAATTTGCCACAAACGGATGACAGGTGGTACACTTTGGAAGTTCGGTGTATTTATATCTTTGATCTGTCATGGTGCTGTTACCATGCAATTCGTTTTTACTATGGCAACTCGTACAACTTAAACCTGCTTTTGTTCTGTGTACATCCGGAACAGTTCCTGTGCCCAAACCAAAGAAAGCATGTCCGCCTCTTGAAGTGTGACAGGTGGTGCAGTGATCAACCATGTTAGGTCGTTTAAGGAAGTTGTGTCCATTATATAAACCTCCTCCGCCGGCCGCAGGTCTGTTTATGTGGCAATCACCGCAGGTTGCATGACATTTTCCGCAGTTTTCATTATAGCCTTTTTTCATTTCTTCGGAAAGCTCACTGAATGAACTCAAACCTGATCTGCTTACCACCATATTTTTTTGTCCCCAGCCCTGTTCATGCAGACTATTTGCAGCCCGGTTAACAATATCAGCATGACAACTTCCGCATTTTTCAGCAGCTTTTGTAGAGGGATGTTTAATGAAATTACCTGAGTGTGCAAGAATTTTATTTGAGGTTGAATCCACTCCGTTGTGACATGTAGTACAACCCAAATTTCCATGTGCACCATTTTTAAAACTCTCATATCCGGTACCACCCATAAATACTCTGTCGTACGGTTCAATATGTGGTGTTTCACCGCCGCAACCTCCACCGGCAACAACAGTATCGGGGGAGTGAACAGTTTTTAAAACTTCGTAGTTAATATGACATCCTTCACAGGAGCTTACATTTGGTTCGTTTACAGGCGGGGTTATGGGTTCCACGGGGTCATCTTTTTTACATCCGGCTACCAGGAATAAAATGACGGCAAATGGAAGGAGTAGTAAAAAATATTTTGTTGAATTCATCAGCAACACCATTCAATAATTATTTATGTCTGTCGGAAATTTTTATTTCCTGCTTTGAATGCTGAAGCCAATTCTTATGCCGATTTGTAAATATTCCAAAACTTGAAAATATCAACAAGTAATTATTTTTATTCTCAAGTCTTGGAAATAGGTTCTTAAATTTGATAACTGCAACTAATCTTAATCACAATAGTTGCCAATATCAAATTATTGCTTTCATGTTTTTTCAATCCACTTTTCAAGTGCTGAAAGCAGATGAGTCATTGCAGTAATAAGTGGTTTGTGTTGAGGTTCTTCAATATCCTCAAGAATTTCTTTATGGATATTGATATAAGCAGAGTTTAATTGCTGAACAATTAAAACACCTTGTTTTGAAAGAGAGACACGCATATTACGTCGGTCTGTTGGTTCGATTTCGCGGAGTACATAACCCTTGATCACAAGTCCGTCAATTATTCTTGTAAGACGACTCGGACTTAATTTCATTCTCTCTGCAATTTGTTTGTTGTTTAATGTTTCTTCAGTTCCAAAAAGTCTTAAACAACGAAATTCTGCCTGAGTTAGTCCATATTGCTCTGATAAACGGACTTCTTTTTCCTGGCAATTAGCCAGAAGTTTGAAAGTAAGATCAGCTAATTTAAAAGCATTGCTGTTTATTTGTGTATCAGCCATTCTATCCCCACTAATAATAATTGTTAATGGCAAATTACAACAGATTAGAAGTTAAAAGCAAGTATAGAATTTTTTCAATTAATTATCTGCGTGGTATAACAATTCTTCATACAGGTTCATTTTTATCTTTCCATTTGTCAATTCTTTCAATCGATCAATTATTTGTTCTTCATCATTTACAGGTATCAAACATTCATATTCAACATCAGTAATGTAAAATGATTGTATCAAAATAATTTTGTTAGACTTATAAAATTTTTTAATCAGTGTCTCCAGTGAAAAATCGAATACAAGTTTTATTCTTCTATAAAGTTTAAAAACTTTTATCGACTCTTTGGTAATTGCGGATGATGCCGCATCATAATATGCTTTACCTAAAGGTCCAACTCCAAGTTTCGTCCCACCGAAATATCTGACTACAACCAAAAGTACATTGTTAAGATCATTGTATTCTATGGCGTTGAAAATACGAAGTCCCGCAGTTCTGTGGGGTTCACCGTCATCAGCAAATTTAATTTTTCCGTTTAATAGTTTATAAGCGTAACAATGGTGATTGGCATCAGGATATTCTCTGCGGATTTGTTGAAGAAGATTTTCAATTTCAGTTTCGTCTTTTACAGGGAAAATCAATCCGATAAAAACTGATTTTTTTTCTTTTAATTCACTTTTAGTGTGGATGGAGACTGAACGATATTCGTAAATAGGTTTCATCAATATTAAACTGAACAAAATAGTGAATGAGTGTATGTTAAATTTAATTGATTATCATACACTCTATAACTAATATAACTATTTAATTTTTCAATTTTGATGTGAGCTTTGGAAAAAGAAACCATTATCATTAAAGGTGCTCGCGAGCACAATCTTAAAAATATTAATGTAGAAATTCCGCGCGACTCTCTGACCGTTATAACCGGTTTATCAGGTTCCGGTAAATCATCGCTTGCCTTCGACACAATTTATGCAGAAGGGCAGCGAAGATACATTGAATCACTATCAGCTTATGCCCGGCAATTTCTTGATATGCTAGAAAAACCGGATGTTGATCTGATTGAAGGACTTAGTCCCGCAATTTCAATTGAACAGAAATTTACAGCAGGCAATCCCCGTTCAACAGTCGGTACGGTAACAGAAATTTATGACTACCTCAGATTGTTGTTTGCACGACTTGGTATACCGTATTGTTATAACTGCGGAAAGCCTGTAACACGTCAGACCACTGCTCAGATTATTGATACTATTCTGACAACATCAGATGGGCAAAAAATTAATATACTTGCACCGGTTGTTCGCGGAAGAAAAGGACATTACCGAGAACTGTTTGATGAGATTCTGTCTGATGGATTTTTAAGAGTTCGTGTTGATGATGAATTTCATGAAATAACAAAAAATTTCCAGGTAGACAGGTACAAGGTTCATAACATAGAAATATCAGTTGACCGGATAACAGTATCAGAAAAAAACCGCTCAAGATTGACTGAATCAGTTGAAGTTGCATTAAACTATGCAAACGGAATGTTAATAATCAATGATAGTAAAACAGATCATATTTACAGCAGACATCTTGCCTGTCTTGACTGCGGAATAAGTTATAACGAATTAGCACCAAACTCATTTTCATTTAATTCACCTTACGGCTCATGCCCTGATTGTGAAGGACTTGGCGAAAATAAAGAACTTGATATTCGATTAATTATTCCTGATTGGAACAAATCAATCAATGAAGAAGGATTAGCTGCACTTGGCAAACCAAGATCAATCTGGTTCTTTAATCAACTTAGAGCTGTCGCTGAAAAATATGGATTTACATTTGATACTAAACTGAAAGATTTTAATGAGGAACAAAGAGATGTTCTGATTAACGGTACAAAAGATAAAATTGCATTTTCATATACATATGGTAACAGGAAGCCTGTTACTTATATGCACAGGTTTTCCGGTTTGTTCAATTACCTGAAGAATTATTACAATACAACTTCATCCAATCATGTGCGTGAATGGGTTGAAGCGTATATGAATACAATACCTTGCAAAAGCTGTAACGGAGGAAGATTAAAAAAAGAATCTTTAGCTGTTAAGTTCAATGATCTTAATATTACTGAGGTTACTTCTTTATCAATTACAAAAGCATTTCAGTTTTTTGATTCAGCGAAATTATCAAAACGTGATTCAATAATTGCAAAACCAATCTTAAAAGAAATCACTGAACGACTTAATTTTTTACTCAATGTCGGGCTCGACTATCTAACATTGAACAGATCAGCCCGTACTTTATCGGGAGGTGAGTCTCAGAGAATTCGTCTCGCAACACAAATAGGTACTCAGCTTGCAGGCGTTCTTTATGTACTTGATGAACCGAGTATAGGTTTACACCAGAGTGATAATGTTAAATTATTGAACTCATTAAAAAATTTAAGAGATCTCGGCAACACAGTAATTGTTGTTGAGCATGACAGGGAGACAATTGAAAGTTCTGATTATATTGTTGATCTTGGTCCCGGAGCTGGTGAGAACGGAGGCAAAGTCTGTCTTGAAGGCGAGACTAAAAGGCTGCTTAATTCTGAAAACGGGTTTGATTCAATAACACTGACGTACCTTAAACATAAAGGTAAAATCAATATTCCTGAAAAAAGAAGAGAAGGGAATGGTCAATCAATTGAATTAATTGGTGCGTCAGGAAATAATCTTCGCAATGTTAACTTAAAGATACCGCTTGGAACTCTAACATTAGTGACAGGCGTCAGCGGCTCAGGCAAATCCTCACTGATTAATGAAACCCTTGTAAAAATATTGATGAATAAATTTTACAAATCTAAATCAGTACCATTACCATATACAGAGATAAAAGGATTAGAAAACATTGATAAAGTTATTGAGATAGATCAGTCTCCTATAGGAAGAACTCCAAGATCAAATCCGGCAACTTATACAGGTTTGTTTACCTACATCAGGGATCTCTATGCACAAATGCCGGAATCAAAAATGAGAGGTTACGCAACAGGCAGATTTAGTTTTAATGTTTCAGGCGGAAGGTGTGAAGAATGCGGCGGTGACGGATTAAAAAAAATTGAAATGAATTTTCTTCCCGACGTATATGTGCTTTGTGATGTATGTCATGGAAAAAGATACAACCAGGAAACACTTGAAGTTTTATTCAAAACGAAATCAATTTCTGATGTGCTTGAAATGCGGGTCTCGGAAGCACTTGAGTTTTTTGATGATCTTCCTAGAATAAAAAGAAAAATAAAAGCTATTAATGATGTAGGTCTTGGTTACATAAAACTTGGTCAACAGGCAACAACTCTATCCGGCGGTGAAGCGCAAAGAGTAAAACTGGCGACCGAACTAAGTAAAGTCAGTACAGGAAAAACTCTTTATATTCTGGATGAACCCACAACCGGTTTACATTTTGAAGATGTGAATATTTTATTAAAAGTTTTAAATAAACTTGTTGATAAAGGAAATACTGTAGTTGTCATTGAACATAATCTTGATGTTATAAAAACAGCCGACTGGGTTATTGATCTTGGTCCCGGCGGAGGTGATAACGGTGGAAAAATTATTGCTGAGGGTACACCTGAGCTGATAGTAAAAAATAAAAAAAGTTTAACCGGAAAGTTTTTGAAGGAAGAATTAGAGTCTCCTGATTAATTTTATCAGAACACTTCGAAAAGTTTAAGAGCCATTATAAACATTGCTATCATCAAAACAATTTTTATGAATCCCTCACCCTTTTTTACAGATATTTTTGCAGACCACCAACCTCCAAAAGCATTACCAGCTGCAAGGCTTAAACCCAGACCCCAGTTGACATTGTTTGTTAATACAAATACAAGTAAAGCAGGAATTGTATTTATCAATACAATGAATACTTTATGCATATTAACGTAAATCAATCTGAGTTTTAAAAGTGAGTGAAGTGCAGCCATCAAAAGAAAACCGATACCGACCTGTATGAACCCGCCGTAAAATCCGATGAAAAACATTGACAGGTAAGCAGTAATACTTATGGTTGTGTTATTATGATCGTTGTAGTCGATTCTTTTCCTCGGGATAACCATTGTAATAATTATGCCGATTATAATTGCCCCAAGAATTTTTTGAAATAATTCATCTCCAATTGTAGTTGCAATTATAGCACCTGCAACCGCTCCCGGTAAAGTCAATAATCCCAGTTTCAAACTCGTTGAAAACTGATGAAAGTTCTCCTGTTTAAATGCATATACGGCAGAGATATTCTGGAATAAAACTCCAACCCTGTTAGTTCCGTTAGCCATTGATGAATCAAGACCAAGAAAAATCAGGACTGGTAATGTTAATGATGAACCGCCGCCTGCTATTACATTTATAAATCCGGATACGGCACCTACAGAAAACAAAATTAGTATAGAAATTAAATCCGGCAAACTGCTTCCTTTTTTATCTTGTTCAAATTTAAGTACAACAATTGAGTAAAAAAATTGTGAACAAAAATATTGTTTCACCTTCTGAAGTACATAACATTCTTGAACTAATTATGAGACAGCCGAAAAAAATTATTATATTGTAAACATAAATTGATGTACAACCTTAAACGGAATCTGAACATGGAGAACGTATTTAGTCTACAATTAAGCGGAAGCAGAATTAAAACAGTGCTATTTGATATTTCGGCGCTTACGTTTATTTATTTAACTCCAACAATATCTCACCTATTAAATTTTCCGTTATATCTCCTTGAACCAATGCGATTAATGATGATCCTGATATTGATCCATACTGGTAAAAAGAATGTGTTGTTCATTGCCTTTACACTGCCAGTATTTTCATATTTGATTTCATCACACCCATCACTTATAAAATCACTGCTTATTGGCGGCGAACTTATGCTTAATGTCTATCTTTTCTGGGGGCTTGAGAAAATAATTAAGAATTCATTTTTCACAGCCTTCCTTAGTATTATTATTAGCAAACTTTTGTACTATGCTTTTAAAGCAATTTTCTTATCAACTTCATTGCTGCAGGGTGATTTAATAAGCACGCCATTGTACAACCAATTAATTATGACATGTCTGTTCAGCAGAGACGT
>JAEXTA010000168.1 GCA_023453665.1 Bacteroidota bacterium | reverse complement strand
ATTCATAATATTTGGTATAGTTTACGAGGTAGGACGGATCGAGAATATTCGGTACATAAAACTCATCCCGTCTTGACAAAGAATATTTAAATTTACTATTGAAATATGAGTAATCAAGCCCAACTTCCAGATAAAGCTTTCTAAATGCATAAAATACAGGTATGTTAATTTGAAATGAATATGTACTGATTGTAGGGTGGGATAATTTCTTAAATTCATAATACGAATCAACTCTATACCCGTAGAACCCGGTATCAGGTCGAATAACATAGTACTGAGAAGCATTCTCAGGAATAGAAGATGTTGCACTGACCACCTCATTGTCCAGAAACTTACAGAATCCAATGCTGATATATGAATATGGTCTTATCAATTCTCTTAATTGAAGTTTAACCATAATGCCTAAATATCTTGAATATGCAAAATGGTTTTCAAAATCGCCTCTGAAACCAATTGATTCTCTGTCGGTGAGCTGTTCAAAAAAATCAAATGAATACTTTGTTGTTTGCTTAAAATCCGATTTCCCCTGGATTATCCCAATAGATGATGACTGCCGGAATTCTTTTTCAAATAATTTATTCAGGTATTCGTAAGCTCTGATATTAATTTTAGGATAAAGTTCGCTTCCGTAACTTTTATCGAATAACAAAAAGTATGAATGAATAGAATCAGCGATTTCATATCTTTCTGACCGGGACAAATTATCGATGTCATAAAAATTCTCTAATAATTTTTCATGAATTTTTCCTACTTCACCTGGAATCATCGTGCTGAACAGAATATCTTTATTATATTTTATTGACGGGTCAGAAGAAAAGTATTTTAAAATGCAATAATTAATAAAGTTCTTATCCAGAGAATCCTTCTGATTTTCTATCTCTTTAAACTGAATTTCATTAAGATCATTAAAATCGAGATAAGATCTCACTTTAAATGCGAGTGTGACGGTCGGAATTTCTTCCCAAGCATCATCTAGTTCATTTTGTATCCAATTGTTCCGTTTATTAATAAATTGCCTTGTTTTTGTTTGTAGCAGGTTATAGCCATTGGAATCAGGATTCGTTATTGAATTTGAATAACGATCATTCAAATAGTTCAGATAGTAAGCAATCAAAGAAGGATCTAAATTTGCATAGTAATCAAATGCGACACTCATTTGATTATAGTATTCTTTATTATTCAATATGTTGTACGGAATGTCCATTTTAAATAAATTGAATTTGCTTTGAGAGGATAAAAACTGATTGGTAAGAATTGTTACTATTAGCAGTAGAAATATTTTCATTTTGAGCCCCAACCCGCCATTTCTGTAAATAGTGAAATTAAATGCTAATGCAAATTATAAATTATTCAGAAAAGTTTCCCGTTTTATATTTTATTATTTCTGCTTTCTCTATTGTGATCAATCCCCCACAGCCCGATTCTTCCAACAATAAATCAAGTTGTGGAAGAAAAGTTTCTATCTTGGATACTTCATCAACTATTTCAATGACAATAGGAAGATCTTCGCTGAGCCTAAGAATTTTAGCTGTGTGAATTCGACTGTTTCCTCCAAAGCCCATTATGCCTTTTAATACCGTAGCACCTGCCAGTTGGGATTTGCGTGCTTCCAGTACTATTTTTTCATACAGAGGAAAATTTTTGTGTTTATCGCTTTCACCGATAAATATTCTTAACAATTTTGCTTCACCTTTTATTTGCATGATCGCCTCACAATATTTTAGCTAATAAATAAGCCAGATAAATTCCGAGTAAACATAACACGACACTTAAAATTATATTATATGAAGCCAGTAGAATTTCTGAATCTCTTAGAAGATTAATAGTTTCAAGAGAAAATGTTGAGAAGGTAGTAAACCCGCCGCAGAAACCAATTGTTAAAAATAATTTTAATGAAGGGCTGATAATTCCTTTCTCATCAAAATAAAAAATTATAAACCCCAGCAGAAAACTGCCTAATATATTAACTGTTAATGTTCCATATGGAAATGTCGAAGGAAGAATTTTATAAACCTGATTCGATAACCAATAACGAAATGACCCGCCAATTGCCGCACCCAGAGAAACTATTAAATATTTTTCCACTGCACGTTTTTTATTGTGAATTAATTCTGATGTCCAAATATAATACTTGTACTATTGTTTTACCCACTCGGTAATTAAGTTAATTGCTTTGACTGTCGGAGCGCAATAGGTCTCGAGAAACTCTTCGTCAATTTCATCTCCTGATTTTATATGCTCAACAGCAGCGAGTGCTCTGGCTCCGTCAAAATCAACAAAAGAAAGCCTGGCAGTTAATTCTTCTTTTGGTCGCCCGAAACTTGCACCCGGCAGTGAGGCTACACCGGTTTCATCAAGCAGTCTGTCGCATAAAATAATACTTGATGTAATGCCTATCTTTTTGAAATTATCTGAGTGATTGGAAAAATCAGGAAACAGATAAAATCCGCCTGCTGGTTTGGGTACAAAAATATTTTGTATTCTTAATTTTTTGGCACAATGATTACCAAGTTTTTCAAGTAGTCCTCTTACATTCCATAAATATTTTTCAATCGTATCACCTCCCTGGAAAGCTCTTACAGCAGCATATTGTATAGGCGCACTTGTAGCTGTAAAAGTTTCGCTTGCCATTACTGACATAGTATCAAGCAGCCATCGCAGTGAAGCAGGAAATATAAAAGTACCAAGTCTCCACCCTCCTGCGCCGCACCATTTACTTAAACCTCCGCTTATAATTGTTCCTTCGGGATAAAACCTGCTGATTGAAATATGTTTACCTTTATAATGCAGTTCGCCGTAAATCTCATCCGATAAAAGAACGAGTTTATATTTCCGGGCAACCTGTGCAATCCTTTTTAATTCTTCAACCGAATATGTGCCCCCAACGGGATTTGAAGGGTAGTTTAAAATTACTATTCTTGGTTTTGTTGGATCGTCTTTACAATGAGCGTCAAGTTCATCCGGTGTTAACCGCCATTCATTTTCCTTTTTAGTTTGAAGCCAGTCAACATTCCTTCCGATTATCTTTGCTTGCGGTGCATACGAAACCCAGCTAGGAGTCGGAATTAGTAAATCACCATAATAAACATACTGAAGCAGAAACATTAATTCCTTTGAGCCGGGTCCGATTAAAACATCATCTGCAGAATATCCAACACCATGTCGTTTGCTGTGATAGTTTGCGACCGCTTCCCTTAATTGTAAAAGTCCTTTGACCGGCAGATAATCTTTTTGAAATGCGTTTACTTTTAATTCATCGATAACGGGACGCGGAACCGGGAATGGCGATTGACCTAATCCTAATTTATAAACCTGTTTACCTTGTTCCTTAAGCTTAGCAGATTTTTCATTTATTGCCAACGTAGCTGATTGATATAATCCCCTTACATTTAAGTTAAGTTGTATGTTAAAGTTGTTTTTATGATTAGCCATAACGCAATTTTTTTTCGCAAAATAAAAATTATTTAAAACTAATGCAGAAAAAAAAGGCGGTTCAAATGAACCGCCTTAAAAAATCCAGTATTAAAATCATCTTTACTTTAATAACATCATCTTGCCAGAAACTTTTCTATCTCCGACAGTAAGTTGATATATATACATACCGCTACTAACATTTCTACCATCAGAATTATCCCCTTCCCAACGTGTAAGATAATTTCCAGCAGCAAGATTATTTGATATTAATGTTTTTACTAATTGTCCCTGAATATCATAAACGTTTAGCTGGACAAGTGAATTAGTCAACATTGTAGGAATTGTAAAAGCGATAATTGTGCTTGGATTGAACGGGTTAGGATAATTTGATATTAAAATATGATCATCCGGTATAACAGCATATCCACCAGGTTCAATATTAGTTATAAGAGTAGGACCTGAACCTCTCGAATTTCCAAGTGAATCAGCGAGATAAAGATTGACCCAGTTTGGACGAAGCGCGGATTGTAAATACTCATCATTCCATTCTTCATCGGTTAATCTCAGAAAATCTTCTGTTACATATTCATAATAGCTCATTACAGG
>JAEXTA010000128.1 GCA_023453665.1 Bacteroidota bacterium | reverse complement strand
TTGTGAAGCCGAATAAAATCCATGTTCTGAGTAACTAAAAATGAGTTTGCTCCACTAAATGCATAATTAGTTGAAATGAGAGCATCTTCTGTTGTACTGCAGGGGGTATTGCTCCATGTTGTCCACTCAGTTGGATTCTGACAAGCAACTCTTTGACCAGCAACATACGAGTCAAAATTATCTGAAAAAACGGTAACCTGCGAGAACAAAATTGAATGGCTAAGAAAAATTGTAAAAATTGAAAATGTCCAGAAGTAATGCGTTTTCATAATACTGCCTCTTTAATTATTTCAGCAAATAAAAGCTTTAAATTAACTTAGTTAATATTAACAATGATTTCAACAACTATTAAATCATAACCGTTTTAACTTTGACAACCAAAACAAAACCCCTGCTGTTAACAGGGGTTCATATTTAACTCTGAGTGTGATCGGTTTATTTCATCAACATCATTTTGTTGGTGAATACTTTTTCACTGCCGTTATTCTGACTTACTCTCAATGTATAATAATATACGCCTGAGGTCAAATTCTCTGCACTGAAGGTTACTTCGTGACTGCCGGCATTCATTACTTCATTTACCAGCGTGGCTACTTCCTGTCCTAATGTGTTATACACTTTCAGGTTTACATAGTTTTCTGACGGTAAATTATATTTTATTACTGTGCTCGGGTTGAATGGGTTAGGATAGTTCTGCTCTAGTCCATAAACCATTGGTACTAAGTTTTCCACAAGTACTTCAGGACTGTATTCATAATTTCCATTGAAGTCGATTTGTTTCAATCTGTAAACTACTGCATCTGCGTTGATGTTTCTTACATCATCACTGTATGTATAGTTCTGTGTTTCTGAGGTGGTTCCATATCCTTCTTTGAAGCCAACCATTGTCCATTCACTTGTGGTTTCACCTGTGACTGTTCTTCTCTGTATTTCAAATCCAAGGTTATTTACTTCACTTGCGGTTGACCAGTTAAGTGTTACTTCGCCCATACTTGCATTCGCTGTGAATGAGGTCAGTTCAACAGGAACTTCAGTATCATATTTTAAAAACATACCAGCACCACCGCCGGCAAATCCATAATTTGCATTTAAGAACTGCATATGTTGAAGTCCGTTTGTTGCAGCAGCTATAGGAACTACTTCTTCAAACCAGGTGGTTCCGTAATCGGTTGTTTTAAATAATCTATAGCCGGTTGTTTCATTTAAAGATAAACGGATTGTATTTGAACCATCTTTCATTCCGTGCATGTTAATTGCTGCAAAAGTCGTGACACCAGGAGGTAATGTAACAGCAGTCCAGCTAGCACCGCCGTTTGTTGTGCGAACAATATTATTCCCGTTTGATCCAGCCATTCCGTTGTTAACATCAGTGAAAGCAATTGCCTGATAATATAAGCCGGTACTTCCGCCAGTGCCTGCAACATTTGTAAAGGACCATGTTCCACTATATCCGTTTGATGTTCTGAAAATTTTTGCATTTGCTGCACTCGCTGCAAGATTAGCAGATCCAATCCAGAAGTGTGTGGTATCAATCCAATCCCACGCATTTATAACACCATATTCATTTCCTGCAATTGGTGAATTCTGTGCGTTGTACCAATTGGTTCCGCCGTTTGTAGTAAATCTCATTTGGTAAGGTTGACCGCTACCGGTAGGGTCGCCTGTATAAACACCATAGTTCGCATTAAACATTTTGATTCCATTTATAAAACTACCTGCAACAGCAACTTGTAATGTCCAGCTCTGTCCGCCGTTAGAAGTTCTGTAAATACTTCCGGCTACTGTTCCAACCCAGCAATTAGTTGTGTCAATTGCAGAGATGCCATATAAATTACCAGCCGGTATTCCTGTGTTTCTTTGTAACCAGGTTACACCGCCGTCAACGGTTTTGTAAACTGTATTGTTATCGCCTGCAACCCAAACAACATTATGATCAACGACTGAAATGGAATTAATATTTGCAGCATTTGGCAATGACGTCATTTGTGTCCAGCCTGTTTGACCGAGAATTATTCCCGAAAAAAGTATCATTATAACTGTGAGTTTATGAAGCATAAGAACCTCCTGTAAAAAATTAGTTAGTGATTGAGTTAAGGAATGAATTGTTTTTTACTATGGCTTTAACTTCCGGGGTTAAAAAAATATTGTTCTCTGTGATGAGTAAGGAAAGATTAATCTCGTAAAGATGATGCCACATAAATAATTATTAAATTTTCCGGAACTAATATAAGTTTAACATAACAAAATGAAAATGCGAATATTGACATCACAACACTTGCCGAATACAAATAGTTTAGACATAAAAATAAAAAACCCCTGTTGTTAACAGGGGTTCATATTTAACTCTGAGTGTGATCGGTTATTTCATCAACATCATTTTGTTGGTGAATACTTTTTCACTGCCGTTATTCTGACTTACTCTCAATGTATAATAATATACGCCTGAGGTTAGGTTCTCTGCACTGAAGGTTACTTCGTGACTTCCGGCATTCATTACTTCATTTACCAATGTGGCTACTTCCTGCCCTAATGTGTTATACACTTTCAGGCTTACATAGTTTTCTGTTGGTAAATTATATTTTATTACTGTGCTCGGGTTAAATGGATTTGGATAGTTCTGTTCCAATCCATAAACCATTGGTACTAAGTTTTCTACAAGTACTTCAGGGCTGTATTCATAATTTCCGTTGAAGTCGATTTGTTTCAATCTGTAAACTACTGCATCTGCGTTGATGTTTCTTACATCATCACTGTAAGTATAGTTCTGTGTTTCTGATGTGGTTCCATATCCTTCTTTGAAGCCAACCATTGTCAATTCGCTTGTGGTTTCACCTGTTACGGTTTTTCTCTGTACTTCAAAGCCTAGGTTATTTACTTCACTTGCTGTGGACCAGTTAAGTGTTACTTCGCCCATACTTGCATTGGCTGTGAATGAGGTCAGTTCAACAGGAACCAGCATATCAGTAACTGTATAATCATCAACATACATTTCATCAGTTGCAGCAGCGCCAAAGAAATCAGCAGCATCAAGTTTTAATGTACCGGTGCCTGTGCTTGTTCCTGCGGTCCATGGCCATGTGTGAATAAGCGTACCATTTAACCAAAATTGTCCCTGATCAGTATCTAAATTTGAAATAATTTCAACTAACATCCAGGCTCCTGGTGTCCAAGTAAAATTAACAGTAGTTGCAGTAAGAAATCGACCGCCACCACCAACATCGAAATAACATTCAAAAACCCAATACCCGCCGGTTGAAAATGTAAAATCTGAAAGTGTGTTCCAGTATCCTGATTTACCAGCAGGAATGTAAACTCTCATTGACTGTTTGTATATACCTGAAGTGTAACCGTTTTGTCCGTTATGTAACCTTACAAAATCCATGTTTTGGGTTATTAGAAATGAATTAGCACCACTGAATGCAAAGTTTGTTGACACCAGTGCATCTTCAGTTGCACTGCATGGTTGATTACTCCAGGTGGTCCACTCTGTCGGGTTCTGGCATGCTAATCTTTGACCAGCAACATAAGAATCAAAATTATCACTAAATATAGTGACCTGAGCAAAAGAACTAGTACCGAACAAAACTACCATCAAAAGCGTGAACACTTTTATGTAATTTTTTTTCATCGCACTTACTCCGTTTTTGTTTATGGTTAATTAATTAGGGAAGTCTTATTAAGGAATTTAAACAACATTTCACTCATCGTTAAATAGAATTTTGAGCGATTTAATATTTTTTTATTCAAATTCTTGAACACCTTTACAACTTATTAAAACCATGTCTTAACGACCGGCTCTTTGTTCAATTATTTTAATTTAACAAGATGAATTCGATCTGCAGAATAAAAATCTTTTATCGTTTCAAATAAGTATGAAGACATAAATAATATAAGAATATGATTATAAAATCAAAAGTGATAGTAAAAAAAAATCCCTGCACAATTGTGTGCAAGGATTAATAATTGTTATTACTCTGCTGCAATAATTATTTATTCATTCTGCTCTGCCGCTCGACTGATTCTTTATCCCAAACAGGGATAGTATTTTTTATAAAAAGATTTTTCTTTTCTTTAAGTTTCGGCATATCAAGATTAATAAATTTCTGTGCATTTGCTTTAGTAGAAATATCAGGTATTTGCAAAGGAAGATTAACGCCTAACTTAGTCAATATTCTTGCGAGCATCACCCTGGCTTCCTCAGACTTTTGTATTGATGAACCAAGTAATCTTGCTGATTCAAGCGGTGCATGAAAACTTCCTCCGTGACTGGCAGCAACATAATCCCATCTCCACTGAGAGTGTCTTATTAATTGTAATACATCCTTCATCTGATCTTCAGTGGCGCCGTTGTCCCACGCAGTCTTTGCTTCAATGTGTGCCTTGACCAGCGAATATTCCGCAGTTTCAAGAAGTTGTTTGATTTTGTCCTGCCTGTCATTGACATTTTTTATTAGTGTTTCTTCACTTTCACGATGACATACCTGGCATGATCCTGAAATATTATTAAGAGGGCTTTGAATTTTATGATTTGTGAACTTAACTCCGCCTTCAGTTTTATATGGCATATGACAATCCGCACATGAAACCCCACGCTCTGCATGAATACCGAATTGCGCCATTTCCCAATCAGGGTGTTGTGCTTTCAGTACAGGAGTTTTGCTAAGTGCGTGAACAAAATCTACATGTTGAACATCATCATAATATTTTTCCATATCCTCTGCAGTGATTCCGTCGTCCCACGGAAATGTAAGATACTTATCTTCTTTTCCTTTGAAATAATATTCAACATGACACTGTGCGCAAACAAGAGAACGCATTTCCTGGTGTGTTGCCTTCTTGATATCTTTTCCCTGTCTTTGAAATGCTTCTATCAGTCCCGGTCTTGTAATTCTGAGATTCATTGATTTTGGATCGTGACAATCCTGGCAGCCAATATGATTTACAACTTCAGAGCCAAGATCGGACCAGCCGGCTTTATAAAAGTTTGCAACACCCATTTCGTTCATTAATCTTGGTACGTCTGTACTCTTACAAGTCCAGCAAGTTGCAGGCTGAGGAACATCAGTTCGCAGAGTATTCCGGATGTCATCTATCGCATAGTAATGCCCGCGTCCCTGGTTATAGTCTCTTGAGAATGCGTAGCCCGCCCAAAGTATTACAAGATTAGGATCTTTTTCAAGCATATCTATCATAGCAGATCCGCCGTACTTGCTTCTGAAGTTAGTATCACCGGTACTTATGTATGATTCATACTGACGCGGAAAATTTTCTCCCCACACCTCGTTTCGAGGCTCCCATTCATTAATTTCTTTCACAAGTTGAAAGTTAAGATTTGCCTCGCTTCTTCTTTCAATAATAGAAGCACCAAACAATCCGACAAAAAAAACTATAATAAGTGTTGCTAAAAAAATTACCCACCCTACCCAAGGTTTTTCTGAAACAACATCCTTTATTTTTTTCATTTTAACTCCGGAAGAATTTTATGTTTAACTGATTTTATTTTTCTGATTATTTCTTTTCTGATGTAACTTTCTCTAACCATTCCGGTATAATCGGATTTAACTGCGGAACTCTTGCATCCGGGAATGATGACAAACTTCTTACTTTTCCATGCGGAGTTTCCCGGTGGCAATCCCAGCAGAATTTTCCTTCACCTGTTTCCCGTAAATCTAAAGTTACAGGCTTTATTAACGCAACATTATGAATGTAATCCTGATGACATCTCATACAGTTTTCCTGGACAACGTTTATCCCCGCTTCTTTAATCCGTATTACTTCCGGTTCAAGACGAAAAGTAAACATTGTTGCATGCCTCATGCCGTCACTTGCTTTAAACATATATGTTCTGATAAAATTATCCTGTGGAACATGACAATCATTACATGTTGCTACTCTTGCATGACTGCTTTTTTGCCATGATGTGTATTGTGCAGTCATTACGTGACAATTGATGCAGGCTTTAGGATCATTTGATAGATATGATGTCGCATTTGCCATGTGTGCGATGACAAGTCCAAGGCCGAATATTACACCAACTGCTGTAATGACAGGAACCCGCCATTGAGGGGGTGGCAGGACTGCATTAAAAATTTCTTTTAGTTTCATAATCCTCACGATTCGTTTATGGATTTTTCTTTAGTATTCATTCCATCAAGTTCGCCGTTATTAAATTCATTCTGGATCTTTTCAAACAGTTCACGTTCTTCTTTTCTGATATGACTTTCAAGTAATCTTCCAAGCTTATCAAGAATTATTTGAGGTTCCGGTGAAGAATCAAGCTGCTCAACTAATTTTTTTATCTGAAGATGTTCAACAAATATTTCCCTGAACAGAATGTCAATCTCTTTCGATTTCCCTTTAACAATCGGATAAAGAATTTCTTCTTCCTCTTTGAAATGACGGACTAATTCCATATTAAAAAATTTTTTAGTGTATTCTATTTTACCTGAAAGTTCGTTTGGAAGTCCTTTGTATGCAGGAGCATTCAGTTTTATCAGGTTAGCAAGTACTAAACCGTGATGATGATCATGAGACAAAGGAATAAGATTATTATGTCTTTTCATTATAGACTTTTAATCCCTGCAATGAAGAAGTGTTTAATTCTTTTTTTCAAAGTAATGGATTTCATTTTCTAAATCAACCGCAGCCGGAAACAGAATATTGTTTTCCAGATGAATATGTTTATGGAGATCGTCTTCAAATGCTTTTAATTCTTCATAACATACTTTATAAGTATTGCATGCATCATCAGGAGCAGTATAATTATTTGTCAATTCTCTGATTTCATACATCGCATCACCGGCTGATTCGTGTTCACTCTGCATTAATTTTATCGGATTTTTTACCGTACCAAAATATGGTAAATCCGATTTTGAATTATTTCTTTTAGCGTTCATCAATTGTTTGATATACGGAAATAGTATTTGCTCTTCCTTCATCATATGTTGTTTTAATTCTTTGTAAACTACTGAAAAAACTTTTGCGACTTTTATTGTTTCCGGATGATTTGAACCATGCACCGAAGCTACTTTTTCAGTATGAGCAGAGATGACGGGTATCATTTCTCTTACGAACTTGTGATGGTTGTTAATAATATAGTCAACCAGAAAATCAGCATCCCACGAAGCAAATCTTTGTCCCTGATCAGATAAATTATTTTCGATTCTGGTTAAATCATTCTTAACAAAATCAGGATTTATTCCTTTTTCTTTACAGGCATCCAGGATCGATTTATTTCCTCTGCAGCAAAAATCAAGATTATACTTTTCGAAAACTGCTGCCATTCTGAAATTCTGTTTTACAACTTCCGATAGATGCTGATTCATTAAACTATTGTTATTCATCGATACTTCTCCTTATTAATTTTTCTTTTGTGAATTCATATTTTCAATTGAACGCTGACGGCTGACCTGTTCATTCAGGTGTTTCATTTCTTTTGTACCCGTCGGATGTCCGTAACTATTCATTTGTTTGTAGTGTATCATATACTCCTCAGCAGAAATTTTATTCTGCCAAAGTCCTGAGAGTATTCCAACACCTGTAATGATCATAAATATTGATACTACACCAATTGCCACAATTTTTTTAGATACTTTTTTCTTAGCGGGAAGAATTGATTTTAAATCAAGAGTATCTTTTACGGGGCAAACATCAACACAACTCATACAAGTACTGCACTCATCTGAAAAAACAGTTTTTACTTTATCAACTTTAATTGCAGAAGGACATGCTTTTGCACACAGACCGCAGTCAATACAACTGACCGGATTACGCTGAATTTTATTCGGGCTAAGTAAAGATGTGATTCCAAGTAATGCACCATACGGACACAGGAATCTGCACCAGAAATTTCTAATGAAGATTGACAGGATAAAAAGTACACCGATTACTATTAAGGATGTCCTTGATATATCTGCGAAGAAGTAATACATCTTGATATCCGAGACAGCATTGTAAGGGCTGTCCAGAAATGCTTTAACTGCGAGGTCACTCATTAAAAATAAAACAGAGTAAACAAGGAATGCCAGCATAAGATATTTTAAACTTCTGAGCGGATAGTCAAGAAATTTAGGAAGCTTCAATTTTCTTTTGAAAACCTTTTCACCAAAATCACCAACCAATTCTGAAATAAATCCAACGGGACAGAACCAACTGCAAAAAGATTTTCCAAATACTAGTGACATCAAAACTATTCCTGAAAAAATAAAAAACCCTGCCGGATGTGCTGAGTGAATTTCACCTGTAGCAAGAAATAAATAAAAACTCATAAATGAACTAATCGGGAGGAATCCATCCACGCCGGGCGGACGTTCAAAGTATTGCGCGGCTCCATTTGTTTCAAAGTATTGTGTAAAAAAATAAAACTCGACTCCAATCCAGATACATAACAGCGCAAACAGTAACTGCACCGAAAATCTTATTTTCTGAATTCCCTTTTCGTTATTCCTGATAAATTTTTTCTTTTCCTTCATCACTCGTACCAATAATTATTTCCAGATGTATGTATTGTAACTTCCGTTTTACTGTGGTTCACTTTTAACTTTGAAATTTTTCTCAGCAACTTTTTCAATTAGTGGTGCAGGAAGAAAGGGTGTTACTAATAAGTAACACTCCCCTTCAGCAAGTCCTTTTATAGAATTAAATACTTTAGCCAACGGGTGAACGCCAGCTTCAAGATCTTCAGTGGCATTATATTCTTCTCTGATCTTCAAAGGTCTTGGTTCCGTTTCTTTATTTGTTTTCTCATTAAAAACTTCTACGGATTGCCCGGCTTCTTTACGAAGAATATTTACGAGTTCGTTGAGCGAAATATTTCCAACAATGGCTGCCTGCCTTATCGACGTTACTCTTGTAATTGTTTTTCTTAACACCGGATTTTTAAGTTTTGAAAATGCAGGGGCAATACTAATAAGTTTATCCTCAAGGAAAGGGTAAGCCTGAAGCAGATCATATATTTTTGTGTCCGGAATAATAACCAGGTTATTGGCAGATTCTTTATACATAGTTTCATCCTTTAATTAATATTCAAGTATTCTTCTTTCACCTTCGAGTTTTCGCAGCCCGGTAAGGTCCTGTGTTACTTCAAGAGTTCCCAGGTAATTATTTGCTTCATCACGAACAGCATAGTAGCTGATGTAAATAAATCTCTCTTTAAAGTTTATCCAGAATGATGCTTTATCCTGAACTCCATTTTTAAAATCGTTCAATATTTTTTCTACAATATGAACACTTGCGGGCGGATGACAATACTGAACTTTTCTGCCAAGTATTGCTTTGTTACGCTGGAAAATTCTGTCCTCACCGTGTGAAAAAAACCTGACGTTATCATCTTTATCAACAAAAGTTAAATCCACAGGCATTGTATTGAATAATGCTGTGAGTTCACCAAGGTTAAACATTCCGGTTGGTAATTTTATTTTTGTGTTATCGATAATCTCACTCAACGTTGAATCATTTATATTTTCCGGATGCCATTTGTGTGCTGGAGAATACAAACAATAACCAATTTCATCACTTTGATTATAAACCTGGAACCAGTCTTCCTGTTTTAATGTATCCAGCGACATCGGGAAAAGAATTTTTTCTTCTTTGTAGATCATTTCATCGATGGACTTAACGGCCGGTTTAATAACTAATTCAATTATACTTTGTAAATCTTCAGCGGTAGGTTTTTCCAGTGAGTTCATTACACCAATACAATTTTTCAGCATTTCTCTTGTCTGATCATGTTTGCCCCACATAACGGTTGAAGGTCCGGTTATACCATATTTTTCCAGGAACGGAAATAAAAGATTTTCTTTTCTCAAATAATGTTTTTCAATATCCATCAGGTTATTGAACGAACTTCTGATTGTGAAAAAAATTTTATCAGCATTCATCTCTGCAGACATTTCATTTACATTATTGATATGTGATTGAAGAATTTCAATTTCTCTTTTTATAGCCTGGTTTTCTTTTTTGAAAGTATAAACAGGATGACCTGGAGTTTCCTTTTCTTTTGCTTCGGGATTCAGTAAGCCTTTTAGTGCGGCAGTGTGCAGATCACACAATTCAAGCATTTTATCCCTGTTAATTCCTTCTTCAAAAAGTTCCTGCTCGACTTTAATTACATCTTCATAACTGACTTCGTTAAGGAGTGATTTCAATTCTTCATTCACAGATTGAGAATCAGATTCATTTCCTATCTGCCTGATTTTTTCTTTTAAAAGATTCAGTTTCATTTCATTGTTGTTTATAAACTCACTCATTTTGTTACCTCGTTTATCGGATATTATTGTCTGATTTATGAATAAAAAATTTTACAAATTAATTTTTCTTAAAGTTTTTTCTTTGAACTGGTCAATCGTTTCGTTGGTCAGCATATCATAAGCTTTTGTTCTAAGTTCTCCCCATTTATCATGCAGCGGACAAGGTTTGTCAGGCGAACAATTCGGAAAGCCAAGTACACATTTGTTAAACATCTCAAGTCCGTCTATTGCTGTGACAATATCAATCAGGTGGATGCGTGATGTTTTTTTTGCAAGAAAAAATCCGCCGGACTTCCCCTTTTTTGAATCAACAATTCCACTCTCTGTAAGACTTTGCAAAATCTTTGATACAAATTCTTTTGGGATGGATAATTTTTGAGCTATCTCATCTGATGATACTACTTCACTCGGTTCCTTTGTCGCGAGGTAAAGTACCGCCTGAAGTCCGTATTCGCATTTTTTTGAAAAAATTACTGTCATTTTATTTAATCAGATAATATTGTCTGATTAAAGATAGACAGATATTCCCTCTTTGTCAATAGAATACTTAAATATTTTCAGAAATCTTTTTTTAGGAATTTTCTGTAAGCGAAAAAAGTTGGAATGAAGCACCACAATAACAGCGAGATGATTGAAATGAAAAACCCGGTTTGTTCACCAAGAAATTTTTGGAACAATGCACCGGTATAACCCATCAGGGCGGAGACATCATAATTCAAAATGAAGATTATTCTTGCCAGATCAATCGGGTTTAATATGCTCACGCCCAGCACAACATTTTCTATGGGATAGTCGCTGAAATAATAGATGATAAATAATAATATCCCATCATATATAACAGCAAGTAAAAGCCAGGTAAGTATTGAAATACCAAATCCTTTTACCCTATCGTTTATTTTTATTGATACACCGAAAGCAACAGAAGTAAAAACGAACGTGAGAGCAACACCGCAGAAAGTAAGAATTAAAAACGGAAACGGGTTTTCGAAAGTTGAAGTCAATAGCAATGGAAGCATCATACCGAACATAAATCCTGAAGATAATGGAATTGTATTGCCCAGATACAGTCCCATAAATAGCGATCTTCTGTCAATAGGCTGACATAGTATCATTTCGATGTACTCTCTTGAATTGTAAACATAGATTGCACCGAAAATCAGGCTGACAAGAGGCACAACAATCAAAACAATATTCATCAAGCTTATTGCGCTTCTTCCGCCGCCTGAATCAAAACTTAAAAGGATATAATTCAGCAGAAAGAAAAATACCGAATAGAGTATAGTCCATTTGCTTCGAATCGAATTGTTTAATTCATACCTGAAAATTTTGCCTACTAATTCCATACACTCACATCCTTCATCATCGCTGCAATAGCTTTCTCAAGTTTTGTTTCTCCCTTATTTGTCAATAGTGAACGAAGGCTTCCGTTAAACTGAATTCTTCCATCGAGTAAAAACATTATATCATCCGCCAGTTCCTGCACTTCTGCCATTATGTGAGAGGTAAGAATTATTGTTTTTCCTTTTTCCTTTTCGATCTGCAATAACTCTTTAAGATTACTGCTTGCAACAGGATCAAGTCCCGCTGTCGGTTCATCTAAAATTAGTACTGATGGATTGAACATCAGTGCGATCAGCGCGCTGACTTTTTGTTTATTTCCACCGGAAAGATTACGCAATGATTTATTTAATTCAGGGGCAAGATTGAATACATCAATGTGTGGTGAGGATTTTAACTCACTTTCATTCCTTAGATTACTTATCATTTTAATTAATTCACGTACAGAAAGATTATCCGGAAAACTTGCTGTCTGCGGCATGTACCCTATTTCTTTTCTGTATAAATGCTGACCAACTATATTTTTTTCAGAAAAAATAATTTCACCGGAATCGGGTCTTACTAGTCCCAGAATTGTTTTAATAATTGTCGTTTTACCTGAACCGTTGGGTCCGACAATCGCAGTAATCTTACCTGTATTAACTTTAAATGAAACTCCGCGAAGAACTTCGAGCTTACCGAATTTTTTTTCTATGTTTTTTACTTCAATCAATTTATCCTCCTCATAGAAGGTGATGAATCAACAAGAGTTTCAGGTGTAAGTGACGGAATAACGCTCTCGGCAACATCAATTATATGAATGAACAAAGAGTGCATAAGTATAAGTGACGGTTTTTGTTTTTCAGTAATAATGGAGTAAAGTTTTACAGGTCTGTACGGAACATCACCTATACTATTTTTGTCCAGATCATAACCCGTGTAGTTACTCCAGTAATTCCCTTTGAATGAATTAAAGTTTTGCCTGCTGTTTGTAGCTATATCAAACGAGTTGGAAATAAAATCATTCCCCGAAAAAATATTATCAGACGAATTTGCCATAAGTTTGATTGCCCAGCCATTGCTTTCAAAAATGTTGTTTTCAATAGAAGTTCTTAAACAGCCTTCGATATATATCCCTGTAGTATTTTTTTTCAGAAGGTTGTTTGTGATTCTGCTTTCACTAATATCTTTTAAGAGTATTCCGAATGATGCCTGCCCCCAGTTATCATTAAAAGTATTTTTAGTCATTTCAACTCTTTTGGAATACATGACAGCAACACCCGCTCCGTTAAAAGAAAAACTGTTGCTTTCATATTTACATTCATCAGAAAACATAAAATGTAATCCGTACCGGAGATTATTGGTACTAATATTTGAATGAATGAAAGCATTACTCGTAAACTCGAGATAGATTCCGTCACGATGTCCTTTTATCCGGTTATTATTAATGGTTACATCTTTACTGTACCAGAGATGTATCCCGTTTCCGGAAGATGTTTCTCCTTTACCATAAGCTTCAATGTAGTTGTCAGATATTACAGCCTGCGATGACTTAGAAAGATAAATTCCAAAAAAATTATTGTAGAGTTTATTGCCCGTAATTTTACAGCCGCTGACATTTTCAAGTTTAATTGCTGAATTTTCTTTTAAATAACTGACACCAGCATTCCGTAAAAGTAATCCTTTGATTTCCACACTGTCACTTTTAATTGTCAGGATTTCTTCTTTGCTTCCGCCATCGATAACAGGAAAGTCAACACCAGTTATTTTTATTTTTCTATCGATGATGATGTTGCCCTCACAATAGTTTCCCCTTTTCACAATTATGGCATCACCATCTTTAGAAATTTTTATCGCTTCTTTTATTGATTTTATTCTTCCGTTTTTATCAACAACAATTTCTGCTGCATTAAGATTGATTACGAATAATAGGACTGGAATTAAAAACGATAATGCGTTTTGAAATTTCATTACTGCATCTTCTTAACCAATTCAACAAGCGAACTCCAGTTATACTCAACGCCACCGTGTTCATCTTTAATCTTTATTAACTTGCTATGGTCGCCGCAAGCCAGGACATTAAATCCCATAGGACTATGGAATTTTTCATTCTGAAGATAAAATGCATCTCTCGCACTTATAAACTGCGCTGGTTCTGAAAAGTCGTTTATCCATAACGCAGCTTCTTTATTTTCTTCAGAATCATTTTCAAGCAGATGCTGAACAAGACATTCAACTGCATCGAACTTAAAACATTTACCTTTTTTAGTTATCAGTTCGGTCGCATACTTATTGTCCGTTATCTGCATCATACAATAACTACAGTTATCAACACCGTATTCAATGGGTTGTGGATCCTGGCCGCATCCGAATAAGATTACTGAAAACGTCAGAAATATTATCAGTTTAATATTTGTCTTCACTTTAAACCTTCTCCTTAAATCTGAATGATTTTGAAAAAGCTGCAAAGGCAGTTATTGTCATAGAAATTAATATCACATACGTACCGATTGCAGGCAGAGAAACAGCATTAATATTCAGTAGTTGTTTGGAACCGATTAATGGAGGTTGATAACTCATCCCCGGAACTTTGATCGGAGCATCAGGATTTAAGTTATGACCGTAATTATAACCCCAGATATAAAAGTCTATCAAGCCTGCAACAGCTACAACAATGAAAAGTACGATCCAGATCTTTAGCAGTAAGGGTTTACCGGCGTAAGCATTAAACAATCCAAACAGGATCATGAATACAATTACAAACGGCATGATTTTTAATTCAGGAATTGATTCGGGCTCTATTACCTGCATACCGATGTAGTGATTAAGACCATTGATTGACTGCAGGTCATTTGGTTTTAATCCGCCGATTTCATTTAACCAGATTCTTAAGCCTAAACCTTCAGGATATTGAGGCGCATTCAGATCAATCTGCCATATCGGAAAGAAGAATGTTAGTAATAACATCAGTGAAGCAAGTGCTGTCAGTATTTTCGATTTCGTATTCATCACTCATACTCAGATTTTATTATAAGTTCCACTTTTTCAAATTACTTAATCATCGTTAAAAGCATTTTGGAATTTTCCAGTGCCACTAATCCATGAGGGATATTAGGAGGAAGCAGAATTATTTCGTTAGCATTAACTATAAAAGGTTCCCCACCAATTTTAATTTCCATTTTACCGTCAACCATAAATACAAGAGCTTCAAATGGAGAAGTATGCTCGGTGAGTGATTCATTCTTTGCAAATGCAAACAGGGTAACATTTCCGTTTGGCTTTTTTACTATCTGCTTGCTGACGATGGAATTTTCATTATACATTATTTCGTCTGCAAGTTTTTTACTTCTTATTGATTCGATTTTTTCTGTCATCGTTTCCATATCATTCTTTTTATTAGTGGCAATGTGTTGATTTATTTTTTGAGTCTGCGAATTGTTCTTCTACATAATGAATAAAATGAACATAGGATTTTATATAATCCCTTCCAGCTTGCAGATCATCTGTATTGTAGTTTTGTTTCTGCATTACGTCAGAAAAATATTTTTCCAGTTCCTCATTCTTTTCTTCCGGCAGTAAGGAAGATATTTTTTTTAACGAGCCGTGTTCAACCGCATCATCAGCTTCAGATATTCCGGGTTCTGGTTTAAATGTTGCATCTTTTATTCCTGTATATCCAACACCTTCACCCATCCGATGAAGCCGTACTACCGTTTCAAAGAAATAATTTGTCAGTAAAATATTTACATCACTGTTTAGACTGCGATTCTGCAGAACCCTATTGAAGAGCCGGTTTACTTCCGGCTCATCTTTTTCGGGCACCCAAATCAGCACATAATTAATATTTCCTGTTTCCAAAGATTTTTGGGCGGCTTTTATTACAGGACCTTCAACAGAATCACAATGTGCATTTAATATTGTATTGAATGAAACAATAACAAACAGGGCGATGATAAAAATCTTTAAATTCATTACTTACTATCTCCTAAACTATAAGACAGTTGCACATTTGAACCCTGGGGTGAAACCCGAATATAACCTGACATTTCCTGATGTAATGCTGAACAAAAGTCTGTGCAGTAAAATGGATGAATACCAGCTTTTGACGGAACCCATTTAAGCGTTCGTGTTTGTCCCGGCATTATGAGCAACTCTGCAT
>JAEXTA010000096.1 GCA_023453665.1 Bacteroidota bacterium | reverse complement strand
TTATTACCCAGCCCGGTAATATCAGAACCGAGTAATTCTACAATAGCTTTTTGAAATTGTTCACCCGTATTTTCTACCCACTTACCGCAATTAAACTCCTCAACTATTTCCCACGGTGTTCCGGTACTTGCAACAACCGGGGTGCCTGTGGCAAGTGCTTCCGCATAAACAATCCCGAAGTTTTCATTATGGGAAGGTAATGCAAAAATATCAGCGTTTGAAAAAAAATCTATTTTCTCCTGAACATCATTTATCTGCCCTGTAAAAAAAACATTGCCACTTATACCGAGTGAGTTAACCTTTTCGACCAGATTAATCTTTTCACCATAATCTTCTCCAGCGATGAACAAACCACTGTCCGGAAAATCTTTCAGCAGTCCGGCAAACGCATCAATCAGAATATCAAAACCTTTTTTAGAATGAAGCCTTCCCATAGAAACAATTATGTTTGAAAAGTTTTTACCCGACGTATAACGCTTATAATACCCTTTATTCTTAAAACCAGTAACCGACTCAAACTGTTTAAGATCAATACCATTTGCTATAACATGAACTTTTGAACCGGGGAATACAGCAAGAACCTCGTTCTTTTCCTGGTCTGATGTAACATGCCAGTGAATTTTTTCAGCATAAGGTTTTATAAAAAATCTTAACCACAATTTCTTAAATGAACTTCCCGCATTAAGACACCATTCACCAAGCTGACCACGCGGTGAGAATAATAACGGCTTTAATCTTTTTTTTGAATAATAAAAAGTTAAAACAGTGCTTAACGAAAATACTGATTGCGTATAAATAATATCCGAATCCTGTATATCTTTTTTTAACCCTCCAACCATCTTGTAGGAAAAACCGTTTTTAGACGATGGAGAATAATATTTTATAAAAAAGTTTTTCGTATGCTCAATAAACATATTTGTTTTAACATCAAGGCTTTCATTACCGTTTGCGTCAGTTGTTGAAACATAAATCTCAACACCTAACTTTGATAATTCCAAAGCATTGTAATAGGTGGAAAAGATTGGACCACCATAATAGAATGCAGGATAGAAGGAGGGACTAATAAAAGCTAACTTCATGAATTATCTATTCAAATCTTCCTATGTGACTTGTTACATCATTTATTAACTCTTTAGTCAAAAAGCTAATATTAAATGTATCTTCGATTGTTTTTCTGGCATTTAAAACTATTCGTTCAATCTCCACAGGGTTCATTTGTAAAATGTTTTGTACTTTTTTGCTTAGTAGTTCAGGATTTTCAGGTTGAACAATAAACCCGTTTTCGCCGTTAGAAATTAATTCAGGTATTCCGCTTATTGAAGTACTAATGACCGGGGTTCCTATTGCCATTGCTTCCATTAAAGCTACGGGTATTCCATCCTGTGTTTTCATTATTTCGTCATATCGACAAGGTAGTATAAAGATTGAAGCTGTACTTAAATGTTCCTTAATTTCAGATGGTGGGCAATAATCTTTTAATACAATATGATTTTGTAAATTAAACATATTTATTTGATGATGAAGATCTTGTTTTAACGGTCCATTGCCAATAATTGTTACGTTTAAGTTAACGCCTCTTTTAATAAGATTATTACATGCATCAATAAGTATATCAAAACCTTTCATTCTTACAAGACGACCAACAGAAACTATCTCAACGTTTTCTTTCTGTATTGCGTGTGGCTTAAATGAATAATTTAGTAGATCAATACCGCAGTGATTAATAGAAAGTTTATCTTTTGTAATATTCTTCTCACGTTTTAATATAAAGTCTATATTATACTGAGAAATAGAAAACACACATAGGCTTTCATTTACTTTAGATGCAAACATAGCCGTTCTGCCAAAAACATCACCCGCGTGTATTTTTATTATATATGGAATACCAGTTATTGATTTATATAGAAAGGAAAGATTGGCTCTGGTCGCGGCAAAGTGTGCATAAGAAATATTAGGTCTGAATTTATTTATCTCATCCAATAATGAAAGTATTATAAAACAATCTCTTATCACTTGAGCACGCTGCATAAATCCATTACAGTCAAATAAAAAAGCGTTTAATACTTTTTTATCAAAAAATAACTTTAATATTGAGGGTATTCTTTTTAATACACTAATCCAGTTGTCATGTTTTCTGTAAACTGTAATTGAATAAAATTCTTCAAGTTCTTTAGCAAATTTTTCAGGAGCTTTCCAGGTTGAAAAAACTTTTACTTCATAACCCAATTTCTGAAGTTCAAGTATTTCATTATGTACCCAGGTTTCACTTTTAGAAGGGAATATCTCAGCGAAGTAAGCTATCCGTAATTTACTTTTCAAAATTTTAACTCAGTAGTTTTTATGAATGACGTGCAATAATAAAGATGACCGGCTCAGTTTTCATCAGCGTTAAAAGTTTACTGAACATTACAATTAATTTATTCACTACACTATTTCTCATCCATTTTCGTTTCAGATCAATCTGAAATAACAATGGGAATGCCTGCATAATCTCCGCATTTTTATCAACACCTTTTATTGCTTTTTTTATTTCATTCACCCTTATTCCATTAAGCCATGTTGGGTCTGTTCCAAATTCAGGTTTTCCAAAAAACTTTAAATAGTATTTTTTTATTGAATCGGGGAAAGTATGATAAAAAATAAACTTGGGTCCGTAATGATGAAGATCAACAGGGAAATATTTATTGGGTCCACAAACAAGCAACATATATCCGCCGCTTTTAAGACTCTTAAAAATATTACTTACTACTTTATCACGTACCTTCCTCCCGCTGATATGTTCTAACATTCCAATTGAGATTGCAAAATCATATTTGTTAAAAAATGATTCATCTAAATTTGTCACATCAGAATGCTGGAGTATTTTTTTTGATTCGTCCTCCGATATGCCATAATGTTTCAGAATTTCTGTTGCCATAGTGTAACAGTTTTTTCCGTACTCAGTAAAAATATCTATTCCTGTCGGCTTCAATCCAAGTGATTTTGCATGTGCTAATAATATTCCTAATCCGCAACCTACATCAAGTAATCGTTTCCCTTCTAATTTATTTTCAGCAAAAGCCGAAATTATTGTAAAGTATTTTGTAAACTTCTGCGGAATTTTATTTGGTTTTAAATTATACTTTTCAAATAGTGGGTTTGTAAACACACTTAAGGGTAACTGAGGAATTTTTGATTTGACAAATTCCTCTGCACTTGCTATTTGTTGAGTTGAAATTTTAATCCTATTAATCCGCTATTAAAGTTTTAATAATTCTTTTATTCTCTCTTTATAAATACTCTGATCAAAATTAACTTCAGCAGAAGTTCTGCATCTTTTAACCCATTCTGAATTGTTTTTAGTAACATCATCAATGAATTCAGAAAGTTCTGTGACATTTACCGAGTCAAGGTTAATTACTAATCCAACCCTGTCACTTTCGATTATGTTGCCGCTTATACCTGCAAATTCAGTTGCAATTACCGGAATGCCGCAGGCTAGATATTCCGCAAACTTTGTTGGTGAAGAGACAATGTTTGTTGTGCTGCTTTTTCTTAACAGAAAGCCAATATCTGAGGCGGCTATATAATCCCGTACTTCAGAATGCGGAACCGTTTTACAAATGACGTTATCGTGAGGGGGTTCATTTTTTAATACAGTCTTGACAATTTCACAAGCCTTTATACTGTTGGGGGTAAGCATTACTAATGTTGATGTTCTAATTTTTGATATTTGTTCAAAGATTACTATTGTTTCAGTAATACACTGCCATTGATCAAGACTACCAACATAAATTAATGTAAGATTGTTTACAGGAATATTTAATTTATTTCTTAGCTCAGTTTTCTCGCTAGCATTTTGTACAGGATAAAATTTTTTCAGATCAGGAAAGCAGGGTATTAAAATATTTGAGGTTGGTACATAACCAGTTTTTTGGGTTAAATGTTTTACCATTTGACTTGAAACTGTTAGAATGCTACTATCATTCTTTAGAATTTCATGTTCGATACGATTAAGGAGTTTGACTCTTTTTATTACATTCTTATCATTTGGTATAACCGAATACTCAGATAATTCTTCACCCTGTGCCCCATGAATATCAACAACCACCTTCGCTCCATTTTCATTTTTAAGACTTAATGCATAGTGTGCGGGAAAATATGTTTCAGCCCAGTAGATGATTGCATAATCTTTATTATACTTATTCAATTTTCTCTGAAAAAATAATTTTACAAGAAATTGAATAATAAAATTATTTGTAGGAACAGGAACTAAATACGAACTCGATAGTCCGAATATATCACGCTTCTTACTAAACTTTTGTTTTACCCACTTTATTGTTTCATTCGGTGTGATATAGCATAATGGGATTATTTTAACATCTAAACCAAATTCAATAAGTATATTAGATATAGCTTTTATCCTAATAGCATAACCATTCTCGCTACGAATATAATTGATAAAAAAATAAACTCTTTTATGCATTACTTACTATTGTTTTATTAATTCGCTTCCTGAATTCGGACAATATTAAACCAACAAAAATAGCTACGGGGAGTAGATTCTTTAATCCAATTATTGATTGAGTTGTATTTAATAATAATAATATTGTTGCAGGTATGAGTGCATAGATAGATGGAAGCGACCAAATTTCTTTAAGTTTTTTTGAACGTTTTATCTTTTTTGTGCGCTTGTAAATTTTAAAAAACAAAATCAAAAACAGAATAATTCCAATAATGCCTACCTGAAGACCTAATGCTAAGACTCCATGTGCATCTTGCCCTGATCCTAATTCCGACTCTTTCCCTGTATTTGATCTACCAATACCCCAAAGTGGGGAATGAATAATTTCGTTAATTGCATCTTCATTATCTGATCTTCTATCATAAAATAAATACTCAGTTCCTTGAGCAGCAAATTGTGTTTCTGTTTTTTCAACAATTGCTGAAAACACATTTAAGTTAGTCATATTATCAATAAGTATAACGCCAACCGTAATTCCAATTGTCAAAAAAATGCTATAAATAATTTTTGTAAAACTTGCTTTGTTTTTATATACAACCACAAAGAAAATTGTTATAACCATTGCAAGCAAATTGCTTCTTCCACCCAACGTGTAAGTAAAAATCATTGCTGCACCTAAAGACAAAACCAGCAACAGTTTTTTATAAATATTTTTTAGAGCAATTACTTTAAGTATCATTATTGCAGCTACAAATCCAAGCACCATTTGAACTAGCAATGTCCCGGCAGGATATAACCTGGGGGTCTGATTATCAAACACAAACTGCGCAGCTATTACTGGATCATCTTGTGATTTAAATTGATAATATGCTTGCGCTATAAGCGACACGTTAGGATTAAGTAAGAAGTAAAATTGAATGGCACAAACGAATAACGAGATTGCAACCAATGATTTTATCAGGTTCCTTTTTTCTGTTTCGTTTAGTCCAAGTACATTAAAGGGAACAAGCCATACTAATCCTTCTCTTGCAATTAATCTGAAAGATTCGTTTGGAGCAATATTACCTAATAATGTTAAGATAAAACCACTGAAAACAAAACATCCCACCAAAGCAATAAATAATTTAATTTCGGGAATATTATTCCACTGACTTTTTATTGTCTTAATACTTTTTATTGCTAGTGATATTATTACAATATCGCTCAGTAATAAAATACCAAGTCCTGGTAAAGAAATGCTTATGAACTCAGTAGGGATTGTAAAAGTACAATTCAGTACTAGTAAAACAAGAATTCCAAGCAACGGTTTTTTAAACCCAATTATTACTAATGCAAAAAAAGTAATTATCAATAAACTATTCATCTTTTGTAATCATTTCTTTCCGAACTTAACATCATATCGTGGTTATCGGTCTAGTTTAGGTAGTTTAATAATTCCTAAATAATAGAGAATAATAAAAATTCTTTGTCTAAAACTTGCTATATGGCTATAGTAGTTTTTATAATACTCAACCTTTACTCTGTTGTAAATTTTTGATTTATACCTACTATAAATTCTATCGTTTTCTTTCAAGCGTATATCATCATTCAAAGTTGTTTTACTTTGACTATGTACCCTAAAGGCTGCTAAAAATTTTGAGGTTCTAGCTGAACGTTTTAATAATGTTAGTCGTATAAATAAATCTAGATCAAAACTAAAATAAAATGACGCATCTATTTTACCGACTATATTATAAACCTCTCTTTTCCAAAATGAAGCAGGCTGGTTAAACCCACACCCCCAATACATCAATTGGCAGGCATTTACACTGCGTCCGATATTAAAAATAGGTATTCCTCTTACGGTTCGTCCTAAGTTGTTATTCTCATCGATCGTGATACTGCTTCCAACAAGAAATTCAGCATCATTATTTCTTAGAAAATAATTGCCGACCTCCTTCAATGCCCCAGGTAATAAAACATCGTCAGAATTAACCCAGCCTATCACATCACCAGTACACAATTCGAACCCCCTTAGTATTGCATCAGCTTGACCATTATCCTTTTTTGATTGCCAGTGAAATAATTTATCAGAGTATTTTTTTATTATTTCAAGAGAGTTGTCAGTGCTACCACCATCCATGATAATATATTCGAGATTTGGATACTCTTGATTAAGTATCGACTGGATAGTTTGTTCTAGAAATTGAGCCTGATTAAAGCTTGGTGTTACAATTGAAATTTTAGGATAGGTGTTCATTTTTGGATAATATTATATAGTGCGTTCCATCATTAAGTGGTTCAAAGTTTGTCAGTTTTGTCAAATTAGATTTTTCATCAATGCTATATATACAATAACCAATTTGGCTAAAGTTCTTTAGCATTCTTATACCTGAACATCCGCATTGTATAGCAGAATTTTCATAAATTTCCGTAATGATAATCGGATTCATTGCTTTAAAAACTTCGCGCCCTCCTTCAAATACTTTTTCTTCTGCACCTTCAACATCTAATTTTATAAAATCAATTTTTTCAATTTTATTTTTCTTGCAATACGAATCCAACTTTGAAACCTGAACCTGTATTTTTTTTTCTGCTTTGGTTTTTTCTACATCCCTTTTTTGTGCACCAAGTGAATTATATACATCCTCACCTTCTGGAAAGATAAAAAAATCCTGTCGCCCGTCTGTATCTGTTAATGCAATTTCTTCAACAGTTACATTATTCAATTCATTTAAAGACACATTGTATTTTAAATAGTCGCCTGTTGATGAATAAGGTTCAAAACTGAATACATGACCTTCATCCTTAGCTTGTTTTGCCATTATAGTAGTGTACAACCCTATATTTGCTCCAATATCAAATACAATCATTCCTGGTTTAACAAAGCCCTTTATTATTTTTCTTTCAGCCTCTTCAAATCCTGCTTTTATCAATAATGGTTTAGCTAAAACTGATTTAGAACTTACCTTCAGTTTAATATCATCGATTTCGCAAATTAAATCTTGCTTTTCCCTAAGCTTATAAAACTTATCAAACTTATTGCTCTTATAATTTACGATGCGTCGTTTTAACGATGCGGTCAATCGAGCCAGTATAGTATTGATCTTCATAAGAATTCTCAGTTTTTGATTTTGGGTAAATGTTTTATTGTTATAAAAACTGCACACACAATAATGGCAAGACTCAGCCAAATAGCGGGTAACATAAATGATAGTACAAATATTATTGCTGTAAAAATTAGTATTGTAAATAATGAACGAATAATTCCGGTGTCAATAATAAATTCTTTTTCAGTAATATATATATATACAATACAAATCATTGAAGTTATAAAATAACTTACACATTGAGCTATCGCTAAACCCGTTGCTCCATACTCAGGTATATACATATATGACATTACTACAAAGAATAACCCGTACGCGACATTATAAAAAAAACCAAACCACATTTTATTCATACTCGCTAACGTCTGACCCATCGGTGTAAACGTCGCAACTAATATTAAATGCAGCATTAATATCTGAACCGTGATTGCACTACCCTTAAAACCACTTCCGAAAGGAAGGTATGTTAGGTTAGGAAAAGCAAGCAACACACCTGCAAATGGAATTCCTAAAAGGATTGATAAAGCGAAACCATATTTCAAAGTTTTGTTAAATGTTTGCTTATTCCTTAATCCATACTGTTCGCTTAAAACAGGTAATAGCGGGGTTAAAAACATTCCAATAATTAATTCTGGTATTTGTTTTACTCTTAGTATGGCACTGTAAATTCCCATTTCTGCGTAACCATTATTCTGATTAACTAAAAGGGTACTCGTAAACCATGTGGCTGCCCCTATTAGTATTGAACCTAATACCGAAGGAATGCTGAATTGAAATAACGTTTTTTTTTCTTCCCAAAAACCTTTTGATTTTAAAGGAATATTAAACTCAATACATTGTCTCCTAATTGCTATATAATTTTGAATCCAATTAATTAACGTTATAATAATTAGTCCTATTATTGCACCGGTCAATCCGCCAAAATAAACTCCAACTATAAGTATTGGAAAGGAGCTTATTCCGTTTATAAAATTAATTCTTGCAATTTCTTTAAATGCTTCAAAACCCGTTAGTATTCCAGTCTGCGACCCAGTTAATGCAATAAAAAAAAGTAATATCGAACTTAATGCTATTGCACTCTGCAACTGTGGCGCATTCAGCATCATCTGCGCAATAACTGATGAAGTAGCAAAAAGTAAAACTGCAGCTAGTGTTGAAGTAATAATCGCAACTGTACTTGTTAGTGAGATTATTCGTCCGGCTCTCTCTGTGTTAGTTAATTTAAATTCAGAAATAAATTTATTTGACGCTAACCCAAGCCCAAAACCTGCCAGCGTTCCAAACATAGCTACTGTACTCTGAACGATACTGAATTCACCAAATCCCTCTTTGCCGAAAATTCTTGCTACCACTACAAATGAAACCAATTGCAAAAACTTTGCGGTCAATGAACCCACAAGCGACCATGCTGCACCTGTAGCTAATCTATTACCAATCGGTGATTGCTCTATTCTATCCGAAATCCTTTTGGGTAATAGATTAAAAATCTTTTTAATCATTTAAATTAGTTACTCTCATTATTCCCATAATTCTTTCAACTGCTTTACCATCTCCATAAGGATTAATTACCATCTGCATCTTCTTGAAATAAACATCATCAGTAAGTAGCCTCGTTACCATTTCGATTATTTTATCTTTATCAGTTCCTACAAGCTGCACACAACCAGCTTCAACAGCTTCGGGTCTTTCAGTTACTTCACGCATAACCAGAACGGGAATACCTAAACTTGGCGCCTCCTCTTGTATTCCCCCAGAATCTGTAAGAATTATTTTTGCTTTTGTCATCAGGTAAACAAAAGGTAAATAGCTTAATGGTTCAATCAATAAGATGTTTGGTTTGTTTTTTAGTATTTCGTTAACGGGTGACTGCACATTAGGGTTTAGATGAACGGGATAAATAAAAATATGATTCTTAAAAGTTTCAGCAAGTTCAGCAATCGCATTACAAATATTTATAAACCCATCACCAAAGTTTTCTCTTCTATGTCCCGTGATTAATACAATTTGTTTTTCACCATTTAAAATTTCATTTGGAATTTGTGTGATGGCCGGCGGATTTTTCAGTACTTTATCTTTAACATAAAACAGCGCATCAATAACTGTATTCCCTGTTATAAAAATTTTTTCACCGGAAATGCCTTCGTTTAATAAATTCTGTGCGGATGTTTTAGTCGGAGCAAAATGAATGTCCGTTAACCTGCTAGTTATCACTCTATTTATTTCTTCAGGGAATGGCGCATATTTATTAAAAGTTCTTAAACCAGCTTCTACATGTGCAACTTTTACTTTATTATAAAAAGCTGCCAATGATGCTGCAAGTACAGTAGTAGTATCTCCCTGAACAAAAATTATATTTGGTCGATATTCAGCTAAGTATTTATCGACAGATTTAATTGCATCTGCAGTTAGGTTTGCCAATGTCTGTCCCGGTTTCATTAAATTCAAATCAACATCAGGCCTTATTTCAAAAATTTCAAGTACTTGATCAAGCATGTGTCTGTGTTGTGCAGTTATGCAAACATTTAAATCATATTCTTTGTTTTTTTTTAACCCCAGAATAATTGGCGCAAGTTTTATTGCCTCCGGTCGTGTTCCAAATATTACAGAAATTTTTTTCAAGCCATCCTCATTAAGAATTTAACACTAGTTTTTTTCTAACACATTGATAAACCGGATACTTGTATTTCATATATAACCCGTCTTTAAAGTTGTTTAATGTTTATTTATAAAATTTTTCTTCACGAAATTATCTTTTTCCTTCAAATAATTCTTGTTTTCTCAATTTCCATATTCACACGTCTCATTTCCAAACTTACTTTTATTATTTCCATAATTTCCTCTCTCATTTCCAAACTTACTCATCTCATTTCCATACTTGCGCGGTTCAATTCCGCAATTACTAAGTTCATTTCCGCAATGACCTGGTTCAATTCCAAAACTTCTCATCTCATTTCCGGCTTTCCGTGTATCATTTCCAAAACTTCCAACCCCATTTCCGAATTTCCCAACTCAATTTCCAAAACTGCCGGCTCCATTTCCACCCTCAACCTTCAACATTCATCATTCCCTGTTCAAGATTCGATATTCATTCAAACATTCTTTCTTTCTCTTTCCTTCCAGCATCCAGTATCCAGAATCCCCTTCCTCCACCATTCTCTTTTCCCAACTCATAACTATTATTTCTCAACTATTGAAACTTTTCAATAACATTCACCGCCCACAACCTTGACCAGTGAGTTTGCCCGGTCTCAACACTTCTGAAAAGATTCTCCACACCTTTCCTGTCAAAGTATCTCAGACCTCCTGTAAGCAAAGAATCCTTCATCATCACACCAAGCTTTCCGCGTTTAATCCAGTCATCAAACGGAAAAGTAAAACCCATCTTCGGTCTGTACACAAGTGCGTCGGGCAGATCACCGGCACCATCGACAAGCATACGTTTAGGGCGTTTAAAATCATAACTGGTTTCTAAGTACGGGTAAACGGTTTCATAAAGAATGTGATCAACGAACGGCACTCTAAGCTCCAGCGAGTTAAGCATACTGAACACATCCGAATCACGCAGCAGTTGATTTCCCATATAAAAAACTGATTCATACTGTGATATTCTCTGAAGTGTTGTTAATCCTTTGGAATCAATATTGAATATTCCGTCTCTCGAAGAATTCACAGAAGGATTAAAACCAATTTCTGTAAGCTGGTTATCGGTAAACAACCCGCGTATAAGATTGTACCCCGGATTTTTTCTTTCAGGGTATTTCATCATTTCTATTGCTTTGGCAGGAAGCCTGCGTTTAAGCAGTCCTGCAGTTGCTTTAAAGAACTGTCTTCCAAACGGAACTGCGTTTGCAATCTTTAAGATATTCTCAACACGCGGCACTTTTCTGAATGAAGGATACCCGCCGAACAGTTCATCCCCGCCGAGCCCTGACATTACCACCTTCAAACCGAAATCCTTTGCCGCACGTGAAATGAAGTACGTGTTAACACCGTCTATCGTCGGCTGGTCCATCATGCCGATAAGGTCGTACATCCGTTCAACCACTTCTGCTTCTTCAAGGTTATACTCGTAATGCGCGGTCATATAAGTATCGGCTGCAAGACGTGCGTATTTAGCTTCGTCAAGTTTATTACCGGGGAAAGAAATCGAAATCGTTTTGATCTTGTTAAAACCATTCTGCTTCATCAAAGAAACAATTGCACTTGAATCGATGCCGCCTGAAAGGAACGCGCCTACTTCAACATCGGCAATGCTGTGTGCTTTTATAGTATCGCACAAAGCGTATTTGATTTTTTCTTTTGCCTCATCGTTGTAATTCTTTTTTTGTCCGTTGTTTTTTATAAGATCTCTGAACGTCCACCACTTTGATATTTCAGCTTTACCCGAAGTATCGGTCTTTATCCACGAACCCGGTTCAAGAGAAAGTGTTTCATTATAAATTGTAAGCGGCGATGGAACAGAACCTGTCCGCAGGAAAGCGTCAACAGCTTTCATAGAAATTGTAAGATTATCCCTGTAATACTTTATAGACTTCAGCTCTGACGAAAAGATAAACTCATTATTGTTGTGCAGGTAATAAAATGGTTTAATACCAAACCTGTCACGCGCACCGAATAAAGTTTTCTCTTTTTCATCCCATATAACAAAAGCGAACATTCCTCTCAGCAGCTTTAAACATTCAGCGCCGTACTCAGCATACAGGTATAACAACACTTCAGTATCACTATGCGATCTAAACTTAAATTTTTCTTTGCTGACTGGAGACTGACGACTGTGAACTGTTGACTCCCCACCGCCTGCTGCCAACTCCCTACTGCCTATTCCCTCCTTCAACTCAGCATAATTATAAATCTCCCCGTTGAACACTATGGTATAACGTCCGTCCGCAGTACTCATCGGCTGGTGACCGTGTTCACTGAGATCGATGATTGATAAACGCCTGTGTGCAAATACGGCTCTTTTATCCGCTGACTCAAAAACTCCGTTATCATCGGGACCTCGGTGCGTGATAATATCGCGGGCTTTTATAACTGAATTTATGTCAATCATCTGCCCGTTAAAATTTAGCGCACCAAAAATTCCGCACACTTTGTTAGTTGAGAGTTAAGAGTTATGAGTTAGGAGTTGAATTCGAATTATCCGGGATTTTCTTTTGATGTTTTAATAATTGAAGAAAGGATTTTTATTAGTTCTTCGTTAGCTGATAAAAATTTTGAGCAGTCCGTCTCAACTAATTTACTTTCATTTAAAAGTCTTAACCAATAATGTGTCTCCCTTGCTTCCTTCAATGCTATTGACATCTTGTTAATGAAATCTTTTCTGCTTTGTGCTGAAACTGCTTCTTCTGTGTTAGCACCTATGCTTGTTCCGCTTCTTAATATTTGTTTCGAAAGTACGAATTCGTTTTTACTTTTTAATTCTTTATAAAGTCTGATAATATCTAATGCAAATTGAAATGATTTTTCAGATACAATACTTTTCATAATTCATAACTCATAACTCTGAACTCATAACTAAAAAAAGAGTTGGTAGCTGCACCGATCCCACTCCCACCCACCAGCCTTCAATCTGCGCGTGGAAAATTAGTGCGGCAAGTACAGCAATCGCGAATGCAGTTTCAGTCTGCACGGTAAGGGATATTGGCGAAGGAAGTTTTTTTGATTCAGAATATCTTTTAAATAGTTTTATCAAAACAAATATTATCGGCAGAAGAAATAAAGTTAGTCCCGCATAACCGGTCTCTTCAATAAGTGCCAGTGAGCTAATCATCTTTTCCCTGTCGAATCTTTTTTCATCACCGAGAATTCTTCCGCGTGTAAGTGTATCTGACGGTGTTGCGCTGATGCCGTAGCCAATCCCGAAAAGTCCGCCTTTGTTTGCAGCTTCAATTGTAGCGTTGATGTTTATCTTCCGCCTGTCTCCGATTGTGTTCTCCGTCTTGAATGTAAAATTACGGAACTGTTCACTTGAGAAATAAAGTACCGTGATCATAACTGAGGCAATCAGCATTGTTAATGCTATCGTTCTTAGTCTGAAGTTCAGAAGAACAAATACTCCGGCAAGCACAATAAGTGTGAGCACAGCTCCGCGTGAGACGGTGATGAGAACAAGATAAAGATTAAGAGTAAGAAGGATGATGAAAAAAACTAATTGCAAAACCGTAAGTTGACTAGTAGTATTGTTTTCATCTTTCAATCTTTTTTCAGAAAAGAATTTAACCAGCGGATAAATTACTGCAGGTATTGTAAACACTACCGCAGAAGCGAGTGTATTCTGATGACCGGCATAACCCATAAATCCCATTCCGTGTCCGCCTGTCCATGCATCTTCGGGATTTGAAGTTAACAGTGAATACAGGCTCACTATAACAACCATTATGTTAGCCGGAAGAAGAAATCCGAACAGGTCACTTTTGTTTTCCTTCCGCCACATATAACCCAGTATCAGGGGTGAAACTGAAATAAGAAAAAAATATCCCGCACGTGATAATGATACTCCGGGATGTGAAGACCACAGCGCAGTTACAGCAGCCCACACACCGAAAGCTGTAATCATCAGCAGCAGCAGCTTTAATTCTTTGCTGAGTATTGTTTCTTTTTTTAACAAGGAACGGTAAAGAGTAAGAATAAGAGTAAGAAAAAGAATTAGAGGTACGCCATAGTAAAAAAAGCTTAACACGGGGAATGCGCGTGTAATTATAAGCATTGCCGTAAGCGGAACGATGAAGGAGATTATTTTATTCAGATGATTTTTCATCGAATGAGCATATTGAAATTTATTTCCCGCGAAGACGCTAAGCCGCAAAGATAATTGATTATAAAACTTTGCGTCTCTGCGACTTTGCGTGAATTGTTACTTTAATTTCTTCTTATTTTTTTACAGCCGCTGCTTTTGGAAAGAAAACCACCAATGTTTTTACAATTACAAGCGTAAAAATATATGTCCAGATAAGCATCAAAAGAATTTTATAATCTGTTATTATAAAACTTCCTTTTATCGAAAAGAATAACAGTGGAATGATCACAAGTATTAGTACATAGGACGCCGCAATCTTTTTCTGTTTTGATACTTCCGCAAATTTGAAAAGGAACCCGTTTACCGGGAAGTTAATAACCGCATAAACAGCATAACCTGTTATCATAAAACTGATGACCTGTAAAAACAGACCGGGGTTAACAGAACCGGGCACAACACCGGGCATAATGTTGACAATGCTTATCAGTGATATTGAATAAACTGCGATCAGCAGAAGCAGAATTATAAAAGCTTTGGTAAAAACTTTCATCGATTCTTTAGATGTTGAACTGTATATAAGTTTTTCAACCAGATTGCCGATGTAGAATATGGGCGCTATTAGTCCCCACGAAAAAGTATAAGCATTTGCCGTTTCCATCGGGAAGTAATGATTCACAATGTACTTATCTGCAACAAGTGCGAGCGATACAGCACTGTTAATTGCAAATGTTGTAATGCCCAGTTTGTAAAGTGACTTTAGTTCAGTGTTTCCCTCTGTTATACTGATTTTAATTTTATTCTGTTCAGTATTAAAGTTTTTAAATCTTTTGAAGCCGGTTAAAAACCAGGTAAGTGTTATAAACGGGAAGATTAAAAAAATATCCACGTCAAAAAATTTTACTATGGGAATTACAGATAAATGAAGGCAGGCATTTGTGATCATCATAATCACATACATTTTTATTTTTCCGTTGAACAGGTACTGGAATGTAAAAATTCCGCCGAGGCAGGCAAACAACGCATATACAAATACAGAAATGACCTGGTACAAATTATTAAATGGTTCTGAAAGGAAATATAAAATACTGAAGGTTGTGGAAATATTTATAATAACACCTGCAGCAACCCATTTAATGGTTGTGTTTAATCTTGTCAGAGCATATTCAAATCCAAGCGTACCGAATATAATAAGCATAGATGCAGTGTAGTATGCTTTATTGAATGTATTGTACTGTAACCCTGTAAAAAAATATGCGATCAGCACCAGGATTAACTTTTGAGAGACAATTGTGGTACCGATTAAAAAAAAATTGGGTATAGTGAATATACCCTTGTAGAACCCCGTGATACTTTTATTCAACGATTGAAGATTATTAGAAAGTGGAATAAGGTTGTTAGTAGTTTAATGAAACAAAAACACTTACGAATTTATTTAAATAAATTTTTTCAGGTTGATATCGAAATGTCTTTGGATGTCATGCAGGTTCACATCGTACTGAGGTTTAAGGTGTAAAATGTTTTCATCTTCAATATCATCTATGAAAGAAAGCTGCATACTAAATATCTTTTTTGTCATTCCGGGTATGTATTGAGTGGAAATGTTATACATATCTTTAATGCTGAATTTACTCTTGTTCAAAACATACAGATCATAATAATCACGGAATTTTGCCCGGAGTGAAAGCACATTTATTTTCATAGCACAAAGTATTTTTAAATCTGCAGCGAAAATATTTCCCAGTACATTTGTTCTGTTCTCTTTAAGCACAAACCAATCATTGGCAAACAAAGTAACTTTAATATCGTTTATAAATAAATCTATATATGTTGATGATAAGTTTCCTAACACAACATTATTGTGTTTAGATATATCTTTGATGAATTCGTTTGTACCCTGCGGGAGTTGTGATTCCCAATAGAAAAAATCAAGATCTTCAGATAATCTGTGCTGCAGATAAAATGCAATTGCGCTGCCGCCAACAAACGTAAATTGGTTTATGAAAGCAGATTGTGATAATTCCTTAAAAACGATTTCTGTTTTATCTGTTAAAAATTTCATTTATGCGTTCTGCTCGTGTCTTACCATGCAAAAGGAAGTAAGCAATAACCGAATTGTCGTCGGAAGCTACTTCAAAAATGAACTTAGCCAGGAAATAATTTAGTTTCTTTATCCGTTTGTCCGGGATCATTGTTCTCTCCCAAACGGCTGTACATTTTTCTATGCCGTATTTATTAATTATATCTTTTATCTCATCGACATCAGAATATCTTAATGTATGCTCAATAATTATGCAGTCTTTTTTAGGTGTTTCAGCATAGCTCCAGTATATAGCTTTTTTATTCATAAGACTACCCTACTTTTTAATTGCATTCCTGAGGACCATCAACTGTGGTTTAAACATATAATATAAACCTGTTGCCGCCAGTGAAAGGAACATAATAATTATAAGGCTTCTTGCACGGCTGGGACCCGCTTTAATAACAGGGTCTTTAGCTTCTTCTTTAATATTTACAACCGGTGTTTCTTTAATCTCATCGATCTTCGCAATTTCAAGCTGCTTTGTAAGTTCGATAAAAACTTCCTGGAGTATTTCCAGGTCGCGCATCATTCTTGCCTGTTCAAGCATCAATTGCGGCGACTGTCCAACCACTCTGTTCTGTTCCCTGAAATTTTTTAGTGCAAGTTCGGCTGAAGTAAGTGAATCTTTTACCTGTTCGGTCCTTTTTTCAAGATAGTATCTTTGTTCCGACGCAAATGATTTTCTTTTAGTTCTTATATAGTTATCAAGCGAACCTGTTATCCTGTTTGCAAGTGCTGCGGCTAATTTTGATTCTCCGGCAGTTACTGTAACGGTCATAATCCCTGTAAGCCTGTCACGGTCAGTTTTAATTGTTCTTTCCGTAAGTACTCTAAACGCCGTCAGGAACATTTTTCTTTTATCAAGTTCTGTCGGAGGCTCGTTGTCAGGCTCAATTTCAAAGTATTGTATCAGGTTAACCGAATCGCCTGCTTTTTCAGAATAATATTTTGAATAGATAACCGGTTCAAGAACAGCTTCACTCATTATCAGGTTCTGATAAATTTCTGTCGGCGCACCTTCGCCTACATTAACACCTGCAAGTGCAGCAAGACTGCTCAGCCTGCTTAGTGTGGTTGATTTATTTCCATATTCAGGAAGTATGGTAACAGAACTGTTAAAGTACGGTTTGGTAAGGAACAGCAGATAAACAAGAGTAAGCACAAGAACAACCGAGTTAATTACCAGGAATTTCTTCCGGGATTCTCTCAGCCTTGTAAAATATGGGCGAACTTTATTTACAGTGTCTGTTATTTTTTCTTCTGTTGTTCTGTTATCAACAGGTTCCTGTATTTCGGTATTATCAATATTCTGGTTTGGATCATTCATCATTTTAACTGGTTTGCTAATACTATAATCGTTACTGCGCTAACTACAATCGCAAAAACATCTTTTATTGTTCCGCCAATATCAACAGCGGCGCTTTCAGGCGGTGGCGGCGGGCACTTTGTTACTTTAATTGTTGAACCATCATATACTTCGGGATTGCTCGTAAACCATCCGAATCCCACTTTTAATGCTTCACCGTTTGCTTTATGATATAAGATATAGTTTGCACTGTCTGTTTCTCCGCCTGCAATTTCTATATAATCTTTAACCGAATTGCCGGGATTGAATTTGAATAAACCCGGGTTATTAACTTCGCCGGTAATAAGAACTGTATTCGGTTTAAATGGCACGTTAATATTATCGCCGTCATGTAGTATTACATCCAGATCGGTATCTTCATCGGCATATAATTCTTCCAGGTTAACATTAAGTCGTGTATTATTTCTTTGGAATACTGCACCAAATAAAAATGCTTCTGATGTTGGTCCGCCGCTCATTTTTAACAAGTCGAGTAAAGTCTGGTTCCTGTTTTCTAAAACATAAACGCCGGGATATTTTACTTCGCCGGTAATCTGCACTCTTCTCTGATTTTCGTAGTCAGGATTTTTTCTGATAACAATAATGTCTTTATGCTGAAGAGTAAAATTTAATTCTGATGAATCTGCAAGGGTATTCTCTATTCCATCCGCTGCAACAAATCCTACAGGAAGAGTTACAATATGTGTTTCAGATAATTTTTCACCAGGAAATCCGCCCGGTCTTACTCTGTTTATGTATGCTGTTGTGCGTAATGCTTTTTCGGTAAAGCCGCCCGCCTGCAGAATTAGATCCATCACTGTCATATTTGTATTAAGTGTAAATCTGCCGGGTGTTCTTACTTCGCCTTCAATTGTAACATATTTATCAAGTTCCTTTTCAACATTTGCACTGTAAATATAAATTTTATCTCCCGGCATCAGTGACATATTAATGGATCTGTCTTTTAAAAGTTTTTCAAGATCAAATGGAATTATGCGTGTTGTTACACCATCTGGATTTACTCTTATAAGATCGCCGCGCAGTACATAGGCTCTTCCCCTGAAAAACGGATCCTGTAAACCGCCGGCACGAAAGACCATATCATAAAGTGTAAGGCTGTCAGCGTACGGAAGTGTAACATTCTGCTTTACATATCCTGAAATTGAAACAAATTTTTTATCAACAAGTTCATAGATTGAATAGATCTTTACCTGGTCGCGGGGTTCAAGGGTTATGTTGTGTTCATTATCGCCGTCAATTGCTTTTGCAAGATCGATTGAAAAGAATTCAAAACTCTCATCGGGTCTTGTTCTTATAATATCCGCTTTGCCGTAATAAGTTTCGGGCAGCACACCTTCAGCCCTGTCAATCAGTTCTGTTATTGTTCCTGCTGTTGAATATTCATAAGTCCCCGGTCTGTAAACCGATCCTGAAATAGTTACAAAGTTTTCAACCTTATCAAGTATGGGAAAGATTGAAATAAAATCCTGATCGTATAAAACAAAATCGGATTGTTTCTTTATTACAGAACTCAGATCAATATCAATGATTTCTTTTTCAAGAAATTTATTATCTCTTTTATCGAAAGGAACAATTCGGTTAACCTGTGCTCTTCCTGTGTACGCGGTTGCTTTTAATCCTCCGGCAAACTCAAGAAGTTTTGTAAGATTCTCGCCTTCTTTCAATTCGTAAATTGCAGGCCTGAGTACTTCACCACTGACTGAAATAGTTTTTTTTCTTGGCGGAATAAAAATCATATCATTGTTCTGAAGTCTTACATCCCCGATAAGCTGACCTTTAAGCAGGTAATCATAAATATCAACCGAAGCAATAACTTTATTATTTCTTATAACCCGTATCTCACGCAAACTTCCGGTTGGCAATGGTCCGCCGACAGCATACAATGCATTAAACACTGTTGCAAAGCTGCTTATATTATAACCGCCGGGCTGTGCAACTTCACCCATTACAAATATTTTTATCGGTTTTAGTTTAGCAAGAGATATATCAAGAAAAATTGCTGGAGGATCAGAAGCAAGTCCTTCATAAAATTTTGAAAGATACAATGTCATCTTTTGCTGGAGTGATTCATAAGATGTTCCGGACACAAAAAACTGTCCCGCAGTCGGTATAAAAATATTACCCTGCTGGTCAACTGTTAACTGATACTGAAGTTCAACAGCACCCCACATCGAAAGTCTGAGCACATC
>JAEXTA010000082.1 GCA_023453665.1 Bacteroidota bacterium | reverse complement strand
GTGCAGTGTAAAGAATATTAATTCCATATTTCTCAATCATCTGCCACCACCTGTGTGGGTATGGAAAAGTCGGAGCACCTTCATACATAAATGATGTAGCTCCGTTTAGTAATGGTCCATAAACAATATAACTATGTCCAGTAACCCAGCCCGGATCGGCAGCGCACCAGTATCGGTCTTCTTCATGAATATCAAAAACATATTTAAGCGTAGAATAAGTCTGAACCATATAACCACCATGAGTATGCATTATCGCTTTTGGTTTTCCTGTAGTTCCAGAAGTATAAAGAAGGAATAATGGATCTTCAGCATCAACAACTTCAAGACAATCTGAATTATTTGCAATTGGTAGATTCATTAATTCATGATACCATAAATCCCTGCCTGATTCCATATTAATTTGATGCCCTGTTCTTTTGACGACAAGAACACTCTCAACTGTTGCCGCCCTTTGTAATGCTTCATCTGCAATCTTTTTAAGCTCAACAATTTTTCCTCTTTGATAAGCACCATCACTCACGATTAAAACTTTCGATTGAGAGTCTTCTAATCTTTCATGTAATGCTTCAACAGAAAATCCACCGTATACTACTGAGTGTATTGCGCCGATTCTTGCACAGGCTAACATACCAATCATTAATTCGGGGATTCTGCCCATATAAAGTGTAACTCTGTCGCCTTTTTTAACCCCTAGACTTTTTAAAATGTTTGCAAATTTGCACGTGTCCCGATGTAATGCAAAATAAGAATAGGATTTGAACTCGCCATTTTCTCCCTCCCAGATTAGTGCAAGTTTATTTCGTCGTGCGGTTTTTGTATGAACATCAAGACAGTTGTAAGCAATATTAGTTTTAGCTCCGGTAAACCATTTATAAAAAGGTTTGTTCGAATCATCAAGAACTGAATTCCACTTCTTATGCCAGTGAAGGTTTTTTGCTTCTTTCTCCCAGAATCCGACGAAATCATTTGAGGCTTCTTCATAAAGTTTTTCACATTTTGCATTGGCATATTTAACTACATGACTGGATGGGTAGAAAACTTCTCCTGATAATGATTTGTCAGACATTATGCTCTCCGTATAATTTATTGAATGTGAGGGTTGATAAGCAATTATTCCAATAGTGCTTGGTGAAATTAAACGAACATGACCTGATAATCAAGAAAAGTTTTTATTATGCGATAAGCTATAATAAATAATTTTTTCTTTGGCTGATAAATCAAAAGCAATTAATTTTAGTAAACAAATGAAACTCATTTTTGCATGGATAAACGTATGACAAAACTGATCATAAAGAATATGGTTTGTAACCGTTGTATTAAGGTTATCAAAGATGAATTACAAAATATGAACTTGCCTGTATTAAGTATTACCCTGGGCGAAGTTATTATTGACCGTGAGGCTGACGAAGTGCCATTTGAGCGGATTAAATTAATGTTGATAGATAATGGATTTGAACTTATTGAAGACCGTAAAGCAAGGCTCATCGAAAAAATTAAAATTGAAGTTATAAAATATGTACGTATTGCAGATAAGAATACGAAAGTAAAAAAAAGAATATCCGATTACCTCAGTAATAAGTTGAATTATGATTACCACTACCTCAGTAATCTTTTTTCTTCAGTAGAGAATATTACTATTGAACAATACCTGATTAACCAGAAGATTGAACTTGCTAAAGAACTTCTTAAATATGGTGAACTTACTCTTAGCGAAATTGCTGATGTATTAGATTACAGTAGTGTTGCGCATCTATCAGGACAATTCAAAAAAGTTACCGGATTAACAGCAAGTCAGTTTAAATCTTTAACTGAGAATACAAGAAAACCATTGGATAAGATTTAATTATCTGGAAACTTCATTTCTTAAAAACTTAACACCATCTTCATTTCGTATAAACAATTCTCGAAATTTTATAACACACCTGTTTTTTTGCATTCATATCTTTGAAACGTAAAACTAAAAGGATAAAAAAATGAAAACTGTTGAACTTGAAATAAGCGGAATGTCCTGTGGACATTGTGTAATGGCTGTTAAAAAAGCTTTATCAAATCTCAATGATATTAAAGTTGAAGATGTTCAGATTGGAAAAGCTGTTATCAGGGTCGATGAAAACACGGATGCAGTTGAATTAGCAATCAACTCTGTTGAAGAAGCCGGTTATAGCGTAATAAATCAAAAATAAAATTATGAACGGAAAAATAATCAAAACTGTAAGTCTTCCTGTTGAAGGAATGACTTGTGCGAGCTGTGTTGCAAGAGTGGAGAAGTCAGTAAAGAAACTTGAAGGTGTTGAGGATGTAAACGTCAACCTGGCTACTGAAAAAGTCTCCCTGGCATTTAATGAAAATAAATTAACCATCGCCGATATAAAAAAAGTTGTTGATGAAGCCGGTTACAATCTCATACTTCCATCCGAAGAGAACAACAACGGAGATCCCATAGATTCTAAGAGCCGGATGAGAAGTGAACTAAAACGGGATGTAATTTTTAGTGCTTCACTTGCTGTTCCTGTTATGATTATAAGCATGATCAGCATGACGGATTGGTTTATGAAATTCAGCCCTTTGAATATGCTTGAGATTAATTACTTGATTTTTTTTCTCACTACAATAGTTATTTTCGGACCGGGAAAAAGATTTTATCAACTTGCATTCAAACTGATAAAACACTTTTCTTCAGATATGAACACACTCGTTGCGATTGGAACAGGTGCAGCATATCTGTATAGTTCGATGGCAGTTTTCTTTCCTTCACTGCTTGGAATAAAAAACTCATTTGAGCACATATACTTTGATACTGCCGGAACTATAATTACGTTAGTACTTTTAGGCAGGTATCTGGAAGCTCGGGCAAAAGATAAAACTTCATCTGCGATTAAAAAACTGATAGGATTAAATCCCAAAACTGCAATTGTTGTTCGTAATGGAATTCAGACAGAAATAAATTTAAAATATGTTGTAGTAGACGATATTTTAATTGTTAAACCCGGGGGAAAAATTCCTGTTGATGGAATAATTATTAATGGGGAATCCTCAGTTGATGAATCAATGATTACAGGCGAGAGCATACCTGTTGACAAAAATAAGGGAGATAAAATTATCGCAGGTTCTATTAATCTGAACGGTTCATTGGAATTTCGTGCTACTGCAGTTGGTGAAAAAACAGTAATTGCCGGGATAATAAAACTTGTTGAAGATGCACAGGGATCAAAGGCACCTATACAAAGTCTTGCTGATAAAATTGCATCAGTATTTGTTCCTATTGTTATTGTGATCTCAATTCTAACTTTTGCTTACTGGTATTTTATCAGCGGTTTATCTTTCACTGATTCAATGCTGAATTTTATAGCAGTACTCGTAATTGCGTGCCCGTGTGCATTAGGTCTTGCAACTCCTACTGCAATTATGGTTGGTACAGGTTTAGGAGCTTCGAACGGAATATTAGTTAAGAATGCATTAAGTCTCGAAAAACTTGAAAAAACAGATACAATAGTTTTTGACAAAACAGGAACCATCACATATGGAAAACCCGAAGTAACCGGAGTGTACTCCTTTAATAATCATCCGAATGAAAAACTTTTGAAGATCGCTGCATCGGTTGAATCCAAATCAGAGCATCCTATTGCAAAAGCCATTGTCAGCTATGCAGAACAAAATTCTATTGAATTAATTGATGTTAAATCTTTCAAATCATTTACCGGGTTCGGCATCAAAGCTGAAATTGGAGATGAAGAAATATTAATCGGGAGTAAAAAATTTCTTGATGAAAGCAATATTAGGTATAAAGATGATTCTCACTTTGATGATGATAAGAAAAATGACAATCATACAAATGTATTCATTTCGATAAACTCGGTGATGGCAGGAAAAATCACTATCTCAGATAAAATAAAACCTGAAGCAAAAGAAGTAATAACAAGACTAAGTTCCGCAGGAATTAATTCAGTTTTATTGAGCGGTGATTCGATCAAAACAGCAAATGCTATTGCTGTACAAGCGGGAATAAAAAATGTTATAGCGGATGTTTTACCAGATCAAAAGGAAATGAAGATCAAAGAACTTCAATCAAATGGAAATACCATAGTAATGGTTGGAGATGGTATAAATGACTCACCCGCACTTGCACGTGCTGATGTTGGTATTGCAATAGGAACAGGAACCGAGATTGCTGCTGAATCAGCAGATATAGTTTTAATGAGAAATGATCTTAACGTTATATTAAAAGCAATCAGTCTATCCAAACAAACAATAAAAACAATTAAGCAAAATTTATTCTGGGCTTTTATTTATAATGTGATAGGAATTCCTGTCGCAGCGTTTGGAATGTTAAATCCAATGTTTGCAGCGTTTGCTATGGCTCTAAGTTCTGTGAGCGTTGTTTCCAATTCATTAAGGTTGCGATATAAGAAACTTTAAAAATTAATTCAGGTAAGAGCTTATATCCATTTCTATTTTTTCTTCCGAATAAAAGGGCTCACCGTAATTTTTCCCGATCTGGAAACCATAGAATCGTGATCTGGCATCAATATAATTTATGAACTGGGGGTGACTGATGAATGTTTCAGGTTCGGCGCTTTTAGGATTATGAAATTGTGTTGAATAACAATAGACAGCCTTCATTTTAGTTTCAAACGTTTCGGTAATATCAACAATAAAGGTTGGGTCAAAAGTATAAGTCTGCATGTAATAGAATAGTTTTTTAGGTCTGTAAGCTTCCTGTAATACTTCTTTATCAAAAGTTTTATACTTTGATAAACCGGTTGTAAACATGGCTTGTTTAATCAGTGAACTTGCATCAACATGATCGGGATGCCTGTCATTAAAGTACGGCGCAAAAATTATTTTTGGCTTGTAACGTCTTATCTCCATCACAATTTTCGAAAGATTCTCTTTATTCTTTTCAATATTTCCATCGGGAATCGAAAGGTTTTCCCTAAGAGATGTCTTTAATACTATAGCTGCCTGGAACGCTTCTTTCTGCCTGATTTCAGCAGTTCCGCGTGTACCTAACTCGCCGCGCGTTAAATCAATTAAACCAACTTTAAAATTATTTTTTGTGAGTTTTGCTATGGTTCCCCCCATCGATAATTCTGCATCATCTGGGTGAGCGGCGAAAATTAGAACATCAAGGTGCATACACTACTTATTTTAGTTTGGAATAGAAAAATTTTACTGCCAAACTTAACTATTTATGATATAGATTTCCAAGAAAAATCACTATTTCGTCTGTTGAAAATTTTATCAATTCAGGAGGGATTTTTTGCTGAACATCCGCCATCACAAGAAAATTATGGCCCAAGATTTTTTTGGATTATAATAATTAATACTTATTTTGCACGCACTCCAATTCTTAACTAAACTAAATCTAAATAAATCGAGGTTGTCCGATGAGGAAAATTTCAGCAGTACTATGTCTGGCTTTAGTAATTTCATTTCCGGTGTTGGCTCAATAT
>JAEXTA010000028.1 GCA_023453665.1 Bacteroidota bacterium | reverse complement strand
ATATTATCCCTCATAATACGACCAAACTTTATGAAGCATTCATTTTGAAATCATTTAAACCTAGTCATATTTTGGTTTGAAGGCGTTAATTTGCAAAAACAAAAAATGCGAAAACCGCTTTTAATCGCAATCTTCGCATCAATTTTTTACCGGGCGGAGAGACAGGGATTCGAACCCCGGAAGGACTTGCATCCTTAACGGTTTTCAAGACCGCCGCATTCAACCACTCTGCCATCTCTCCATATTTATAAGAACTTTTTTGCCCCGCAAATATAAGAATAGTTTATTTTCCCGCCAAAGTCGCTTTACCATTTTTTGAAAATAAAAAACACTGCCGCAATAATTAGTAAAAATCCTACAGCGTAATTCCATTTGAACTCTTCTTTAAGATATAATATTGAGAACACACTGAATACAATAAGTGTTATTACTTCCTGTATAGTCTTCAATTCAGCAGCATTAAAATAACCATGTCCAATCCGGTTTGCAGGTACCTGAAATATATATTCAAAAAATGCAATACCCCAGCTAATAAGTATAACAATCCACAATGGTGAATTTTTGTATTTTAGATGTCCATACCAGGCAAACGTCATAAAAATATTTGAAACCGTTAATAAAACTATAGTTGTCATATAAAACAGATTACCTTAATTTAATTTTAGAATAAGATTGAATTAATTCTCCGGCAGGATTTGTGTCATCAGAATAATATTCACTAAAAATATTGAAAGTCAGTTATGCAAACTTCAAAAGAATTTAAATCATTCGCAAAACATCTTTCGGATATAAGTTCTGATGTTATTAAAAAGTATTTCAGAACTCCCGTCAGTATTGATTCCAAACCAGATGATTCTCCGGTTACTATCGCAGATAAAAAAGCTGAAGAATTAATGAGGGCTGCTATAACAAAACACTATCCAGAACATGGTATTATAGGTGAAGAGTTTGGAATTGAAAATCCTGAAGCAGAATACAAATGGATTCTTGATCCTATAGACGGAACAAAAAGTTTTATATGTGGAACAATTACATTCGGCACATTGATTGCATTGACGCACAATGGTGAACCAATACTTGGAGTAATTAATCAACCAATAATGAATGACTTTTTAATTGGTGATAATACTTCTGCTTTGCTTAATGGTGAACGTGTTTTTGTCAGAAATTGTGATTCGATCATAAACGCAGTCCTGCTTACTGCAGATCACCTTAATGTTGCTAAGTACCAGGATGGAAAAAAATTTGATGAACTTACTTCAAAAGTAAAATTATACAGAGGCTGGGGTGATTGTTATGGATATTATCTTCTTGCAACAGGATTTGCAGATATTGTTGTTGACCCTATAATGAACATTTGGGATTCAATGGCATTGATACCTGTTGTTAAAGGTGCCGGCGGTATTATTACTGACTGGCAGGGTAATGATGCAATAACCGGAACTAGTATTGTCGCCGCTTCAGGAGAAATTCATTCCTTTGTAATTAAAACTTTAAATTGAAATTATTCTATAACTGATTGAACTGGAAAAGAATAATACTTAACACTGATACAATTAATGAAATTACTTTATAACGTTTAATGTTGAAGACAAGTATAATCGTTATGATCCAGAGTACTAAAATCGATAGCAGGGCAGGATCAACTAAATCACTGAATGGAAGTATTTTATTTCCGAGTGCCTGAAACTCATAAATTTTTTTTAATGGAAGGAATACTATTATTGCGCTGCAATACATTATTGCTGTAAAGATCGACAACTTTTTAATTTTTTCTTTGTCATTAAAATACTCCAACCCGGTTCTTGTACCCAGTAGAAGTCCACCGAAAAGCAGCAAATAAAAAAAAGAGTTAATCATCCCGGGAACCCGGCCTTTTACATTCAGTATTACCGGTTGATTTTTTCCCTGAAGTAAAATGTCTTTGTCTTTACTAAAAATTCTAACCCTGTATTTTAATTGTTTAATTCCTTTTTGAATGTGAAAATTTATTTTTAACGTCTTATCGGAAACTTCTAAAGGATTTTCTTTCCAGGCATTGTCAGAGCCAGCAACCTGATACTCAAATTGTCCTGTAAGTGAGTCAACATCAGTTCTTAAAATAATATCAAGCCCTTTCTCGTGAGTTGCAATTTTGTCAAACTTGTAGGATAATTTTTTTCCGTCAATACCAATTGTTCCCGAGACGGGATAATTTTCATTTGTTACACTTTCAACATAACCTGCTAAAAATGTAATAACTATTGATGCCAGCCAGAGTATAATTATTTGTTTCTTATTCATAATCAAAAATTTGTTTACTTAAACATAAAACAAAATTAGTTTGATATAAAATTTTGACTAAGCATATTTGCAAAAATAAAAAGTACACGAAATGGAATACATTATAATACCTCTGACAGCGTTGTTTGCTTCCGGCTTAACGTTATTTTCAGGCTTTGGACTGGGAACATTACTGCTACCGGTTTTTGCTGTATTTTTCCCTGTTGATATAGCAATTGCTCTAACTGCAATTGTTCATCTTCTAAATAATATTTTTAAATTATTCCTGGTTGCAAAACACGCTGATAAAAAAGTCATTTTGAAATTTGGTTTACCGGCAATACTTGGTGCTTTTGTTGGCGCTGAGTTACTTACATTATTATCAGGATTACAGCCATTGCTGCAATATGAACTATTTAATAAAGTGTATAAAATTGAACTGATAAAATTAACCATAGCAATTTTGATCCTGTTATTTGCACTGCTTGAATTCTCAAAACGTTTTGAGCAATTGTCATTCAATAAAAAATATTTACCGGCTGGTGGTATAATAAGTGGTTTCTTTGGTGGACTTTCAGGTCACCAGGGTGCTTTAAGAAGTGCTTTTTTGATTAAACTTAATCTTACAAAAGAATCATTTATCGCAAGCGGTGTTGTGATCGCCTGTATGATTGACTTCACAAGAATATCAGTTTATAGTTCACAGCTGCTTGAAGTTAATTTAAATCAAAACCTTTTGCTGATAATTATTGCAGTGCTCGCGGCTTTTACGGGAGCTTATGCTGGGAATAAGTTGTTGAAAAAAATTACTTATACATCAGTAAAAATAATTGTTGCAGTAATGCTAATTATTATTTCGATTGGATTAGGATCGGGAATGATTTAAAAATCATCCCCGAAAAAAAATTATAACGAAGTACCAACCTTTAAACGGAAGTTTGCAAAAATTGAAGTGATGCCCATCTTACCACTGTCTGTTCTTCCGAATACAACTGAAGGCCCTAAAGCGAAAGCTGAGAATCCCCAACTCTCAGCAATCTTTTGAATTAAAATATCCATTACATATTGAACAGGTCTGTACTTTGTACTTGTCATTGCATCAAAGCGAAGATCGAATGTACTTCCCGCTAATGATAACTCTCTTCCTGTAAAACCAAAATGTAATTCACCCAAATATCTGGCTGCATAAACTTTTGCTCTTGTTGAACCCATAAAACTGAAAGGGTATCTGAACTCCCAGTTCAGATATGAATCTGTGAGTATTCTTGCTTGATAATCAGGGGTATCATATTTCTGGTAAGTTGAAAGTTTTGATTCAGAGTAACTACCAAAAATATCTATATAACTTATCTGGAAAAAGTTCCCGAACGGAACAACATAACCTAACTGATAACCCTGCGATACATATAAATTATTATGATTCTGAGTTGATTTGACTTCCGTCATTGCGTCAACCGCAGTCACCGCACCGCCAAAAAATCCAAGTATATGAAAATTGGCTTCTACAATATTTGTCTCGAGCGGGCCTGAGTATGGCGTTCCGATACCTATTGATATGCCGATATCTTTTTTAATTGGGATACCGAGCCTTTCACCTCCAAACAATTGAAGGAAAGGATTAACATAATGAATAGATGGTGAAATCTGTGACGCTGTAGGTGGTGCAATTATTTTACTTAAACGAATTTTTTCAATTACTCTTGAAAATACAGATCCATAGTGGATGTCTTCAACAAGATTAATTTTAAAAGGATAAGTAATTATCCTTGCCCTTGTCTCTGGTGTAAATGCAAGGAAAGGATAAAGCGCACCTTTTATAGAAACAGTCTGGTTATTTGGATCTCTGAGATCCACAATTATTTCTGCTTTTGGATCAGGTGGATCAATAAATATTTCATTTTGCATCTTGATAAATAAGCTGTCATCAAGAGGCTCCATCTGGTAATAAACTATTTGTTCTTCATCCTCTACCTGTGCAATTATTAAAGCAGAAGGCAGAAATAGAGATGTCAATAAAAGTATCAAGAATATTTTTTTCATTTCAATTAACCCGGAATTCTTTATTTGGAAAAATCTGTAAAGAAGAATGAATCGCCGACCTGAACCCTGTCTTTTGAGCGTTGGTCAACAACTGTAAAAAAGAAGTTAGTTTTGTATCGTCCATCCGATTCTCGTAAACTGCTGTTCCTGTCTAACCATTCATCAAACCTGGCTTCATTTGGTGCAAGATTTAATGATACATAATAAACCGGATTTCCTTTGCTATCCTTTTGCGGACCAGTAACTGAAATTGGTCCCGAATGCGTAACCTTCAATTGGTCAGGTCTTTCATCAATTATTGTAACTGTGAACGCAGTTATTCGCTGTAGTTCCTGTACATATATGTTTGACGCATTCATCTTTGTTGTTACACGTTCAATTTTAACTTCCGGTGGTCTGTTGGGAATAACTTTTATCCTGTCCTGCTGGCTCCCGAACTTAATTATCACTTCTGTTTGGTCTGTCAGGTCAAAAGTTTTTTCTTGTCCCGGCGGCACTGTAACAAGCGGTGTATTTGGATTTTTGGGATCAACAATTGTCGTAGGAACATTTCCTGTATTTTTTGCTTTATTCCATGTATGTTGAATGAAAGTTTGCGTTACAGCAATAGGTGATTGCAGAAGAGTTTGTTCTTCAACAACTTCTTCCGGCTTCTCGGGTTCTTTTTCTTCAGGTGTGATTACAACTCTCTCATTGAGCTCCTGCATTTCCCTGTTTAAAGAAGCAATCTTTTCTTTGAGTTCAACATTTTCGACGACTACGTTTGGATCAATTTCAATTTTGGGAGTTAGCCCGAGTGCGTAGAGTGAGTCGAGCTTCATAATCAATGAATCTCTGACTGATTTATCAACGGCATCTTCCTTTGAAATAACTCTTCTTAAATCAAGGTCAGCGCCTTTTAACGCAAGTACTGTAATAACAAAAATGTATAGTACCTGGTAAATTACAAATTTACTGTCGTGGTTTTTTTTCGTCATATGGCTTCACTATCTTTTAACGACAATAGATTCTAAATGCTTTAAGCCTGTAATTGTTTTTTCATCACTAAGTGATGCAGATGCCTGTGATATTGAATTTGCAAGTGACTTTAACTGTTCAATTTTTTCAGCGCTTATGTTTTGCGTATTGTTAATTTTCTCAAGCAGATAATTAACCGAACTGAAGTTTTTATAAATCTGTTCACTTATCTGGTTAGTCTGTTCAAGAAGAGTTTTGTAATGTTCAAGGTCCTTTGCAGTGATTTCGGGAACTCTTGCACCTGTTCCTACAACAGATCCACCGCTTAATTGTTTAATTAAACTTTTTGAATTTTCAATCTGGATTTTTGAGAAGTACCTGTCTTTAATATCTTTAACATGGTTTACAACATTCTGAAATTCAACACCAAGCTGATCCAGCACAGGTTCAAATAATTTACCAAGAGCTAATACTATTAAAGCTTTTACTTCAAACGGAACTGAAAGACCAAGGAATACTTCTTCACCAAGTTTAATACTGATTAGAAGAATAGCTGCACCGATTAATGGTAATGCAGTTGATATACTATCTATAACACTTGCGTAAGAGTTTATAACCCTGTCAATTGTTTCTGATGCCGGTGTTCTTACAATTTCTAATCTTAGTTTGTTATATGCCAGGAATGAAAGAAAGATAAACAATCCATATACGACAACTGGTAACCACCAGAAACTATATGGTGAAATAGTTTCTTCAGCCGGCTGCCATGCAGGGAACAATGCTTGTGCTAGTTCTATGGTCACATTACCAAGCAAAGGTACCGATGACAGATCAAGAAAAAAGGAAATAACTAATGCTATAAGGGAGATTATAGCAGGTTTTATTATCAACGAAAATTTTATATTCAGCACCGCCTGGCGGGTAAAACTATCTAGTTCCTCTTCTAAGCCATTTGTGGAGCTAAAATCCGGAACTTTTGTTGGATTTATTTCTAATTTTTCCTGACCGATTGTTTTTTGCATCAATTCCCTCAATTTTTCATTTCATTAAATATTTGTTAAATACATTAATTTCACTTTGGCTAAATAAAAAGATTGACCTTTCGGGCAATCAGATGTAAAAAGTGTCAATTACTATACCAAAAAAGAAAAGTTAAGTTGGAAGCCTGTTAACCTTGTGTTTACTATTAATAACATGATTAATGATTAAAGAACTTCATTAATAAGTAAAAATAGTATTGGAGGCAGGGACAATTGTTATAAGCTCAAATATCCTGATGTGATTGGTGTGACTTCCAACACGCTAATACATTTTGACATTCTGAACTAAAAGACAGTCTAATTTATAAAATATATCTTTTGATAAAAAGTCCGTTATCAATTTTTTTTGTATTTGTAAAGCAGGATAGATTTTACTGATGACATTACATTTTGTAAGAATTTCTGTAAAAGTTACTTACATTTCATGCAAAGTATATTTAGAAAGATTATCTTAAGTACAGATATTTTTAATTATAGAGAGTCTTTATTAAAACTCATTGTTAATGAACGTATTAAATGACATTAAACAATAAAAAGAATCCCAGACTTTATGAGATAAATACAAGGGTCTGGATTAAACAATTCGGCAATTCTACAAATCTTTCAACTATACCCGATGATTTTTTTAATCAGCTTAAGAAAAATGGTATCGACATTGTATGGTTAATGGGCATTTGGAAAACCTGTGATAATATAATCGATAAATGTTGTTTCCAGGTTGATCTGATATCCTCTTATTACAATAGCCTGCCTGACTGGCGCCGCGAGGATGTAATAGGTTCACCTTATTCTGTAGATCAGTACATCGTAAAGGAATCACTCGGCGGTAATGAAGCTTTGAATGAATTCAGAAAAAAACTGAACAAGCTCGGAATATCATTATTCCTGGATTTTGTCCCCAACCATTTCGGCGCTTCATCGCAAATTATAAAAACAAACCCGGGCGTATTCTTACGTGGCGACGAAGATTTAATGGATAAAGATGCGCATACATATTTCAGACCTGTCAATTCACAATCACAGATTTTTGCGCATGGCAGAGATCCTCTTTTTCCGGCCTGGACTGATACAATACAAGTGAACTATTTCAGCCCCGAAGCAAGAACATTCATGACTGAAACCCTTAAATCAATTTCAGATATGTGTGATGGTGTGCGTTGCGATATGGCAATGCTGCCATTAAATAATATATTTAATAATACATGGGTCGGGTCACTTAGTAAATTTAAAATCAATAAGCCTGTAACTGATTTTTGGACAGATGCAATTTCATCCGTTAAACAAAAATCACCGGGATTTATTTTTCTTGGTGAAGCATATTGGGATCTTGAATATACATTGCAGCAACAAGGATTTGACTATACATACGATAAGAGACTTACCGATAGACTGGCTTCCGGAGATACATTTGGGATAAAACAACATCTCAAAGCGGATCTAACATTTCAGAATAAAAGTATGAGATTTATAGAAAACCATGATGAACCAAGAGCTGCAAGTAAATTCGGTGAACAAAAATCATTAGCGGCTGCCACTATAATTAGTACAATTTCAGGTATGAAGTTGTTTTATGACGGACAATTTGAAGGAAGAAAAATAAAACTTCCGGTTCAATTAGGCAGAGCACCCGTTGAAAAAATTTCTGAACAGGTGAAAAAGTATTATGAGAAATTACTCGTGATTACTGGAGAAGATATTTTTAAGATTGGAGAATGGCATTTACTTGAAGCAATACCTGCAAGCGCTGATAATCATTCATTTGAAAATATTTTAATATGGAGCTGGCATCTCGATGGTCAGTTAAGGATCATTGCTGTTAATTACTCTTCATCCACATCTCAATGCCGTTTGAAAATCTCAATTCCCTCTTTAAAAGAAGAAATTTCATTTACCGATTTATTAAACGGTGAAACATATATAAGATCAATTTCAGAAATGGAAAATGTTGGCTTGTTTATAGAATTAAAAAGCTACCACAGTCACATTTTTTCGATTAAAATGGAAAACACCGGGCAAAAAACTTTTTGATGGGATAAAATTTTTATCTTTGAAAATTCGAAATTATTGAAAATTTTCCCACCGATTATTTTTTGTTTCATAGTTCAATAGAAAAACTTTACACCAATCATAAAGGATCTAAATGAGTCAGCAAAAAAATAAAAGCAAAGAAAGACAGATTGGCAAAAAACCTGTTGTCAAAAAACATATCATAGACCCGCGGTATAAAAATACAGTTGTAACTGCCGTTATAATGATCATCCTGATTATATTCTTTATTATTAATAATACCAGAGAAGTTCCGGCGCAGGGTCCGTATCCTCCAAATTATAATGGCAAAAGTTCATCAACAAATTATTAGAAAAATTGTTTAATAGTTAATATTTATTTATCCAGGAGAAAGTATGATGAAAAATTTTGGATCCGGTTTGTTACTGTTAACCTTCATTTTATTTACCGGCTTTATAGCTAAACCAGATTACAAGGTAAACAATTTAACAGTTAAGCAGGAGGTTGATAAAAAAGTTAAAGCTCCTGATTTCGTGTTGACTAGTACTACCGGCAAAACGGTTAAGTTATCTGATTATAAAGGCAAAATTGTAATAGTCGATTTCTGGGCAACCTGGTGTCCGCCATGCAGAAAGGGAGTTCCGGATCTTATCGATCTTCAGAATAAATACAAAGAAAAACTGATGATAATAGGGATATCTCTTGATCAAGGAAAAACTAAGGATGATGTAAACCCATTCATTAAGAATTATGGAATTAATTACCCTGTAGTTTACTATAATGAAAAAGTTTTAAATGACTACGGCGGTATTGAATCTATACCTACTTCATTTATTATTGACAAGGATGGAAACGTGGTTAATAAGCATGTCGGTCTTTATCCTAAATATATTTATGAGGAAGAAATTAAGGAACTGCTTAAATCAAATTAGTGTTATTAATACTATACACAATCCGGTTACTTTTTAAACCGGATTTTTTTTATGCAAACAATTGAAACTCAGATTAAGAAATGAGGAATCCCGTAAATATTTATCGTTGACAACAGGGCAGATTTGATTAAAATTATTCAGGTAAAACAGAAGAAGACCAAATAATTTTATGTTAGCAATATTCAACATATGCAAACTAAAAGTTTAAGTTTAAAATTGACTAATAGCCCATTACTATTTAAGTTGAAACCGAGTTTGTTAATAGTTCTATAGCAGTGGCAAATCCAACCATGGGATTGAAAAAAATATAAACAACAGATTAGTATGTCTGTATGTTTAAAGATGTGGGGTCACACCAAAAAGTATGTTACTACATTATAGGTAATTTTCGTGAATACACTAAATATTATGACTTCAGGAGCCATCTAAATGTCGATCGAAAATCAGGGGCATAAACCAAGAATTCTTATAACTGAAGATGATTATGAGAATCAAAAATTTCTTGAAATGTTTTTAGGAAGAAAGTTTGAAGTTGAAATATGCGACTCAGAACAATCCTTCTACGAACAGCTTTCCAGCCATCAGTTTGATATCATTCTTATGGACATATCTCTTAAGGGAAATAAGAATGGATTGGAATTAACAAAAGAATTAAGGTCTAAAAAGGAATACGAAAAAGTTCCTGTCGTTTGTTTAACAGCACACGCATTTAAGAGAGATATGGATAATGCATTAGATGCAGGGGTTGATATATTTCTGACAAAACCTGTAGAAAACCATGTGCTTATGAAAACTTTGCTTGATGCTTTAAATACAGAAAATCACGCATAATTTTTTTACACTTGACTTATTCTTTTAGAGGCCTGTTCTTAAAAATTTCGGTTCTTCCAGTGTGAGTATCAAAGATATTCTGTGAGTATCAGGCAGCCTGTCTATTTCAGCAGCACTGAATCTAGCAAATGAATAATCCAGGTTAAGCTTAGGAAGTTTAATACCGGCACCAACTGTAAACTGTTTAACATCATTATAGCCCGCACGTACAGAAATTAAATTTCTGAAATTATATTCAAACCCTGCGTGAGCATCAAAGCTAACAGGACCAATATTGAACTGAGACGCGTACCTTCTGTTTTCAAATCTTACATCAAGATCAAGTGCAGGAGTGAATCTGCCGCCCCAAAAATCCAAGCCATAAGCAGCCCCAAGTTTTACAGTAGGTGATACTAACTCATTTAAACCTGTGTTCCATGCTAACAAAGTAGTGGTTATATCCTGTATGTTTGCACCAACAAAAAAGTCCTGAAATGGAGAATAAAGAGCGCCTATATCAAAACCAATTCCCGTGGCACTGGCTATATCCCCAAAACTTCTTCTTATTATTTTTACATTCGCACCATAGTAGAAATCGGAAGTATGTCTTTTTGCAAATGTAAGGTAGAAAGCATAATCCTGGTTGCTGAAATCAGTTATTCGGTCATAAATAAGTCCATCATTAATATCAATAACACCATCACCGTTTCGATCATTATTATTAAGCGCATTTCTGGTGTCAGGTATTCCATCAACGCCTAATCGCATAACACTTAATCCGAAACTCATATCTTCTTTATAAGGTATAGCAACAGCTCCGTAATCATAGTTAACAAGATCGCCAAACTGTTCCGCGTGCATAAGAGATATTTGCGGATAATTAAGATTTGCAAGACCTGCCGGATTATAGTATGCGGCTGTAACATCATTTGCTACGGCAGTAAAAGCCCCACCCATACCAAGAGAACGTCCACCCACACCAATTGCCATAAACTCACCGGCATATTTTCTTATCACAGTCTGTGCGGCTGCTTCTGTATTTAACAATAATACAAATAACAGAAACAAAGAAACTTTATACAGGGAGTGTACTGATCTATTACCCATTTATTTTAGCTCCGGTTTAGATTTATTTTCAATAAAGTGTGGGAAAAAATTGACATTTTGATTCTGAAAGTCAAGGCTAATTTTACGTTAGAAAAGGTCAACAATTAAGCCCCTGCATTTATACAAGGGCTTAAAAATTTATTTTGCTTTTCCCTGGTTTGCAACCGCTGCTGCTGCTTTAGCAATTTCTTCCTGATCCCCGAGATAATAATGTTTTATCGGTTTAAGGTTTGCATCAAGTTCATAAACCAATGGAATACCTGTTGGTATATTTAATTCAATAATTTCTGAATCAGGTATGTTATCAAGATATTTTACCAGAGCTCTTAAACTGTTTCCATGTGCTGTAATTAAAACTCGTTTACCGGATTTTACCATTGGTGCAATTGTATTTTCCCAGTAGGGAACAAAACGGGCAACAGTATCTTTTAAACATTCTGTTAACGGAAGTTCTGTCTCTTTAAGATCAGCATACCTTCTGTCTTTTCCCGGATATCGCTCATCTGTTTTTTCTAATACCGGAGGTGGTGTATCATAACTTCTTCTCCAAATTTTTACCTGGTCTTCGCCAAACTTTTCAGCAGTTTCGGCTTTGTTTAATCCCTGCAATGCCCCGTAATGCCTTTCATTCAATCTCCAGTTACGGATTACAGGGATCCACATTAAATCCATTCCGTCTAATGTTAACCATAAAGTTCTGATAGCTCGTTTTAATACCGAGGTATAAGCAATGTCAAAAGTATAACCTTCTGATTTTAAAACTTCAGCAGCTTTTTTTGCTTCACTTATTCCTTTTTCTGAAAGATCAACATCTGTCCAGCCGGTGAACCTGTTTTCTTTGTTCCATGAACTCTCTCCGTGACGGAGTAATACAACTCTATACATCATTTCTCCTGATTTTCGATGATTACCTAATGCAAAATTTTTTCACTTCAAAAATAGAAATACACAATAGTTATTGCAATAATGAAAACAGATATTCTGAAGTGTAAAGTTATTTCAAATCAATACAGAAAAGGGAGTTCACTGATTTTAACTTTAAATTTTTCGGGTATTTGCTGAAGTTTTTTTGATGAGTAGTTGAAAAATATAACTGACGTAGTTCCCCTGGCAATTTCTGCCGATGTATTTTTGTTTGTGATTCGGTAAATAAAATCGCAGCCATTTCTTTCGGGATTCTGTGATGCTACATAAATATTTATTTCATCACCGTAAAAACCCTGTGAAGTATAATTGATGTGACAATCGGTCATCATAATGCCTGAACCTTCAACATCTGATTCAGAATAACCCATTGAACTAAGAAATCGTATTCTTGCTTCATGCATAATTGATAATACTGAATCGTTGCCAAGGTGTCCTCCATAGTTTATATCTGTAACACGGAGTTTCATTTCAGTTTTAAATTGAAATTTTTCTGGCAATGATATTTTAATTCTTCCCATTTTTTTATTCCAGTTTTTTGTTAAATCTCGCTGCACTCAATATTAATATTGAGACACCCATTATTAAAAGTAATAATGCTTCAAACCAAAGATCAGCAAAACCTAATCCTTTAAGTATTACACCACGGATAATTACAAAAAAATATTTCAGTGGAATGATGTAAGAAATATATTGAAGTGTCCCGGGCATATTTTCAACAGGAAATGCAAAACCCGCCAGAAAGACCATAGGCATCATTACTGCAAAGATAGCTATCATCATTGCCTGCTGCTGATTTTTAGAAATTGTCGAAACCAGTAAACCCAATCCAAGTGTTGAGAGTATATATAGAAAAGATGAAACAAAAAGAAATGTTATACTTCCTTTTACAGGAATGTTAAAGATCAGGGTCATTGCAGTAAGGACGATAATAACAGCAGCAAAACCGAGTATTACAAATGGAATGAGTTTGCCTACTATAATATGGTAAGGTTTTAACGGTGTAACAATCAACTGTTCCATAGTTCCTATTTCTTTTTCTTTGACAACAGCCAACGATGTCAGAAGCATCGTAATAATACTCAATAACAATCCTACGATACCGGGAACCATAAAATTTCTTGTTTTAAGAGTTGGATTGTACCATACCCTAACTTGTGCTTCAATGCTGCCTACAGGTTTTATTAATCTTCCTGAACGCTGCATTATTTGTGTTAAAATATTTTTTGAATAGCTCATAATTACAGACCGCATATAACCCGATGCGATTGAAGCCGAATTGCCATCAGAACCATCAAAGATTGCCTGAACGGAGGCAGTTTCTTTTCTTCTGATTTTTTCTTCAAAGTTATCATGAATAACAAGAGCGACAATTGCATTTCCGTCGTCAAGCGAATTTGTGATGTCATCGTAATTGTTTGCGTATTCATTAATGCTGAAATATCCTGAAGATGTGAATCGTTCAATAAATTCTCTTGATGTACTTGTTTTATTATGGTCAAGCACGATCATCTTAACATTATCAACATCGAGGTTTGCAGCGTATCCCAAAAATATTAATTGAATTACAGGAGCTACCAGAATTATCCCGAACATTTTCGGGTCACGTTTGAATTGTAAAAACTCTTTTTTAATAAAATGAATTATCTGTCTCATGTTGCACTTGTCTTTTTCTTGTTAATTAGTGTTCCCAATAAAAGTAAAACAGAGCCGAAGAGAATCATATATAATACCTGGTCATAAAATGTTTCGATACCAACACCTTTAAGCATGATATTTCTCAATATTACCAGGAAAAATTTCGTCGGGTTTATATTTGTAATGATCTGTATCAGGCCGGGCATATTATCAATTGGAAAAATAAAACCTGATAATATCAATGAAGGCAAAAGTGAAAGAAAAGTAGCAAATGTAAATGCGACTTGTTGTGAATTAGCAACTGCAGAAATAAAAATTCCAAGTGAAGTAGCAGCAAACAGGAATATCAGTGTCGTAAGGAATAACAGGATCAGACTTCCTTTTACTTCCACTCCGAATAAAAAATAACTTGCTACAAGTATAAACCCCGCATTAACAAATGAAATCACAAGGTAGGGAGTAATTTTTCCAATTAATAATTCAAGCGAATGAAGAGGGGACACATTAAGTTGTTCAATTGTTCCTCTCTCTTTTTCACGTACAATTGAAAGAGAAACTGAGATGACTGCGATAATGATTAATATCATAGCGATCAAACCGGGTACAAGAAACTTTGCTGTTTCAAGTGATGGATTATACCAGAAAACAGGCTCGAAGTTTACCGGTTGCGGGGTTTCAGTTCCATACTTTGTAAGAATTGACTGTGAGTACCTTCCGCTGAATGAATATGTTGCGGCAGTAACAAAGTTTTGAATAGTTGTCGCGGTTGTACCTTCGACACCATCGATCAAATACTGGATTGCTGCATCCTGTCCTGAATTAAGTCTCTTCGAAAAATCCTTTGGAATAACAACGACACATTGCGCTTTTTTATCATCCAGGTATTTGTTTATTTCATCATAGTTATTTACATAATCAACCACATTAAAATATTCTGAACTGCTCAGGGAGCTTATAATATCACGGCTTATATCTGACTTATCCTGATCATATACAGCGAGTTTAATATTTTTTATATCGAAATTAACAGCATAACCAAACATTACAAGAAGAAGAATGGGAAAGAAAAAAATCACAAATAAAAGTCGGTGATCTCTTTTTAATTGTCTTACTTCTTTTTTTATAACTGCAACTAATTTTGTAAACATAATTGTTAATACTTTTTATCAACAAGTTTTATAAATACATCTTCAAGAGTAGGAGAAATTTCATCTATTCTGAAGATCTCAATTGATGAAGCACTAAGAGATTGTTTAACCTGTTCATTGCTTCTGAAATTATCATTTACACTCAGATGAATTGTGTTGCCAAAAATGCTCGTCTCCTCCACAAAATTTTCTTTTGAAAGAATTTCAAGTGCATCAACAACACGTTCACATTCCACTTCCAGGATTTTATTTTTTATGAACTCTGATTTAAGTTCTTTTGGATTTCCTTCTGCCACAAGTTTTCCTGCGTTAATCAGAATTATATTATTACAAAACTCCGCCTCTTCAAGATAGTGTGTTGTTACAAAGATTGTTGTTCCATCTGATGAAAGACTATTAATCAGGTCCCAGAAATTTCTTCTTGAAATCGGGTCAACACCACTTGTGGGCTCATCAAGAAAAACTATTTCCGGTTTGTGAATAACAGCTGTGCCGAGTGCCAATCTCTGTTTAATTCCGCCGGGTAATGAATCGGTTAGAAGCTTTTCTTTACCTTCAAGATCAGCGATCGACAGCACCCATTTTTTTCTTTCTTTCAGTTCGCCATTATCCAATCCGTAAACTCCTCCAAAGAAGTTTATATTTTCTTCGACAGTCAGATCATTATAGAGTGAAAATCTTTGTGACATATAACCAATATTCTTTTTTACTTTATCAGCTTCATTCATAATACTATAGCCACCGACAAGTGCATCACCTGAAGTTGGTGAAAGTATTCCGCATAACATTCTTATGGTAGTGGATTTTCCGGCGCCATTGGCCCCAAGAAAACCGAATACTTCACCTTTCTTAACGTTGAAGGAAACATTATCGACAGAAATGAAACTGCCGAATTTTTTTGTCAAATCTTTTACTTCGATACTATTCATTTTTTCTACTCTAAATTGTTCTATTGCTTCATTGTTAAATTGCTTGAAAGTAATTTGACAATTGAACCGTTAATAAAGTTTTCTCCCTGCTGCTCTCTCTAATTTTGCTTTTGAAATATGAAAACTCACTATTGCCGAAACCAGGTTAGTCTCTGCTTCTAATTGATAAGTCTGAGCATCAATTAAATCGGAACTGCTGGCAACTTGTGAGTTGTATTTTTCATTTGTCAGTCTGTAATTCTCAGTAGCCTGCTCTACACTTTTTCGGGCAACTTCAACTTTTTTTATTGACTTAGTGTAGTTGAGATATTCACGTGTAACCTCAGTTTCAATTGACTCAGTTAACTGAAGTAAGTTTGTCTCTGTTTGAAGTTTTAATTCTTCAGCCTGATCTGATTGTGAAGAAGTGTGACCCCAGTTCCATAAATCCCAGTTCAACGAAATGCCAACATCCCAGGAATCATCAAATTGATCCTTCGCTGGCATTATCCTCTGATTCGGTTTGTTATAATATGCATTACCAAATAGATAAATCGATGGATACCATCCGGAATTTGAGGCTGTTATTGATTCTTCACTTGCTATGAGCCGGTTTTCAAATGATTTAATCTCATTACGGTTTTGCAAGGCTTCTTCAATTAACTCCTGTACTAAAAATTTTTCGTATTGAGGAATAAATTCCTGAACAAGAATTTCGGTTTCAGAGAAAAGCTCTAAACCAATCATACGATTAAAATTAATTCTTGCCAGTTCAAGATTATTTTCGGCTTCAATTAATTTCAATTCAAGATTTGAATATTGAACTTCAAGTTTCAGTACATCATTCAAAGTTGCAAGACCGTTTTCCATAAAGTTTTTTGTATCAGTCAGATGTTGATTGATTGAGACAAGTTGTTCACTTAAAAGCTCTGCAACCTTTTGTGAATTATAAAAATTCCAGAATGCCTCCTGGATTCTGATAACATGATCATTTTCAGCCGCTGAATATTCGTATTGAGAAGCCTGGTAAGTATACTCAGCAGCAGATTGCAAAGCACTTAATCTGAATCCGGTAAACAAAGGCTGTTGCAACGAAAGCCGGAAATTATAGTTGTTTAGTATTGCATCCTGCAATCTGATCGGTGAAGGTGAAAAAGGAGTTACAACTTCAAACGGAGGCACTTCACTCAACCTTGAATACGATGCCGAGAATTTTAATTGCGGCAGCATCTGAGAACTTATCTCGGTGATTTTTGCATCCGCCAACCTTGTTTTTGATTTTGATATTGAAAGGTCCTTACTATTTCTTAAACCGATTTGCACACTTTCTTCAATCGTAAGTGTTTTATTCTGGGGAATAATAACACTTGAAATAAAAAATATTATGACAATTACCTGTTTCATTGTATTCCCTCATTACTGCTGATTTCTGTTTCTTTTATTGATTCTTTCTTAACAAGATGAATGAAAACATTTTCCAGAGATGGAGGAATTACCCTGCTGTTGCTGATAATGATATTTTTCGAGTCAAGAATCTTTTGTATCCGGGGAAATTCCAATTCATAATTATTAATTAATAAGTTAATCCTGTCTCCAAAAATTTGTGCTTCTATATTTTCTTCATTTCTGAGCAATTCATATGCGGCTTTAATATTACTGCACACTATTTCCAGGGTGCATCTGTCTATTCCTGCCTTTATTTCTGATGGTGTATTTACTGTGATAATTTTTCCCTGATGCATCATAGCAACCGTATTGCATCTCTCAGCTTCATCCAGATAAGGAGTAGTCATAAAAACTGTAATTCCATCCTTTTGAAGATCAGAAAGTATTTTCCAGAAATCACGGCGGGAAACAGGATCGACACCCGTAGTGGGTTCATCAAGAAATAGAATTTTCGGTTTGTGAATCAGACTGCATGCCAACGCAAGTTTTTGTTTCATACCACCGGATAATTTTTCCGCTAGCCGATTTCGGAATGAAGTTAACCTGGTGAAAGCCAATAGTTCATTTCGTCTTACTTTGAAATCTTTAACAGCATGAATATCGGCGAAAAACTCAATGTTCTCATCAACACTTAAATCTCCGTACAAACTAAATTTTTGTGAAAGGTATCCGATTTGATTCTGAACTTGCTTACGGTTTTTTGTGATGTCGAGACCGAGAATATTCACAATTCCATTTTCAGGAAACAGAAGTCCGCACATTATCCTGATAGCTGTAGTTTTACCAGCTCCATCAGGACCAACGAGCCCAAACATTTCACCAGGTTTTACATTTAAGTTAATACTATGTACTGCCCGTATTGTGTTATAATTTTTGTAAAGGTTTTCTATTTCAATTGCAAAATTCATATACGCTGTCATTTTAAATTGATTATTGCGTCTGCAGGCATGCCTGTTTTTAATTCGAAGCCCGGATTACTGATTTTAACCTTAACAGCAAATACAAGTTTGGTTCGTTCTTCCTTTGTTTGAATATTTTTTGGAGTGAACTCTGCTTCGGGTGATATGAATACAACAACACCTTTAAATTTTTTATCAGGATAAGTATCAACACTAACATCAACAAGTTGTTCTAATTTTACTTTGCCCATCTCTGTTTCGGAAACATACAATACAAGATCGACTTCACTCAAATCGGAAACCTTAAATAAGGAAGATAACATTCCCGCAGTTTCACCGACTTCAATAAATTGTTTTACAATGAAACCATTTGAAGGTGATGTTACATAACAGTCACTCAGGCTTTTCTTTACCATCTCTACGGTTGCTTTAAGCCTGTTTACATTAGCCTCAGCTTGTTTCAGTTCCTCAGGCCGGGCAAGATTATTAATTTTATTGAAGTTTTGTTTTGCTGCGTTTAGTTGAGCATAAGCTATGTCATATCTGGCAACTACATCATCAAATTGTTTTTTAGTGATGGATTTTGATTTGTATAAATTTTCAAAACGTTCTTTATCTTTTTCAGCAGATTGAAAATTGATCTCAGCCTGTTTTAGTTGCTGCTCAATTTGACTTATATCTTCACGCCGGGCACCGGCTTTCAGTAACTGATATTGAGCTTCGGCAGAAACAAGTGCAGCCCCGGCTTCCTGCAGTTTTAATTCATAAGAATATGGATCAATAATCATAATAGTGTCGCCGGCGATAATTTTAGAACCTTCTTCTTTAAGTATCCGGACAACCTTACCACTTACCTGCGAACTAATGACCATTGTGGTGGTTTCAATATTTCCGGATGCTTCAATTTTATTTTCATCATTGCCATTTCCGCATGAATAAAAAATTAGTGAAGTTATTAACAATAGTATCGTGATGGTATTTTTCATTGTATTACCTTGCTGAATATTTTATCGAATTGTTTTTTACCTTTTTGTGTCAGTATCCCGTTGAATAAAATTTCAAATGAATGCTGAAAAGCTTCTTTGTAATTAAACTTTTGATAGTAAAGAAAATTTGGATTTACAATTGAGCGAATTGAGTTTACAAAAAGATGAATGATTAGTTCTGCCGGTTTATCAATTATCATTCCTTCTTCCTGTCCAAGGTGAATAATGTTACCAAGTGCGGTATAAGCCCGCTTGGTACGGAATTCATCAATTCGCTCCCATAATTCAGGAAGATGAATTTTTATATCCTTTACCCAGTTATCACTAAGTCTCATAGCAACTGAAGTCATTATTTCAAAAAGTTTTACTGCTTTTGTAAGAGAGTCCTGCTCTGTTTCGATTACTGATTCAATTTTATTGCTAACACCCGAAATAAAATTTATTACCACAGCTTCAACCAGTTCTTCTTTAGAAGTAAAGTGTTTATAGATAGTCTTTTTACTCATGTGCATTTCGGAAGAAATACTATCTATCGGGATTTTATAAAATCCCTCTGCAAGAAATTTATTGGATGCAAACTCAATGATTTTATTCCTTTCGGAATCAATCTGCTCAGCATTTGTTTTTTTTAATTTTTTCATTGGAAACTATTATTGTTTTTATGGTTTCTAAATTAAGAGCTGGAAACTAAAAAGTCAAGAGTTGGTTTCCGGTGTTATGAAAAAGATTAATTTGCTGTTAAACATTAATTGGCTAAATTTCTAAAAATTCGGGAGGGTAACATGAAAATGTCAGTTGTGTCAGTACTAATTTTTCTCTTATCATATGGTTTATCAGCACAGGCAAAAATTGAAGAAGATATAACAATCACGCTTCAAAATGCCAAGAAGGGTATTTACTGGGCATTGTCAAACATTCCCACAAAAAAAGCAAAAGTAGAAAAGTCGATTATCACTGAAGACAAACTTATCGCCAAGGTTAAAGTAACCAGAGAATTGTTTGGTGTTAAAATTGAATCTACAGGTTATTATCTGACAAACGAACTTACTATCGTCTTATATAGATCAAGTGACAGTTTGTTAAAAGACGGGTATATAAGAAAAGGCGACCTTGAAGTTTATTCCGAAGAGGAGTAAGTAAAAAAAATTATTTCTTGACTTATAGAATTTATTTTCGTAATTCTGTAACAAACATTACATCATATTATCACTATGTAAACAGAATTACAGATGAGCAGCAATGAAATCATAAATTTATTTTTAGATACTGCAAGGATAAACGCACTATCTTCCAATGAAAAACCACTCGCGGATTATATCAAATCATTTTTAACCCAATACAATTATACGATTACTGAAGACGATTCAACACAATTCACCGGAAGTAATTCCGGTAATTTGATTTGCAAGATCGGAACAGGTGGTGACTTTGTCTTGATGTCACATATGGATACTGCACGTCCGACAGAAAATGTAAAACCAATCATCAAAGATGATCGTATAGTATCATCCGGAGACACAGTTCTTGGTGTTGATAACCGCGCCGGAGTATCTGTCCTGCTTTATACTTTAAGGAAAATTGCTTTAGAAAAAATACCGGTTAAAGATTTTACTGTGGCATTCACAACATGCGAGGAGACAACTCTATTTGGTTCTAAACATCTCGGAATTAATGGAGCTATTAACAAAGGATTTATATTTGATTCGGGTTACAGACCCGGAAGTTTTATTTATTCAGCATGTGGTGCCATGGGTTTTAAAATAAATCTAACCGGTAAAGCATCACATTCCGGTATTGCCCCTGAAAAAGGAATTAACTCAATGCAAGCTGCAGCAAAAGCGATAAGTAAACTACCACTTGGAAGAATTGATGATGAAACAACTATGAATATCGGACTCCTAAAAAGTGGTTCTGCAGTGAACGTTATCCCTGAATCAACCGAACTTGAGGGAGAGGTAAGATCATTCAACTTAAAAAAAGCTGAACATTATTTTAACCTGGCGGTAAAGATATTTAAAGAAGAATGTGAATCAGTAAAAGCAAAATTTGAAATTGATTACTTCTGGGATTTTATGCCGTACACGATTCCCGAATCATCACCGGTTTATAAAGAAACTGTAAACGCATTAAACAAAGTAGGACTCACTCCCATTCCCAAAATATCACTTGGCGGAAGTGATGCAAATTCACTAAATGCAAGAGGTATAGAATCAATCAACCTTGGTATTGGTGCACAAAACCCTCACTCAAATGATGAATTTATCTTCATCGAAGATCTTGTTAAATCAACAGAAATAGCACTTGAACTAGTAAAGAAAGATTAATCTAAATGAAAAAAATTATACTGACACTTTTTGTCTTTCTGCTTAGTACTCTTTTTGCATTTCCTCAATCCAAAGGTAAACTTGTTATAGTTGGCGGAGTTCAAACAACTGAGATTGTTAAAAAGTTTGTTGAACTTGCAGGCGGACCGAACGCAAGAATAATCATTATTCCAAACGCCGGTTCTGATCCGGTAGAGAACAGTGAAATTCAAAAACAGGAATTTACCGAGCTGGGCGCTTCATCCGACTATTTAATATTTACGAGACAAACCGCTGATGATGAAATCAACCTGAAAAAGATGGAGGAAGCTAATGCAGTATTTTTTCTCGGTGGGGATCAGAGTGATTTAACGCGCGATATGCTTGGAACAAAATTACTTCAAAAAGTTTTTGATATTTATAACAATGGTGGAGTCGTTGGCGGCAGCAGTGCCGGGGCTGCAGTCATGAGTGAAGTTATGATAACAGGTAATGAATTGGTAAATAAAGATTCTACAGTTTCATTTGTTACTATTGATAGAGGTAATGTTGAAACAAAAACAGGATTCGGTTTTTTGAAAAATGTTATCATCGATCAGCATTTCTTAAAAAGAAAAAGACATAACAGAACAATCGCTGCATTAATCGAACATTCACATTTATTCGGGATAGCGATAGACGAATCGACATCAATAATTGTTTATCCCGACGACACTTTTGAAGTTTTAGGAACTTACCAGGTTTTAGTTTACGATCCCACAAATGGTAATGATATCCGTGAAGATGAAAGAGGTAATCTTGGTATAAGTGATATGAAACTCCATGTATTAATCAGCGGAGATAAATTTGATATGAAAACCAAAAAAGTAATTAAATGAGTGAGACAAAAAAGAAATTTAAGTTTCGCGTTCCGAATACTTACTTACTGATTTTTTCTTTGCTGGTATTAATTGCAGCAATGACCTGGATTATTCCTGGCGGTAAATACGAACGAACAACCCTCAACGGAAGGGAAGTCGTTGTTCAGAATTCATTCACATATATCGAAAATGAAGCACAGGGAGTTGTTAATTTATTTACTTCACCGCTTAAAGGATTTATTGAAGCCGCGCACATTATCGGTTTTATATTAATTGTCGGTGGTGCATTTAATGTTTTGGCAAAAACCGACGCAATCAATGCAGTGATTACTAAACTTGCCAAAGCTCATCAAACATCTGAACTTCTGAGGACATTGTTTATTCCAACACTTATTCTGTTGTTTTCACTAGGCGGGGCAACGTTTGGAATGAATGAAGAAATAATTCCTTTCGTTCTAATCATTGTTCCAATATGTTTAGCACTTGGTTATGATTCTATTGTAGGAGTGGCAATTCCGCTTGTGGGCGCGCACGTTGGATTCGCAAGTGCATTCCTTAACCCTTTTAATGTTGGGATTGCACAGGGTATCGCAGATGTTCCAATTTTTTCAGGGATCGGTTACAGAGTTATTTCATGGGCAATTTCAACCATCGCTGCGATTTTATTTTTACTCTATTATGTTAAAAGACTATCAAAGAATCCTAAAATAAGTCCTACTTATTTTGAAGATGAAGAAAGACGAAAGAACGAACAATTCGATGCTCCGTATAATAGCTCATCTGCACTGACTCTAAGGCATAAACTTGTACTGTTAACTTTTGTGTTGTCATTGGTGATGCTGGTTGTTGGTGTAATCAAACTTGGCAGGTTCATAGAAGAAAATTCAGCAATGTTTTTAGTTATGGGTATCATTGTCGGGATTATCGGTTCACTTAAAACCGATGCATTGATCAAAGCTTTTATTGATGGTGCTAAAGATCTTGTCGGTACAGCTTTGATTGTTGCTCTTGCGCGAGCAACACTGGTTATTTCCAGGGATGGACAAATCATTGATACTATTCTTTACGAACTGTCGCCTTACATTCAATCTTCATCACCGATTTTCGCTTCACAAAAAATGTTCATTGTGCAGGCAGTAATAAATTTCTTCGTTCATTCAGGAAGCGGACAAGCTGCATTAACTATGCCGATAATGGCACCGCTTGCTGATCTTGCAGGTGTATCCAGACAAACAGCGATTCTTGCTTTTCAGTTTGGTGAATACACAAATATTATAATTCCTACTTCTGCAGTTACAATGGGTGCTTTATCAATGGCGCGTGTTCCCTGGGAACGCTGGGCTAAGTGGGTTATCCCGCTTCAAATAATTTTAATGTTACTTGGATTATTGCTGCTCATCCCGCCAAACTTAATGGGGTGGCAATGAGTTTTAATTAATTATCTATAAATCAAAAGGAGAGGTTAGAAATGAAAAATTCTCTACTGGTTCTTTTATTAACAGTGATCATTTGGGGAGTAAACTTCCAAAGTACAAATGCACAGGTTACGTTTGGTACTGGAACCATAAACGTAAGGGTTGATGATTATGGTGCAATCAGAATTTTTACAACTGAAGGTGTTGATACACTTCAACATATAAACAGAATTTCATTAATAGTTGCAGGAAATGAGGGTCAGGTTCTTGAATATTGGAACGATCTTGGTATAGTAACTGAAACAGCACTAAATCCAAATCCGACTGTAAGTGATTATGAAGTTAACGGAGTATATGATAACTCTTTTTCAGCGGCTCCCCCAGACTTTTTAATAGACCAAAGTGTTTATGGATGGAATAATGAAAGTTACTGCCTGGTTAAATGCGTTTTAACGAACCGCGAAACTTCTGCAATGCCTATGCAGGCAGGTCTGGATGTTGTTCAATATGTTGACTTCACATGGGAAGATGATAAAATATTTTATGACCTGACCAATAATATTCTCACTCAGTTTGAGAATCATCATATCGGAATAAAATTTTTATCAGAACAAACTACATCCGGTCAGGTGTTTGAATGGTTTGATGGATATGAACTATTGGACACACTTTACTACAGCCTTATGAATGCAGGAACATTTACAACTGATACACTAACAACCGATGCTGATGGTGGAGTAGGTGTGTTAGGCGGCGAACATTCAAACATACAACCTTCTGCTACAAAAACTGTTTACTTTGCTGTTGCAGTAGGTGGTAACCAGACAGAGTTACTTGCAAATATGCAGCTCGCGCAACAAAAATATAATCAACTCACCTCAGTTGAATCTGATCTGAACAATGTCCCTGGAGAATTTGTACTTGAACAGAATTATCCCAATCCATTCAATCCATCAACAGAAATTTCTTTTGGATTACCCGAAAGATCAAATGTTGTATTAAAAGTATTTAACACACTTGGTGAACAGGTTGCAGAACTGGTTAATGAATCTCTTGAAGCAGGAACACACAAATATAATTTCAACGCTTCTAACCTGTCTTCGGGGGTATATGTTTATTCTTTACAAACTGATTCAAAAGTAATGACTAAAAAAATGACTTTGATTAAGTAATAACAATTTGTCAGGGCTCACGTGAACCGTGAGCCTTTTTTATTATGGACAGATACAAAGAGATAAAAGAAAAAATAACCAGCAAGTTCGATTCACTGCCTAAAAATCAGCGCAAAGCCGCTGAGTACTTCATTAATAACTTTGATAAAATACCATTTCTGAATGTGCATGATCTTTCTCAGTTGACCGGAATGAGTGTGGCATCAATAGTAAGATTTGCACAGAGTGTTGGTTTCCAGGGATTCAGTGAGCTGCGTGAGGCAATCGCGGGTTCGCTTCAAAAAGAAATAAGCAACAAACAGATGTTCCCGCTTTTTGAAAAACATAAAGTGAAAGAAGATCTGCTCACCGAAGTTGCTAATCTTGATATCAAAAATATTAATGATACACTCAATTTAGTTGAACGTAAAACTTTTGATAATGTTATTGATACTATTCTGAAATCTGAAAGAGTGTTCACTGCGGGTTTAGGAATCTCGTTTCTGCTGGCGGAAATATTAGCTTACCAGTTGACACAGGTTGGTGTAAGCTCATCGGTTCTTCAGCATTCACATACTTTGTTCAACGAACAAATTTTATTTATGAATCCAAAAGATTTATTGATAGTATTTTCTTTTCCTCCGTATTCTAAAGAAACAATCGAAGCTGCAGAGTTTGCTAAGAAAAGAAAAATTGATGTGATAGCTGTTACAAATCAGCCTGCTTCACCGGCAACATTTTTTACAAAAGCCAACCTGATAGTTAAAAGTGAAAATATGTTATTTACAAATTCTTTTGCAGCAATCTCTGTATTAATAAATGCCGTTGCAACAGCATGCGCAATTAAAGATAAACAAAGAGCAAAAAAAATTCTGAAAGAATCTGAGGAAATTATGATCAATCAGAACCAGATAATCGGCGGGAGTCAAAGATGAACAAACTTATACTTCTTTTTTTACTGTTTCCTTTTATTATTTATTCAGGTACTACAGGCAAACTTTCAGGCACTATTAAAGATGCCCATACAGGAGAAGCTCTTGTTGGCGCTAACCTGATGTTTGAAGGTACTTCACTTGGTGCCGCAACAAACATTAATGGGGAATATGTGATCCTGAACATTCCGCCGGGTAAGTATGATGTCCGTGTCTCGTATATAGGATATGAAACTCTTATTATAAAAGATGTAGTGATAGTGGTGGACCAGACAACTATGCTGCCGGTTGAATTAAAACCACAGACAATTGAAGTTGGTGAAATTATAATTACTGCGAAAACGCAGCTTGTTCAAAAAGATGTTACAAGCAGTATATCAGTAGTGACCCGCGAAGAAATTGAATCTTTACCTGTTTCCACTTTTACTGAACTGCTTTCTCTACAAGCTGGTGTTTCAGGAAGCGGATCGAATCTTCATGTAAGAGGCGGTAGATCAAATGAAGTTGCATATATGATAGACGGAACTATAGTTGTTGATCCTTTACTCGGCGGACTTGCAACTGAAATTAATAATGATGCTATCCAGGAAATGAGTTTGCTTAGCGGGACATTCAATGCTGAATATGGTAACGCACTTAGCGGAGTTGTTAATATTGTTACAAGGGATGGAACCGACAAATTCTCAGCGAAACTTGAAGCCCGTACAAGCGAGTTTGGTATCGAGCGTTATTCATCACTACATGAAAACAGAATTAATGGAAGTATAAGCGGACCAATAATTGTACCCGAATACAACTTTTTTCTTTCAGGCGAGGTTGATAAACGAGGCAGTTATCTTCCATTCGGTTACAATAACACAAAATCGTTTTTCACAAAACTTTCAACAACAATAATTCCTAATACTAAAATTGCACTTTCAAACAGGGGAAACTCAGGGCAGCGGCAAAGATATAATCATTCCTACAAATATATCCCTGAACAATATCTCAGGACAAGAACTGACAGTTGGCAAAGTACACTTAGCCTGACACACACAATTCAAAATAATTTTTTCTATGATGTTAAAGCATCATACTTTAACCAGGGATTTTATTCAGGCATTGATAAGGACACATCTGAATATCTCTCATCAACTGAAGAGCAGTATTTTGAAAACATAGGAACAGGATATGAGTTTTATAAATTATCCGATCCTGTTGAGTTAATTAATAGTCGAACCGCATCTGCAGATTTTAAGCTTGATGCAGTATGGCAAATCGGCTCAATGAACGAAGTTAAGTTCGGCGCATCTTATAAAAAACACTGGTTAAGTTTGTATGAAATTTATGACCCGAAAAGAAATTTTCCATACATAGATGATTACAAAACAGAACCATTTGAGAGCGCCGTTTATGTTCAGGATAAAATTGAATTAGCTTACCTGATCATAAATATCGGTTTAAGGTTTGATTATCTTAATTCAAATGTAAGCTTCAGAGATAATCCGCTTGATCCTAATTCGATTGTTAAAGTAAAATCCCGATCACAGCTTTCACCAAGATTCGGAATCGCTCATCCCATTTCAGACAGAACTAAACTTCATTTTTCTTACGGACATTTTTTCCAGAATCCTGATTTTGAATATTTATTCGAAAATAATCTTTATGATCTGAACGTTCGTGAACCTTTATTCGGTCAGCCAAACCTTGATGCACAAAGAACCATCTCTTATGAAGTCGGTGTTGCTCACCAGTTCAGTGATAATGTTGCATTGAATGTAACTGCATATTATCGTGATATAACCGGGCTCATCGGAACAAGATATTATTTTCCGTTTGTTGACGGACGTTACACCGGTTACACTCTTTATGTAAATGAGGACTATGCAAACATTAAAGGTTTTGAAGCAACACTGGATGTAAGACCGAATAATTATTTTTCAGGCGGACTTACTTATACTTATTCAGTTGCAAAGGGAAGCGCATCATCTGAAGCAGAACAATACCCCGGAACAGAAGAGTCTACTCAACTTTACTTCCTGGATTTTGACCGCCCTCATATCTTTAATGCAAGCGGCACATATACAATACCAAATGATGAAGGTCCGGAAATCTTTGGCGAAAAAATATTTGATAACATGGATTTCAGTTTGATAATCAAAGCAAGCTCGGGCGCGCCATACACTCCGTCAGGAAGGGATATTGGATTTGTTGAAAAGAATTCTTTAAGACAACCAGGTGTTTACAATATCGATTTAATGATTGGAAAAGAGTTTGAGTTCCCTGGAAACCTTCGTTTAAGATTGTTCGCAGAAATTCTGAACCTGACAGACCACAGAAATATTCTATACGTATATGGCGATACAGGTGATCCCGAGTATACAACTGTAGGCGGCTACTCAACCGAGTATATGAGAGACCCTTCCAACTTCGGACCGCCTCGATCAGTACGTTTAGGTTTTACAATGAGATTTAATTAATCATTCTATCCAAGGTAGAAAAAATGAGAAAAGTTTTAAGTGTACAAATATTACTATGCCTGCTGTTTTTTTCTTCAAAAGGAACTGCTCAGTATGATAAAGATTATGAAGAAAAAGATTTATTGCAAAAAATACTTCGCATAGAAGACCGTGCTGCAGGAATTCATAATGCAAGCAACATCGGATTATTTTTTGAAAACAGAGGTAAACTTTATCCAAGAACAATTTCACAGGGACCGTCGGGTGAGTTTCCTATCAATAGTCAGAAGAATTATATATACAGAGTAAATCAGTTTGTAGGAATTCCCGGCAATGTTATTCAGGGAAGATTCACTACAAATGAAGAGTGGGAAGCTGCTTTCGGATATCACAATAGTGATACAGCCAGAGTTGCCTTCAGCGATGATCCAAACTCATGGCACCCGCAAAAAGGATGGCCAGTTAAAGACGTGAACGGTAACAATATTATTTTATCTGACCAGGATAGTTACTGCGTATTTAATGACAGCAATAATACAGTTGCAATACTCGGACTTCAACTTGCGCAAACCGGTTATGCATTCGGAACAAACTTTGCAAAAAATATTCTCTTCTTTAAGTATGAATTGACAAACACAAGCCAGAACAGTTATGACAGTCTTTACTTCGGACTTCATAATGATATCGATGTTGGCGATATAAGCGGAGGACTGCCTGAATGGGGAGATGATAAAGTTAATTTCTTACCAGCTCAGAACATGATTTATTTTTATGATGACGGAGTTTCAGGTGAATGGCCCGACGGCAAAACAGGTTTCTTTGGAGTGATGATGTTGAAAACTCCCGAAGTTAACGGAACTGAACTGGGTATTACTGATTTCCATTATATGCTCTATGATGACGATAACATTTCTGATATAGATTCGGTGCAGTATGGTTTTATGTCTTCTGATCCTGATCTTTATAATTCAGCAATTGGAGGTAAATATTTTCATTTAACAAATTCATCAAATCTTCATTTCGATGACCCATCAACAATTCCAGCTTCCGGAATGGATATACTTGCGCATACATCATCAGGTCCTTATACAATAAATCCCGGTGACACTTTAGTTTTTTACACAGCTTTTGTTGCAGGTGATACATACAATGAACTGATTAATGCCGCAACCGTAGCTCAGAATGCTGTTGATGCAAATTTCAATTTGCCTAAACCGCCTGCTCGTCCAAAACTATATTCGTCAAACGGTGATTTTAAAGCAATACTGTACTGGGATGATCTAGCCGAATTAAGTTACGATGAATTTTCAGGTTATGATTTTGAAGGCTACAGACTATACAGAAGCAAAAACCGCGGACTGAGCTGGGAAAGAATTGCGGAATTTGACCTTGTAAATACCATCGGTGGTAATACTGGTTTGCAATATAGTTATGTCGATACAACCGTTACCAACGGATTTGAATACTGGTACTCAGTGACATCTTTCGATAAAGGTAATTCAGCAATTGAAAGTCTTGAAAGCCCGATTGGCAATTCACTTGATGCAGTGAATACAGTTCCTGTTACGCCAAGATCGGATGCAATTGGCAGAACTGCTGTTTCATCAATAAATCCTGTGAATCTTTCTACCGGAAATTCAAATTACTCATTAAGTGCTTCTGTAGTTGATGATGAATCGTTAGCCGGAAATCAGTATTTAACTACTTTTACTTTTATACCAAGAGTTGAATCAGGTGATCTTGCAACCGCTGTGTCTGTAACAGTTTCAGATTCTGCGATCACAAATCCGTATAAGTATGCAATTGAATTTACAGGTCCTGCTACTTTTGATTTGAAGAATATAACATTGAACACAGTTATACGCACAGGGTTTCCTTATCCTGCAGGCGGAAGAGATGTTGTAATAACCGGCGAAGGATTAAGAGTAAGTCTCAGGGACTCGATCGGTACTGACCCGGCATTTCTTCCCGAACAGGGTGATGTTATCTCAATAAATTTTGCAATGAGTGTATTGAGGAATAATCAGGATTTGGTAATTCAGAACCGACCATACCAGCTTAACCAGGTACAAACAACGACTGACGGTATATCACTTAAAATGATTCAACCTGAAATAATTAAGAGTGTTTCAAAAATCGGCGGAACAGACAATAATGTTGAAATGAGTTTCAGTGTAATTGATGAAACTCTTGTAGAAGAAAAAATATATATCGCTTCTGTTGAGGGAAATGGATTTGTAAATAATAATGGTTTCGTTTTATTGTCAGTAACTGAAACTGCAATTCAACTAGATACTTTATTTTCAGAAGACACTTTCTCATTCGATGGGATTGATGGAACAATTACTTTCCCATCTAATGCACCGCCGGCTGTGGGCAATATGTTTTCTGTTGAAGTAATTAAACCTGTAATGCCGAATATACAAGATTCATACTCTTTCAGCATAGAAGGTTCAAAAGTTGATTATCAGAAAGTTGCAAATGAATTAAACAGAATAAGGGTTGTACCAAATCCATATATAGTTTCATCATTATATGAACCCGAATTCGGTGAATTAAGAAAAGAACCATTACGGCAAATTCAATTTGTTAATCTTCCTCCTGAATGTACCATCTACATCTTTACTGTTGATGCAGATCTTATTAAGACTATAAATCATAATGCAATCAACGGTACAGAGGTCTGGGATCTTCGGACAGAAGGCGGAAGAGAATTAGCAGCCGGAGTTTATATCTATGTTGTCAAAACAAAAAATTCCGAATACAAAGAACGATTTGCAATAATCAAATAAGCTGATGCAGGAAATTATATGAAAAAATTATTAGTAATATTTTTAACAGTACTTTCATTCGGTATTGTTTATGCACAGAATCCAAATCTCGGAACATCCGGCGCACAGTTTCTGCAAATACCGGTTGGTGCCCGTGCGGAAGCGATGGGTGGAGCAATTGTCGGACTGACTGATGATGCATCATCAATATTCTGGAATCCCGCAGGCCTTGTAAAAGTGAATAACGTACAGGCTCATTTTTCTTATATGAACTGGTTTGACCTTTTTGATTTTAATGCCGCTTCATTAGTCTATAATGCAGGTGAGTTTGGTGTGTTCGGTGCAAGTATGGTAAGCTTCACAACAGGTAACATGGAAATAACAACTGAAGAGGAACCAAACGGAACAGGCCGGTATTTTGACGCTGGTGATATAGCACTGGGAATATCCTATGCAAAATATTTAACTGACCGATTCAGCGTGGGATTAAGTGTAAAATATATCAACCAAAGAATATGGAACGAAACTGCATCAGGAATTGCTTTTGATATTGGTACTCAATATCGATTGGATTTTCAGAACCTGACTATCGCGATGAGCATGACAAACTTTGGTGCTGATTTGAAATTCGATGGACCTGACCTTGATTTCACTTACCGCAAAGATGATAACTATCCAAACAGCAGATTAATTCCGAGCAGGTTAAGCACACAGGAATATCCGTTACCGTTAAACTTCCAGGTCGGGATTGGATTTGATGTTATACAGTATGACTTTGTAAAAGTCAGAGGCGCTGTTGATGTCACGCATCCGAATGACAATGCTGAACGTGCACACTTTGGTACCGAGTTTTCATTCTTCGACAGGTTTGCCGTGCGCTGCGGTTACAAATACAATTATGATGACCAGGATTTTACATTCGGTGCAGGTGCTAATGTATCTTTGGGTGGAACAGCAGTCTATTTTGATTATGCATACTCCGTGTATGATATTTTACCGAGTGTTCACCGCATTTCAGTTAATTTAAGTTTTTAGTAGTGAGAATATTATCAGCAATATTTTTTTCTCTTTTTCTTTATCATAATCTTACTCTTTACGCGCAGGGTTATGTTTGTGCAATAGGAGGAGGCTCTGAAGATTACGATGACTGGAGTGATGAACCATATTCCTGGATAGTTCAAAAATCAGACAGCGGAAAAATTATTATTCTTGGTGTAAGCAGCGCAACAGAATGGCTTCCAACATATTTTATGTCGTTTGGCGCTGACACTGCTTACAATAAAACTATCTCCACAATTGCATCCGCAAATCTTCAATCAACTTATGATGAACTTATTTCAGCCAAAGCTGTTTTTATCCGCGGTGGTGACCAGTGGGATTACATCCGTTTATGGAAAGGAACAAAGATTGATTCTGCAATTAATTTTGTTTTTCTGAATGGCGGTGTAGTTGCCGGTACAAGCGCCGGTGCGGCAGTACTTGGTGATGTTGATTTCAGTGCAAGATACGGCTCGGCTTATCCGGATGAAGCACTTCTAAATCCTTTTTATAATCCGATGAGGTTTGAAAATAACTTTCTGAATTTGGTTCCCAATGTTTTATTTGATACTCACTTTATTGAACGGGCAAGGCACGGCAGATTAATCGCGATGCTCTATAATCAGCACTTTAATGCGGGCATCGATTTGATTGGAGTCGGTATTGATGACAGGACAGCAATTGCAATTACTCCCGATGGAATTGGCGAAGTAATGGGCAGTGGAACGGTTACAATTTTTTATAAAGATGAGGTCACAAAATATTCAGAATTTAATTCCGGTAAGTACACAATTGAAAATCTGCACACAGAATTATTAACCAAGGGATGGAAATATGATTTTCAGAATAAACAAATCAGCTTTATTCCATCTTCTGCCAAAGATTTCGATACGGGTGCGGAGTATGAATTTCCTATAACAGATTTTGTTCTTACAGGAAGCAATGATATTTCAAATCAACTTTCAACAAATCTTTTTCATTTTCTTTCATCGGTAAACAACGGTCATGTCCTGGTCATTTCATATCCGGGTTATTCAGGAAACATTACTGCATTAATAAATTATCTTGATGCGAATTTATATACATATTCAGTTTTAAATCTTGCTACAGGAATTCTTAATGATCCGATTGAAGCAAATAAAATTGACAACGCAACCTGTTTTATTTTTGCCGGTGATTCAGTAAATGTTTTAAGTTATTTGAACCAGACAGGTACTCTGCTTTCAAATTCTTTTAGCACTTCAATTAATTCAGGGAAACCAGTTTTTTTGTTCGGTACAAGCGGAAAGATTACAGGTGAAAAATTTATCGGCAATACAGATACTGATATTTATGCTTCTTACCGTGGAAAGATGACCATAAATAACGGGCTCAATATTTTTAATGAATTAATTTTTCAACCATTATTGTTCGACAACTCAGATTTATATGAAAACAGAATGAGTGCAGTTTTCTTCGGGATGATGCGTGAAAGAAAGAGAACAGGAATCTATTTAAACGGAACGGACCGGGTCAATATCTCAGCAGAAAACAGAACCATTAATGGTGTAACAACCACACCGTACATCATTGTGGACGCAAGGTCAACGACCAAAGTAGATTCTTCTACTTATCGTGCCGGCGGAAGTATTGGTCCGCGACAGGTTGTGGCAATGAATAATCTGAGAGTATCACTTACAAATTATTCTCAAATAAATTACTCGCTTGAACAGGGAAAGTTTGATAATCTTACGCACGTCAAAGATAGTGAAGTAAGTTCATCACAAGCAGGTTTTATGCTTTATCAGAATTATCCAAATCCGTTTAATCCTTCCACATCAATTAAATTTAAGATTGATCGGGTCAATCACACTAATACCGTTGAAGTTAATGATATTCCAGTTTCATTAAGCGTCTTTAATCTTCTCGGCGAAGAAGTTAAAACTTTAATCAACAAGAAAATGAGTCCGGGTTCTTATGAAATAAAATTTGATGGCTCACAATTATCAGGTGGAATATATTTCTACAAATTGCAGAATGGGAATTACATCCAGACAAAAAAAATGATTTTACTTAAGTAGGGACAGGGCTAGCCCTGTCTGTGTTACATAATCAAAGTATTAAAATAGGTTAACAATACAACATAATCGGGAAGGGCGAGCCCTTCCCCTACAAATAAATAATAGTTTTAGATGGACAAAAAATATCCGATAAGAAAATCGACAAGATTACGTGAATACGATTATTCTAATAGTGGTTATTATTTTATTACAATCTGTGAAGAACATAAAAGAGAAGCTTTAAGTACTATTGAAAATACTATCCTCACTCTAAATGAATATGGAAAGATAGTTGAAAATAATTGGCTTCAGTTAGTAAACCGTTATACCAATCTAGGATTAGATAGCTATGTTATTATGCCAAATCATTTTCATGGTATTCTTATTTTAGAAAATGATAAAAATGTTAAGCCTGTTAGTAGCACAAGTATCGTTGGGGCATTTAAATCATTAACAACAATCGCAATTCATAAAGCCGGATTAAAAGAATTCAAATGGCAGAGAAGTTTTTATGATAGAATTATTAGAGATGAAAAAGAGTTGTTTCAGATAAGGAAATATATTGAACAAAATCCATTTAGATGGGATATAGAAAAAGATAATCCCAATAATATTGATTTGATGTAGGGACAGGGCTCGCCCTGTCCGTTTTAATTAATCGAAAATAAATAATATTGCGTTTCAGCACTTGCGGGAGGGGCAAGCCCCTCCCCTACAAAAAGGGAATAAAAAATCGATATGAAAAAATTAGTATTTGTTGTTGTAATCATTTGCAACATTTCATTCAGTCAGCAAACTCCGCTTGAAAAATCCAATTACACAAAAGTCACCTCGCATTCTGAGCTTTCACAGTTTATAAAAGATGTTGATAAAAAATCTGATTTAATAAAATGTGAAGTTCTTACAAAGTCAGTTGAAGGTAGAGAATTGTACGTAGTATATTTTTCTGATTCTGAATTTGGAAAAGATGAATCGAAAATTAAAGTATTAATATTTGCACAGCAGCATGGAAATGAGCAATCAGGAAAAGAGGGAGCGCTTCTTCTGATTAATGAATTACTGAAACCAGAGAACGAATATTTATTCGAGAAGATTGATTTTGTGCTGGTTCCACAAATGAACCCGGATGGTTCAGAAAAAAATCAGAGACGAAACGGCAACAATATGGACCTTAATCGTAATCATCTGATTCTTACTGAACCTGAAACTATTGGTCTTCATAAATTATTTAACAAATATTTATTTGAAGCTACAATGGATGTCCATGAATACTTTCCTTATGGCGAAACATGGAAAGAATATGGCTATAGGAATAATGCCGACGTTGAAGTTGGTACAACTACAAACATTAATATTTCTGAAGAGATAAGAAAGCTATCGAAGAAGGAGTACTTACCTTTCATAAAAAATTATTTGAACTCCAAAAATATTTCATACTTCGAGTATAGTCCCGGCGGACCGCCTGAAATTGATTATATACGTCACAGTACATTCGACATAAATGATGGAAGGCAAAGTCTTGGCATTCAAAATACTTTTTCATTTATACAGGAAGGATTAAACGGTAAAGATGGTTTTGTTGATAACATAAAACATCGTGCTGAAAGTCAGATGACAGGGATGCGGGGATTTCTTGAATTCGTTTACAATAATAATGATGAAATAAAAAATCTCGTTTCAGATGGAAGAGAAAAATTAATTTCAAATGAAGTTGATGAAAAAGTTGCAATTCAATTAGACCATTTTGCTGACGGAAGCAAACTGGAACTTCCCTTGTTTTCATATTATTCAGAAAAGGATACGATAGTTACAGTCAGTGATTATCGCCCAATAGTTAAATCAATTTATGATGTTGAAAGACCGTCAGGCTATCTTGTACCAAAAACATTAATTGAAATTATTGACTGGGCAAAAAAACATTCTATTCAGTTTAATGAGTACAAAAAATCTGATGAAGATAAAATTGAACAATACTTTGTTGCAGGTATTGACTCAATGGATTTTGAAAGAGATATAATAATCAACCCTGTTGTTGAAGCGAATCCTTTCAACGGTGAACTGAATGAAAGTGACTATATTTTTATTCCTGTAAATCAGTTAAAGAATAATACAATCGTAATTGCGCTCGAACCAAAATCAGAACTTGGTCTGGTTACTTACAAGCAGTTTAATCATCTTCTAAAAAAGGGAGACCTATTTCCCATACTTCGTGTAATAAGGTAAAACAGAAAACATTTAATGAAATTGAATTCTATAGGGAAGATTCATTTAACAAATCTTCCTACTCCGCTTGAAACAGCACCACGACTTGCAAAAAAAATCGGCGTTACAGAATTATTTTTCAAACGTGATGATTTAACCGGACTCGCAGGCGGCGGAAACAAAGCAAGAAAACTTGAATATGATTTTGCCGAAATCGTAAAAGGCGGTTATGATGTTGTACTGACTGCCGGTGGAATACAATCTAATCATGCAAGAATGACTGCAGCCGCAGCTCGTAAACTCGGGATAGATGTTAAACTTGTTTTGGGCGGACCTGACTTTGCTGTACACAAAGGGAATCTCTTACTTGATGTTATGTTTGGTGCTGAGATAAGCTACCTGGTTGATGACGATGCAAATGAACAACTGACGATTGAGATGGAGAATTGGGCCAAAGAACTTGAACAAGCCGGGCGCAAACCGTTTATAATTCCCATTGGTGGAAGTACGGGATTAGGTGCAATTGGTTATGTAACTGCTATGCGTGAACTATCAAAACAAATTCACACTGATAATGTTCAGATTGTACTTGGTGTTGGATCCTGCGGGACATTTGCAGGAGTTTTACTCGGAGTGAAAATGTTTATGCCGCGTACACGGGTAATTGGCATCAGCGTTTCAAGAACTTGTACCGCTATCAAACACAATACAAAACAAATTATACTTGAGAGTGCTTTGATTCTGAATTACAATGTTAATCTGAGTGAGATAGTAATCGAATGTTACGACAACTATTTTACCGAATATGGTATGATAACAAGTGAAGGACTTAACGCAATTAATGAGTGTGCAAATCTTGAAGGCATTTTACTTGATCCGATTTATACAGGCAAAGTAATGGCTGCCTTAAAAGATTTAGTCAATAAAAATATTATAGACAAAAATCTTCCGGTGATATTTATTCACACGGGTGGTTTGCCGATAATTTTTTCATTTGAAAATGAATTAAGTAAACCCGCAAACATCAATAAGATTTATAAAAAGAAGTGATTTTATGATCTTAGAATGGATACATTCTATTCGCAAAATATTTATTCTCGTAATATCTTTTACTCTTCTAAGTATTCCCGGAAATCTTTTTCCTCAAGAAAAAAATGATTCAGATGAATCTTTAATTCTTTCTCTCATTAATAAATTTTCTGATGAAAATCCGTTTACAAATGGTGAAGCTATTTCAGAAATTATCAAGTATGGTGAAAAAGCAGTTGATTTATTAATCGTATCTCTTTCAAATAAAAATGAGAACGTAAGGCTTTGTTCTGCCATCGCATTAGGCAAAATTGCTCCTGCCGGAAAGAAAGCAATTCCTTTCTTGACAAAAGCTTTAACAGATAATAACTCAGATGTAAAATGGTGTGTTTCAATTGCTCTTGGAAATTTTTATTCCGATGCAAAATCATCTGTAACTGAATTACAAAAATTATTAAGTGATGATGATGAACATTTACGATGGGCTGCATATACTTCTTTGTTGAAGATTGACAGTGAATCGATTCACTACATCCCGGAATTATCTGGAGTAATTAATAAACTTGACACACTTACTCCGCAATTGATGAATGAATTAAAAGTACCGGGGGTTTCAATCAGTCTCATAAAAAATTTCAGGATTGAGTGGTCAAAAGCATTTGGAATGGCTGATGCTTCAACACGGGCTGTTGTAACTGAAAAAACAATATTTGAAGCATGTTCAATGAGTAAACCTGTATTTGCTTTTCTCGTTCTTCAACTTGCTGAACAAGGTAAAATAGATTTGGATAAACCGTTATACAATTACCTGCCTGAAAAATTTGTTAGTGAGAACGAAGACTACTCAAAACAAATAACTGCAAGGATGATACTTTCTCACTCCAGCGGATTGCCTAACTGGCGAAAAGGAGGGGATGAAAGACTAGCTCCATTACCAATTTATTTTAAACCCGGAACTAAGTTTAACTATTCAGGTGAAGGAATTTATTATTTGCAAAGAGTTGTTGAACACGTTACTCAGCAGACACTCGATACGTACTCAAAAGAAATTTTGTTTGATAAACTTGGTTTTGAATCTACAAGTTTCGTTTGGACAGAAAATTTAGATTCGAAAATAGCTACGGGTCATGACACTTCAGGCAATTGTAATAATAGAAGCAGGTATGTACATCCAAATGCTGCTTATACACTTTACACTACTCCGGAAGAGTATGCAAAGTTTATTATCGAAATAATGAAGCCTGATGCTTTAAAGGATTATTCACTTTCAGATAAAACGATTTCGGAAATGTTGAAACACCAGATTCGTGTAGATACTCGTGAAGTCATAAACAGGCCCGGACGTTCGTTAGGATTGCAGTCGTATAGAGGTTTAGGCTGGGCGATTGATTCAACCATAACAGGAGATATTGTATATCACAGCGGAGCAAATCAAACAGGATTCAGATGTTATTCACAATTTAATATGAGAGATGGTTCCGGAATTGTCATTATGACGAACGGAGAAAACGGAAGTGAGTTGTGGCAAAGAATGATTAAAGAAATTGGCGATTTATAAAAATAAAAATTTCATGTCATCCTGGGCGAAGTCGAAGGATGAATGTTAATTAAATAGTATAATCACACTTCGACATGCTCAGTGTGACAAAAAGAATATAGAATAAAATGAAAATAGAAAAAATTGAACTCCGTCATATCAAAATGGAATTGGTTTCTCCGTTCACCACATCAATGGGAACTGAGTACGATGAAGAACATATCATCGTTCGTATTGATGGAGAAGGATTGACAGGCTGGGGTGAGAGTGTCGCGGAAGGTACGCCGTTTTATTCCTATGAAACTGTAACTACTGCCTGGCATATACTTCAGGACTTTTTAATTCCATCGATTCTTGGAAAAAATATTTCAAGTATAGATGAAGCGATCAAATCATATTCAAAAGTACGCGGACATATGATGGCAAAGGCCGGACTTGAAGCAGCATTGTGGGATTTGTTTGCAAACTCGGAAAACATTTCTCTTTCAAAAATGATGGGCGGAACAAGAGATAAGATTGACGTTGGTGTAAGCATTGGTATTCAATCTTCTGTACCGGATCTGATAAAGAAAATTGAAGGGTATCTTGCAGAAGGTTATAAAAGAATAAAAATTAAAATTTCGCCCGGTAATGATATACAATTTATTAAAGCAGTCAGAAAGGAATTTCCGGATATTCTTTTCCAGGTTGATGCAAACTCCGCTTATGAATTAGAGCATATAAATCTTTTCAAACAAATGGATGATTTAAATTTATTATTAATTGAACAGCCTCTTGGATATGAAGATATTTATGACCATTCAAAACTTCAGAGAGAGCTTAAGACTCCTATTTGTCTGGATGAAAGTATTCATTCGCTTGATGACACACGAGCTGCAATTGAACTAGATAGCTGCAGAGTGATCAATATAAAACCCGGAAGAGTTGGCGGATTTACTGAATCAAAACTTATTCACGATTATTGTGCAAGTAAAAATATTCCTGTGTGGTGCGGCGGTATGTTAGAAAGTGGAATTGGAAGAGCGGGAAATGTTGCTCTCGCTTCACTGCCAAACTTTACTTTGCCGGGAGATATTTCTGCAAGCAAACGTTATTACAAAGAAGATATCGTTGAACCTGAATTTCTTGTCAATAAAGATGGCACGATGGATGTTCCAACCAAACCTGGAATTGGTGTTGAGGTTAATGTGGAGATGCTGGAAAGGGTCACGGTTAGGAAAGAAACTTATTAACTAATAATTTTGAAGTGAAAATTATTTAATAATAAATCCATTATAAAAACGTGAAGTATGAGCATTAGTATTAAATATTACTTAATAATTTTGATATTATTAAATCTATCGTGCACATCACCTGATGATAAAATATTTGAACAAAGTGGTGAAATTATTTTATTTACGGAAATATCAAGAGATGGAAAAAAATTAAAGGTATTTAATGTTATGGATAACAAAGAATACTATATAAATGATGTCGAACATCGATATGATAATGATTACAAACTATTTGGAGACGAACTAAAATTAATTGTTTTCCCAAATTATGGATTTGATGGAGATTATTTTATTTATGACTTCAAAACCAGAAAAAGACTTGATTATAAAATCAAAAAAAATCAATACGTAGTCGAGCTTTTTTTGGGTTATGATGTTTATAATGATAGTTTATTAATTTTTGCCGGAAACAATAACTTGTACACTATTCCAATTGGTGTCTCTCAAGCACCTGACACCATCCCCTTTGAATATATGAATTTTGCTAATCTATCAGTTAGTAGTAAAGGAATTATCGCTATTAACTACAATGCAGACGTAAATAATTCGCCTACACTTATCCAAATTCCGGATGGTTATAAAGAATTGGTGCTAATTGATTTGAATACTCGTGAGAAATTAGGACAGAAGAATAATGTTCTTGAAATAGGAAATTGGTCAAATGATGGTAAGTTTCTAATTTATACAGATTCTACAAAAATTAGACTTCTGGAATATCCATCACTTGAAATTACAGAACTAATTGGCTTAGATGAAAATTTCATGATTTACCATGGTTTTAATTTCCTGAATGATAGCTTAATAACTTTTTCTGGAATTAAAAATGATGATGATGATCAGGCAAATACTCAACTCTTTTTATATGATTTTAGGCAAAAAAAAATAATTGATAAGTTAACTATCAGTAAATCAGAAAAATCAGTACTAGATGTGAATTAATAAAAAATTTATTTATGAAGCATTAAATTCATCAGGATAACTAATATTACATTTCTCATCTTTTATTTTCTGCAAAGAATTCAACTCAAATTTATTTCCCTCACAAAAATCATTCTTAAAAAAAATACTTGTTAAAATTTCGGTTGCCTGCCTGTCACCATCTTTAATATTTTTCAATAAAAGAATAAGAAGGATGCGAGATGGAAAACAATTTTCAGTTAGTGGCTTTAAATAAAAATCAGTTTGAGCATTTATTTGATCTGGATGAAACAGAGTTAGCAAAAAAAGGAATTCAAAAAATGTTGGTAGACAATTTTCCAGGATTTCCTTGCAGAGTCAGTTTAGCAGATGCTGAAATTGGAGAAGAAGTTATTCTGTTAAATTATGAACATCATAATGTCAATTCACCTTACAATTCAAGCGGACCCATTTTTATTAGAAAGATTGCGCAGACAATTAAACCTAAAGTGAATGAGATACCAATAATGTTCAATCACAGGCTTTTATCTTTAAGAGGTTATGATAACAAATCGATGATGATTTTTACAGAGGTTGTAAAAGGTGAAATTCTGAAAGAAACATTATTGGAAATTCTTAAAAATCAAAAAATTGAATACCTGCATATTCATAATGCTGGTCCGGGCTGTTACAATTGTTTGGTAAAAAGAGTTTAAAGAATTTATGATACTTCTGAATTGTCTCTTGTTCTAAGAATTGCCATTTTCCATTTCATCGGAAAGAGTTGTAACCAGAAGTTCAACCTGCTGTTCGTTGCCGAGCAAATCCTGCAAAGTAATTTTACTTAGAACACCATCAAGCATTGTTTGAATTGTTTTCCAAAGTGAGCGTATTGAGCAGTCGATAGAATTGGTGCAGATGTTTTCAACTCCCGCATGCAAATCACAGAAAGAAGATTCATAAAGTTTTCCGCCGAGTGCAGTTAAAACATCACCGACAAGAATTTCATTTGGAAAGCGGGCAAGTTTGTATCCGCCTGTTTGTCCACGTGAGCTATCAACAAATCCCGCAAGACGAAGTACACGTAATATCTTTGCAACGTTAGCTTCTGTTAAACCTTCTAATTCACTCAGTTCGGGAATAGTCATTCCGTTGGCGGAGTTGCTCTTCCCGATTCTGAGTAATAATCTTAATCCGTATTCTTCTTGTGTACTGAATTTCATTTTATTTTTTTTATTGTCACCCTAAGTTCGTCGAAGGGTGACGATTATTCTGTCATACTTCGACAGGCTCAGTAAGTCAAATGTTCTTTAACCTATTTGATCTGAAAATACCAACATGCCATTTCGACCGTAGGGAGTAATCTGATGCAATATTATTTTCGGAGATTTCTCAGTCGAAGACTCCTTCGAAATGACAATTATAAATTATCCTTTATACAACGGAATTTTTGATCCGCATGATTTTGCATACATCACTTTTTCAAAAGCATCAGGCGGAATTGACGGACCTTCGGAAGAACACTTTTCATTGAACACAGCGACTAATCTTTTTGCGATGCTGTGTGCATCATATCCTTCAATATCAAGTCTCGGCATAAAGTAAATCAGTTCACCATTCTTGAATAAAGCAACACTCGGTGATGAAGGCGGGAATCCTTTAACCAAAGCACGAACACTATCAACAGCGTCGCGTTCCTGTCCTGCAAATGCTGTGTAAAGTTTATCAGGGATAATATTATTCTGAAGCGCCAGAGAAACTCCCGGTCTTGCACTTCCGGCAGCACAGCCGCAGACAGAATTTATCATTACTAAAGCTGTTTTATCATCTTTAACATTAATTGCTTTATCAACTTCTTCTGAAGTTAGAAGTTCAGTGAATCCAACTGCAACCAATTCATCACGCATTGGCTGAACGGCGTCCTGGTCATACATCGGAGGACGCGAAAGTATATTGAACATTTTATCTCCTTTTAATTTTATTTTTAACCATTTGTTAACCTGAACTTGTTTCAGGTTCTTAGTCTTGTGTAATCTTGCTTGAGATCCCGAAATAAATTCGGGATGACAAACAAAGCTCTCTACAAAAATCCCAGCTCAAGTTTTGCAACTTCAGACATCATATCTTTTTCCCATGGCGGATTCCAGACTAAAGTAACCTTTGCACTTTTTATATCAGGAATACTTTTTACTTTTCCTTCTACTTCCGGTGGTAATGTACCGGCAACAGGGCACGATGGGGAAGTCAGGGTCATCTTAACTTCAACATTCGCATCATCATCAATTACAATTTCATAAATCAATCCAAGTTCAAAAATGTCAACCGGAATTTCAGGGTCATAACACGTTTTAAGTGTCTGAATTATTTTTTCTTCGAGCTGTTGTTTATTTATTTGTGCCATAATATTTCTAATAACGATGTCACACTGAGCTTGTCGAAGTGTGACTTGAAAACTGAGTAACCTTCATCCTTCGACAGGCTCAGGATGACATTGATCTATTCAGTTGTTACTTTTTCTTTATCCTCTTTCAAAGCCGATTCCATTGTATGCCATGCAAGAGAAGCGCATTTTACTCTTGCTGGGAATTCCTGTACTCCGGCAAAAACTGCAAGTTTACCAAGTTCATCAATGTCAGGATTCTCTCCCAGCTTACCTGTAATTAAATCATGAAACTTTTCAAACAACTTGTGTGCTTCATCAACAGTTTTGCCTTTAACAATTGTACTCATCAAGGATGCTGATGCTTTTGATATTGCACAGCCGGAACCCTGGAATGAAACATCTTTTATTAATCCGTCTTCAACAAAAAGATAAATGTGAACAGTATCTCCGCACAACGGATTATAACCTTCTGCAAAGTGAGTTGAAGTTTCTAGTTTCTTATAGTTCCTCGGACTTTTGTTATGATCTAAAATTACCTGTTGATAAAGTTCGCGTAATTCTGTTTCCATTAATTGAATACCTCTGTTATCTTTTTCAATCCCCTTATTAAAATATCTACTTCTTCTTTTGTATTGTATAAAGCAAACGATGCGCGTGATGTAGCGGGAACATTAAACCTGTTCATCAGTGGCTGTGTGCAGTGATGTCCTGTCCTGATAGCAACACCTTCAAAATCTAAAAATGTACCGACATCGTGAGGATGAACATTATCAAATACGAATGATAAGACGGCACATTTTTCTTCAGCAGTTCCAATGACTCTTAATCCTTTCATATTTGAAACAGCTTCGGTTGCATAAACCAGCAAATCATTTTCATGCTTTGCTATTTTTTCAATTCCAATGCTTGTTACATAGTCAATAGCAGCACCGAGTCCGATTGCACCAGCAATATCAGGCGTTCCGGCTTCAAACTTATGCGGCAGTTCGTTGTAAGTTGTTTTTTCAAATGTAACTTTTGAAATCATATCTCCGCCGCCCATATAAGGCGGCATTCTTTCAAGCAGGTTTACTTTTCCGTAAAGAACACCGATTCCCGTCGGTCCATAAATTTTGTGTCCGGAAAATGCAAGGAAATCACAATCAAGTTCCTGAACATCAATCGGAATATGATTAACAGCTTGTGCAGCATCAATCATTACTACAATATTTTTTTTGTGAGCTATGTCAATGATTTGTTTTACCGGGTTAATAGTGCCAAGTGAATTTGAAACATAAACAACCGAAACAATTTTTGTCCTTTCAGTTATCATCTTCTCAAATTCTTCGATGATAAGTTCACCTTTATCATTGACCGGAATAACTTTTAAGACAGCTTTTTTTTCAAGACATAACATCTGCCAGGGAACAATGTTTGAATGATGTTCCATATGCGAGATAATAATTTCATCTCCTTCATTGACAACCATTCTTCCGTAAGTCTGTGCAACAAGATTTATTGATTCGGTCGTTCCTCTCGTAAAGATAATTTCATTCTTTCCAAAAGCATTGATGAACTGTTTGATTTTTATTCTTGCACTTTCAAATGCTTCTGTTGCAACAACACTTAGCGAATGTACTCCACGATGAATATTTGAATTCATTGTGCGGTAGTAATTGTTCATTGCATTAATAACCTGTTGAGGTTTTTGAGTAGTCGCAGCATTATCAAGGTAAACTAAAGGTTTATTATGCACTTTAGTTTTCAGAATAGGGAAGTCATCCCTGATTCTTTCAATATTAAATTCTTTTAATTCCTTGTTTACAGGAATTTCAATTTCAGTTTTCATAAAGATTATTGATTAAACTTTTTTGTAAGAATTTCTTCAAGATAATTTCTTATCGCTTCTATCTTTATAGATTGAACAACATCACTCGCAAAAGCGTGAATTAAAATTGCTTTGCCTGCATCATCACCAATTCCGCGAGACTTAAGATAGAACATTGCATCTGCGTCAAGCTGACCGACTGTTGCACCGTGAGAACATTTAACATCATCAGCGAAAATTTCAAGCTGTGGTTTTGTGTTAACTAAAGCATCCTTAGTAAGAATGATATTATTGTTCTGCTGAAACGCATTTGTCTTCTGTGCATCTTTTCTTACAAGCACTTTTCCGTTAAAAACTCCGCGTGATTTGTCGTTCAAAATTCCTTTGTAATGTTCGTGACTGTTACAATGCGGTTTAGCATGATCTATCAATGTATGAGTGTCACAAAGCTGTTTGTTTTCAGTCAGGAATAATCCATTTAAAGTACATTCGCCGCCCTCATCATTAAATCGTGCCTTGATGTCATTCCTTGATAACTGTGCGCCGAACGAAATTGCATGCGAAGTAAAATTGCTGCTGCGTTCTAAATCGACTTCCATTCTTGAAAAGTGAAAAGCATTTTTACTTTCTTCCTGAAGTTTTATATGGTCGATGAAGGCATTTTCATCGACAATAACCTCTGTAATTGAGTTTGTAAAATATGTCGAATCCGAGAGTGAAAGATAATGTTCAATTATAGTTGCCTGTGAATTTTTACCTGCGATAACCAGGTTTCTTGGCTGAACAATAATGCTGTCATCATTTGTATCAGTGATGTAATGGATGTGTATGATGTCTTCAATTACTTTATTGTCAGGTATGTGAATGAAAACACCATCGTTCACAAACGCTGTCCCAAGTGCCGTAAAGATATTGTCATTCGTAGTCGCAAACTTTCCAAAATACTTTTTGATTAACTCGGGATTCTTTTTCTCAACCGAGGCAAGACTATTAACAACAACACCTGAAGGTAAATCTTTTATCGTGGAATTCTTTTTTGAATAAATTCCATTTATAAAAGTTATAACGCTATGTTCATCTTTGCTGAATAAAAATTTTGAAATATCAATTTTGATTTCCGCGGATTCTTTTTTTGCTGAAGTAAATTTATGGTTTAACAGCGGTGATATATTTGTGTACTTCCACTCTTCATCTTTTGTATTGGGAAAGTTCAGCTTTGAAAAATTTTCAATCGCATCTTTTCTAAGCTGATGAATAAAATGTTCTTTCTCTCCATTCAGTTTTTTTTCGAGTTCAGCAAAGTTTGATATGAACCAATCTTTAAACTCAGTTATCTGACTCATTAAATAATTTCTCCGGTTTCAAATTCAATAAAAATTAATTTTCAACTAATTCATTAGAGTGTTCTTTGACCCAATCATAGCCTTTTTCTTCAAGCTTAAGAGCCAACTCTTTACCACCGGATTTAACGATCTTTCCCTGGTAAAGTACGTGTACAAAATCAGGGATAATATAGTTGAGCAATCTCTGGTAATGTGTAACGACTATTGTGGCGTTATAATTTCGTTTTAATTTATTAACACCGTTGGCAACTATGCGTAAAGCATCAATATCAAGCCCCGAATCAGTTTCATCAAGAATACTTAATTTTGGTTCAAGTACAGCCATCTGGAAAATTTCATTTCGTTTTTTTTCACCACCGGAAAATCCTTCGTTTACTGCTCTGCTTAATAATTTCTGATCAAGTTCAACTAACTTCATTTTTTCTTTTATGAGTGAAAGAAATTCCATCGCGTCTAACTCTTCTTCACCACGGTATTTTCTTATTTCATTCAAAGCAGTCTTAAGAAGATTAGTGTTACTTACACCGGGAATTTCAATCGGGTATTGAAACGCGAGAAACATTCCTTCTCTAGCTCTGTCTTCGGGAGAAAGTTCAAGAATATTCTTCCCATTAAATAAAACTTCACCTTGCGTGACTTCATATTCTTCTCGTCCGGCGAGTACTTGCGCAAGTGTGCTTTTGCCTGAACCATTGGGTCCCATAATTGCGTGAACTTCCCCTGCATTAACTTTTAAGTTGATACCTTTTAATATTTCTTTTCCTTCAATATTTGCGTGAAGGTTTTTTATTTCGAGCATTTAGATTTCCTTTTTATTTTCAAAAATTGTCAGGCTGATGGCAATGCCATTCAGCTTCTTCATGATTATTTTAATATAGATTCCGAAATAAATTCGGAATGACCGAATAGATTATCCTACACTTCCTTCAAGACTTACACTTAATAATTTTTGTGCTTCAACTGCAAACTCCATTGGCAGTTCTTTGAATACTTCTTTGCAGTAACCATTTACGATAAGCCCGATCGCATCTTCAGTAGATATTCCTCTCTGATTAAGATAGAATATCTGGTCTTCACCTATTTTTGATGTAGTTGCTTCGTGTTCTATTTGTGCTGTTGAATTATTTACTTCTAGATAAGGGAAAGTATGCGCACCGCATTTATCTCCAAGTAATAAGGAATCGCATTGAGAAAAGTTTCTGGCGTTCTCAGCATTTTTAGCAATGCGGACTAAACCTCGATAACTATTATTACTTTTACCCGCAGAAATTCCTTTTGATATAATTGTACTCTTTGTGTTTTTGCCAAGGTGAATCATCTTTGTCCCCGTATCAGCCTGCTGCATATTGTTTGTCACTGCAACTGAATAAAACTCACCTATAGAATTATCACCCTGAAGAATACAGCTTGGATATTTCCAGGTTATTGCCGAACCTGTTTCAACCTGTGTCCATGAAATTTTTGAGTTGACACCGCGACAGGCTCCGCGTTTTGTAACAAAATTATAGATGCCACCTTTACCTTCTTTGTCTCCGGCATACCAGTTTTGGACTGTTGAATATTTTATTTTCGCATTGTCGAGAGCAATCAATTCAACAACTGCGGCGTGTAACTGGTTCTCATCTCGCATTGGAGCTGTGCAGCCTTCAAGATAACTTACATAAGCGCCTTCATCCGCGATGATTAATGTTCGTTCAAACTGTCCGGTATTTGCAGCATTAATTCTAAAATATGTTGAAAGTTCCATCGGACAGCGAACGCCTTTGGGTATATAAACAAATGAACCATCACTGAACACCGCTGAATTTAGTGCCGCATAAAAATTATCGGTGGATGGGACAACACTTCCCAAATATTGTTTTACTAATTCAGGATGATTCTGAACTGCTTCAGAAAATGAGCAGAAAATTATTCCAAGTTCATGCAGCTTTTCCTTAAATGTTGTTGCAACAGAAACGCTGTCAAACACAGCATCAACAGCAACGCCTGATAATCTTTTTTGTTCATCGAGAGATATGCCGAGTTTTTCGAACGTCGCAATTAATTCAGGGTCAACTTCATCAAGTGAATTTAGAACAGGTTTTTTCTTAGGTGCAGAGTAATATGACAGATCCTGATAATTCACAGGCGGATAACTAACATTTGCCCAGTGAGGTTCTTCCATAGTTAACCAGTGTTTGAATGCTTTCAATCTCCATTCAAGTAAGAACTCAGGTTCTTTTTTTATTGCTGATAATTGCCGGATAATATCTTCATTCAAACCTTTGGGAAGAGATTCTGATTCTATATCAGTTACAAACCCATACTTATATTCTTTGTTTGCTAGTTGTTCAATCTTCGAAACTTCGGTTGAACTCATTTTACTCCTTAATCTTCATTTATTTTCGTTTTTCTGATTCAAACTTAAACAATCTGTACTATTTTGTCAAGATTAAAACCATTTGTTGGGATTACCTTATGTGAAATATTTGATTTTACTCATCCGCAACAAACAGGGTTTAAATTGTTTTTATGTTTTTATTCAGTTAATTTTGGCATCATTTAATTAAAGAACGGAACGGTTTTGGACGAAAAAAATACAAACGATAATCAACCTCCACGACAAAATGAGAATACTGGTGGTCAATCAAATTCTGAAGGCAGAGAACAGGGTGCAAAAAACTTTCAAAGGAAAAATTATTATAACCGGCGTAGAAGATATCCTTACAATAAACAAAATCAACCCCAGGTAGTTCGCGAAAAAACATCATTCAAAAAATTATCAATATTAGTTCCCTTATTAAATGAACAGGAATCATTAAATCCACTCGTTAACGAAATAAAAAAAGCTTTAAGGCAGTTGGAAATTTCCTGGGAAGTGGTTTTTGTTGATGACGGCAGCACAGATAATTCCCTCCAGCTAATTAAAGAAATTGCCAGGATTGATAAACGTTTCCGGTTTGTAAGCTTTAAAAAGAATTATGGCAAATCAGCAGCGTTAAATGTCGGTTTTAAAAATGTAACCGGCGATGTCGTGATCACTATGGATGCCGATCTTCAGGACGATCCGAATGAAATTCCGTCTTTATTAAAAAAATTAGATGAAGGTTTCGATCTTGTTTCCGGATGGAAGAAGAAACGTCACGATCCCTTTATTAAAAAGTATTCATCTAAGTTTTTCAATTTTGTCACAAGGGTAATGAGCGGAATAAAACTTCATGATTTTAATTGCGGACTAAAAGCTTACAGAAAAGAAGTTACTGAGAACATAAAGGTTTACGGAGAACTTCATCGCTATATGCCAGTGCTTGCAGACTGGTCAGGATTCACCGTAAGTGAAGTTGCTGTAACACATCATCCAAGAAGATATGGCAAAACCAAATTTGGTGTATCAAGATTTTTTAAAGGATTTGTTGATCTGATCACAGTGATGTTCACTACACGTTACATTAAAAGACCAATGCACCTTTTCGGTTTTTTAGGTGCTTTAAGTTTTCTTGCGGGTTTGCTTATCAATGGATATTTAACGTATGAATGGATCATGGGGAAATATCTCAGCAACCGTCCAATGTTGTTTTTAGGAATGCTTTTGATAATTGTGGGAATGCAATTCTTTTCTGTTGGGTTATTAGGTGAAATGATGGTTCACAATTTTATGGATGATAAAGAATACGTCATAAAGGATAAGGGATAATTTTCCCTTATGTCATCAACTAAATTTTTATTCAGAGAAAATTTTTTTTGTGCTGGCTGAATTTATGATTTTTCAGGAGTCCAATTGAAGATTGTAATTATATCAGCAACCTATCCCTTACGAGGCGGAATTGCACATTCTGCGGGACTTCTTTATAAAGAACTTTCAATCGAACACGAAGTAAAACTAATCACATTCAAACGGCAGTATCCAAATTTTTTATTTCCCGGAAAATCACAAACCGAAGCAACTGAAACGATTGATAAAATTCCAACAGAAATAATTCTCGATTCGATTAATCCTTTCAACTGGACTCAAACAGCCGAACGTATATTAGGATTCAAACCTGAACTTGTAATCTTCAAACACTGGCTTCCTTTTTTTGCACCTTGCTACGGATGGATAGCAAGAAAAATTAAAAAGAAATCATCAGCAAAGATGATAGCAGTTTGTCATAATATAATTCCACATGAAAAACGTCCGGGGGATAAACTTCTTTCAAAATACTTTTTAAAGAAAATTGATTACTTCATACCTTTATCAGACCAGGTTACAAAAGATCTTCACCTGTTTATCGAAAAACCGGTTCACAAACTATTACCACTTCCGGTGTTTTCACTGTTTGGCGATAAAGTAAATAAGCAGGAAGCCAAAAAAATTCTAAAACTTAGTGATGAAAAAATACTTCTTTTCTTCGGATTTATACGCGATTACAAAGGACTTGATATTTTAATTGAAGCGTTTTCAATTGTCAGAAAAAAGATGGATGTAAAACTTATTGTCGCAGGTGAGTTTTATGAATCAGAAGAAAAGTACATCAACATGATTTCAAAACATCAGCTTGAAAACTCTATACTTCTAAAAAAAGATTTTATTCTAACTTCAGACGTTAAGTATTATTTTTCCGCATCTGATGCTGTTGTACTTCCGTATAAATCTGCAACGCAGAGTGGAATTGTGCAGGTGGCGGTAAACTTCTCAATGCCTGTTATTGCAACCAATGTCGGGGGAATCGGTGAAGTGATTGAAGACGGGAAAACAGGATTTGTTGTTGAAAAAGAAAATCCCGAAAAACTTGCAGAGGCAATTCTCAGGTTTTATAATGAAGAAAGAGAAAACGGGTTTTCTTCAAATATGAAATCACTTAAAGAAAAATATTCCTGGAAAAATTTTGTTAAGGGAATGTTTGAATTGATAGAAGGCCATAATAACCCTTCTAAAGTAATTTAGATGCTCAATTGTCAGTCTGAGCTTGTCGAAGACTGACGGTTAAAAGTAAAGTCACACTTCGACGAGCTCAGTGTGACAGTAAATATTAATTTTTAAGATATAATTTCAGGATAATGCATTACGACCCGGTTAAAAACATATTCGCGACATTTATAAAAATTACGCCAGCATTCAGAATTCTATTTTTTAAAATTCTTGATTTGATGTTTCTCCGCTCCTGGTATGTAAGAAGAGAGTTAAGAAGAATCCGGACCATCTTTAAGGATAAGAATATTAATATTTATGATGCAGGTACAGGCTACAGTCAATATGTTTACTTTATGCTGAATAATCTTAAACCCTGCAGTATATATGCAGTTGATGTTAAAGAGGACTGGATAAAAGACATATCAAAATTTTATAAAAAGATAAAACGGAATGAAGTCTCTTTCGGAGTTGAAGATTTAACCTCAATAAATCACGAACAAAAATTCGATCTTATCATTAGTGTCGATGTAATGGAACACATTGTTGAAGATGTAAAAGTTTTTGAGAATTTTCACCGTGCATTAAAACCGGGTGGAATTCTGTTAATCACCACCCCATCAATATACGGCGGCAGTGACGTTCACGATGAGCACGATGAAAGTTTTGTCGGCGAACATGCGCGCAACGGTTATTCAATTGAAGAACTTGAAACAAAACTTCATCCACTCGGATTCAAAACTCAAAAATCATTTTACACTTATGGATTCTGGGGAACATTAGCCTGGAGGCTCGGAATCAAGTATCCGATTCTTATGGTAAATATTTCTAAACTGTTATTGATACTTCTTCCTGTGTATTTTGTAATTACTTTTCCGTTTACACTTTTGTTTATGTACATCGATTTTAAGGGGATAAATAAAACCGGAACCGGATTAACTTTCATTGCAGAAAAATAATTTTAACGGAATAAAAATGTCAAAAGCAAAAAAGATACTCAAAGAAACAAAACCCCAGCACGATACTTTGATCTCAAAGTTTAGTCTTGATGAATTCATTCCATCAAAACATCATGTTTGGATTGTAATTCTTCTTCTCATTGTATTGTACCTGATCTTTCTTAATCCTTTATACTTTGGCGAAAAAACTTTTCAATCCGGTGACATTATAAATATGGAAAGTTCAAAGTCTTACGTTAATCAGGACAGAGAAGGATTTTCACTTTGGAATCCTTACATCTTCTGTGGTATTCCTGCTTACGCAACAGGAACTGAAAAAACATGGTTTAATCTTATTTACATGGTTAACTATTCTTTAAGAAGTGCATTCACAAGTTTCTTTTCTGTTGATTACGCAATGTGGACTTTCTACCTGATAATAATGTCGATTTCGGCTTTCTTCTTAATGAAACATATCTCAGGAAGAACAAGTGTGAGCCTGTTCACTGCGGTTGCTACAGGATTCAGTACCGGGCTGATAGTGTTTCTTTACATCGGTCACGTTACAAAATTAATTTCTTTGTGTATGTACCCGTTGCTGTTTCTGTTATTGTTGAGATTTCAGAAAAAGATCAGGCTGCTTGATATACTTTTACTTATTGTTGCTATGCAGATTTTTGTTCAGGGTTTTCATGTTCAGATCATTTACTACACACTTTTAGCGGTAGCAATTTATTTTATTTACTATTTCTTCCATTCCCTCAAAACAAAATATATTGAACTTAGAAATAACATTTTAAAATCTGCGGGAATATTAGTTGGTGCGGCTGTAATTGCTGTACTTATTCAAATAGACAGCTTAACCCAGATATATGAATACACACCATATTCTACAAGAGGTACTGAAGGTATCCTGGAAAAAGCTTCCGCAAATACCGATAAAGCCACTTCCGATTACTACGAATATCATACTGAATGGTCATTCTCTCCCGGTGAAGTACTTACGTTCATCGTCCCATCATACTATGGATTTGGAAATTCTACCTACAACGGACCGCTTACAAACAACCAGCCGGTTGAAATAAACACTTACTTTGGTCAAATGCAGTTTGTTGATGTTGCAATGTATATGGGTGTAGTTGTTTTCTTTCTTGCATTGTTTGCAATTTTTATTGACTGGAAAAATCCGCTTGTAAGATTTCTAACTATACTTTCAGTCTTTGCTTTACTGGTATCTTTTGGGAAAACATTTCCAGTTCTATTTGATCTGTTATTTTACAATTTGCCTTACTTTGATAAGTTCAGAGTCCCATCAATGATACTGGTGCTTGTACAGATGAGTATGCCTGTACTTGCAGGGCTTGGATTGATGAAGATAATCAACCTGAGAAATGAAAAAAATGAGAAGTCTATTTTGTTTGTTAGAAACATTTCATTTGTATTTCTCGGGCTCTTCATAATATCAATACTTGCAAACAGTATTATTGCAGGATGGTTTACCGGAAGAATAAGTGAATACGCAGGAAGTTTGACTAATCAACAATTAGCCCAACAATACCAGGCGCTTGCACCTTATGCTTCAGATATGTTTACAAGTGATTTAATTATTGCTATGGGATTTTTAACACTGCTTTTCTGGTCAGCCTATTTTTATATGAGATCAAAATTAAGTGCAGATGTTTTTGTTGTTATCGCAATACTTTTAACTCTAATTGATCTGTGGCGAATAGATTCAAGAGGCGCAAAATATATGGACAGCCCTGACAAACGAAATATGTTTGCCGAACCTCAATATATTACTGCTATAAAAAATCAGAATGAAAAAGAACCTTTCAGGTTATTTAATCTAAAGCAGGATCGTTCGTATGGTGCATTAAATGCAAACTCAAACTATCACGCATATTTTCTTATAGAAGATTTTTATGGTTATTCGGGAATAAAACCGAGAGCATACCAGGATATAATGGATGTTGTTGGTCCGGCTAATCCTGTGCTATGGCGTATGTTAAATGTTAAATACATTGTTGTTGACAAACCAACAATGATGCCCGGCTTCACCCCTGTATTAACAAGTGAAACAGCATCGGTTTACAAAAATGAAAGTGCTTTACCACGCGCTTATTTAGTAGATAAAATAGAAAAGAAAACTCCTATAGAAATGTTAAATGTTTTCAAAGAAGGAACTCTTGATCCAAAACAATTAGCATATGTTGAGGAGAATATTAATGTGGATGTTCCTGACAGCACATCATCATCAATGATTAAAGCATATAGTGAAGGGAAAACTATAGTTGAGGTAAACACAACCGGAAATAACTTTTTATTCTTTGGTAATACATATCACCCCGGATGGAAAGCGACGATTGATGGAAATGAAACAAAAGTTTATAAAACTAATCATGGTTTTATGGGAATTGTTGTCCCAGATGGAAAACATTCTGTCGAGTTCAACTTTGCACCGGAGAGTTTCTTCATATCAAAAAATATTGCATTGGTTTTAAGTTCGTTAGTAATGCTGGGATTGGTATTTACTATTGTCCTGGAAGTGAAAAAGAAAAAAGTTAAAGCTTAAAAGATTTTAATTGAACGAAGAAGAAAAAATAAACACATCAATTAATTTTGGTTCGGAAGCATTTAAAAAATACTTTGCCAACACATCGTGGATGTTCGGTGAAAGAATTATCAGGATGCTCGTTGGTTTTTTTGTCAGTGTTTATGTAGTAAGATATCTTGGTCCTGATGATTTTGGATTGTTCAGCTATGCGTTAAGTTTTGTTGGACTCTTTGCAACTCTCTCTACATTAGGGCTTGACAGTATAGTAGTGAGAGAACTTGTTAAAACTCCCGACAGAAGAGATGAACTGCTTGGATCAGTATTTAATCTGAGGATTTGGGGGGGAGTGGTATCAATCATTCTGCTTGCTGCCACAATATTTTTATCAGGTGAAAATTCAATCACAACAATTCTTATTCTCATTATCTCTGCGACAAATATTTTTCAATGCCTGAATGTTGTTGAATACTATTTCCAGGCAAAAGTAGAGTCGAAGTTTAATGTATATGTGCAATCAGTATCGATGATCATTGCAGCCGCACTAAAAGTAATCCTGATACTTACCAATTCGCCGTTAATTTATTTTGCAATAGTACATGCATCAGAAAGTTTGTTCCTCTCGGTCGGATATTTTTTAGTCTATAAAAAAAATAATCTGAGAATTACACAATGGTACTTCAGGAAAGACACAGCAAAGATATTATTAAAGGATGCCTGGCCGTTGATTTTATCGGGGATAGTAATTTCAGTGTATGCACGAATTGACCAGGTAATGATAAAAAATATGCTGGATACAAAAGAAGTTGGCATTTATGCAGCCGCAGTCAAACTTGCTGAAGCCTGGTATTTCGTTCCGATTATCCTTAGCAGTTCATTATTTCCTGCAATACTTAATGCCAAACAAATTAGTGAAAAACTATATATGAGTAGATTACAAAAATTGTATGATCTGCTTGCATATCTTGCGATAGGATTTTCACTATTCATTACTTTTTTTGCAGCACTGATTATCAATATACTCTACGGCGAAAAATATTCCGGCTCAGAGACTGTTTTGACTATCTACGTATGGGCTGGTGTTTCAGTTGCATTGGGAATTGCTTCGAGTCAGTTTTTAGTTAGTGAAAATCTTACGAAAATCTCTTTTTACAGAACATTGGCCGGAATGGTTTTAAATATTGGGATAAACTTTTATCTGATTCCGAAAATGGGTATCACGGGTGCTGCAATTGCAACTCTGGTTTCATATACAATTGCCACATTTTCAATTGGTATGACTAAAAGTACGTTTTCACAATTTCGACTTATGATGAAGTCAATTTTATTTATCTCTTTAATTAACATGATCAAACAAAAATGGCAATCAAATTAACTGAAAAACTAAAGATTTTATTTTCAAGTGATTGGGATTCAATTTCAATCCTACTTTCACAACTTCATTCCGGTTTATTAATAGATGAGGGTTGGTTTAATTCATACAAGCTTAAAAAAGCTGTGGATAAAAACTTGCAGCCGATACCATGGACAACTTATTCATTTATTGATTTCATTAAATCTCGACTGACAAACTCTATGAATGTATTTGAGTACGGAGCAGGAAATTCAACTTTATTTTTTGCTCAAAGAGTTGGTAGTGTTACTACGGCAGAACATAACGAAGATTGGTATAATGCGATTGTAAAACTAATGCCTTTAAATGTGAAGTTGTTTTTAAATAGTGAAAGTGATGATTACATTAATAGTGTTTCAAAGGAATCACTTAAATATGAGTTGATTTTTATAGATGGTATTCAGAGAAATGAATGTATTATCAAAAGCACTAGTTTTCTTTCAGAAAATGGTGTTGTCATACTTGATGATTCAGAGCGGCAGGAATATGAGAGAGGCAAAGTTTTTCTAAATGAAAATGGATTTAAAGTTTTAGATTTTTGGGGAATAGCGCCAGGAATACTTTTTAAAAAATGCACTTCAGTATATTATAAATCGAATAATTGCTTGAATATTTAATATGAGTTTATATAAGAAAATAAAACAGTTCATTTATCATTTGTTAGTGCCAATATTTAGATTGATTAAGTATATAAGATGGAGGAATTATCTGAGTACAAGCCCGAAGATTCAAATTGTTGTCGGCGCAGGTGGAACCAGCTTTCCCGGCTGGTTTGACACAGACATTGACAACCTTGATATAACAAATGAAAAAGATTTTGAGAAATATTTTTCTGTAAAAAAAATTGATAAAATTCTTGCTGAACATGTACTGGAACATCTTACAGATGAAGAACTTGAACTAATGGTTAAGAATTTCTATAAATATAGTTCTGACGATATCAATATTCGGATAGCTGTTCCCGATGGTTATCACGGCGAAGCGAACTACATCAATTGTGTTAAACCAGGCGGCAGTGGTGTGGGTGCTGATGACCATAAAAATTTATTTACTTATAAATCACTAGGGAGTCTTTTCGAAAAACATGGATTCAAGGCTTCACCTGTTGAATACTGGGATGAAAACAAAAAATTTCATTCAGGTTACAGAAATGACAGTAATGGTTTTATCCATCGGTCACTTGTGAATGATGAAAGAAATAAAGACGGAAAACCTAATTATACATCTTTGATTATGGACTTTAAAAAATAAGATGCAAGACCTTGCACCAATAGTTCTATTTGTCTATAACAGACCTGCTCATACACAAAGAGTTATTGAAGCACTTCAAAAGAATGAGTTATCATCAAAGAGTAAATTATATGTTTTTTCTGATGGTCCGAGGAATGAGAAACACACAGAATCTGTTTTGAATGTTAGGAAATTAATTAAAGGGGTAAAAGGTTTTTTAAATGTTGAAATAATAGAACGCGAAAAAAACCTTGGTCTAGCAACATCAATAATCTCTGGTGTAAGTGAAATATTAAATCATTCTGATAGAATAATTGTACTTGAAGATGATTTATTAGTGTCACCATATTTTATAGATTATGTTAATCAAGGCCTGTTTGTTTACGAAAATGATTTAAATGTTGCCAGTATTCACGGGTATATCTATCCAATCAAAAATGAATTGCCTCAAACATTTTTTTTACGTGGTGCAGATTGTTGGGGCTGGGCAACATGGAAAAGAGCATGGGCAACATTCGAACAAGATGCTGAAAAGCTTATCAATAAATTATCGGAAATGAATTTAGTATCGCAATTTGATTTTAATGGTTCAGTATCAAACTTTAATATGTTACAAAAACAATCCAAAGGATTAATCGATTCATGGGCAATCAGATGGCATGCTTCATGTTTTATTCGAAACATGTATACTCTTTATCCGGGGACTTCTTTAGTTAGGAATATTGGAAACGATGATTCAGGCACTCATACTCTTTCAACAAGAGTTTATGATACTGAGTTATTTGTATCGGAAATCCCCATTGATAAAAAAGAAGTTTTTGAAGAGCAGGCAATACGTTCATTGTTAGAAAACTACTTCTATTCAATTAAACCGTCACTTACCGAAAGGTTGATTTCTTTTATAAGAAGAAGCAGCAAGTAGAATCAACAATATTTGTTATCCGGCAATCAAAAAATAATTTTATCCTTGACAATGCGGTAGAAGTCTGTTAAGTTTTTATCAACAAAAATTTTTATGGGGGTCCTTTATGAAACTCTTAAGTCCTGTGTTTAGTTTTATTCTCGCCTTCTCCCTTATAAGTTGTATCCACGAAGTTCCTGTTGAACCAACTAATAATTCTGGGAAAGTATTCCTTAAAATTGATCGGGAAAATGCTCCCGCCTCTGTAGTATGGGTTGAAGCAATCCTTGTAAAAGAGAATCAGGATACTTTATCAGGAATACTCAATCTGATTTCAGGAACAACCGCTGATATTCAGTTTGATAATGTTCCAGTTGGTTTATGGAATCTGACTGTAAATGCTAAAGATTCCACAGAACAAATAATTTACACTGGCTCTGCAGATGTTACTGTACTTGCAGGGATACTTACACAAGTGAGTTTGGTTTTAAATCCAACTGGTGCTGGTACCGGAAGTATTTACATTTTCGTCACTTGGGGAAACACGAATATTAACTTCACTGATTATCAAAATAATCCTGTTCTAACCCCTCAGTATAACAATTATGATTATTATGGGATAGCTCAGTGTAAACTGATATATGAAAACGGAACTTACAAAATGTGGTATGTTGCTGAGGCTGGTGCCGCAATTAAATATGTGATGTATGCTGAATCTAATAATGGAAATAATTGGATTCGTCCTCAAAACACTCCTGTTTTATCACCTGGCGCAATCGGTACGTGGGATTCACGTGCTGTTCATCCAGCTAGTATAATTAAAGATGATGGAATATATCGTATGTACTATTCTGGTTGGGATGATCAGTATAGTAATGAATGGCATATTGGTTTAGCTACTTCATCGGATGGGATAAACTGGATTAAGGAACCGCACCCGGTCTTTTATAGTGGGAATTCAACCTGGGAATATCAAATCTCTAGCGCATGCGTTTTAAAAGTCGATAGCATTTTTTATATGTTCTATACCGGCAGGAATTATCCCTATAATAAAATTGGAGTAGCTACATCTGCTGATGGTCACAATTGGACAAGATATTCGGGAAATCCTGTTTTACAAGCAACGGAGAATTGGGAAGCTTATGGTGTTGCATCACCCTCAGTTATTTATGAAGATAATATGTTTAAAATGGTATATATGAATTCGAGTGGACAAATTACTGCGTTTGGAATGGCTACATCTACTGATGGTTTTCATTGGACTAAATCTTCACAGAATCCAATATTCACTGATCAACAAACATCAAATAATTGGGCTTCAGATGATATTGCATATCCATTTCTGTTGAAAGTAAACAATCAATATAAGATTTACTATAGTGGATTTGCCAATGGAACAAATCGCTACAAAATTGGATATGTCTTTAAATAAAATCTCATAAATAAATTTTAATCCCGCCAACGGCGGGGTTTTTTATTTTAAAGACTTTCTAAAGTTATTCTTCATTTCTCATTATATTTGCTAATAAAAAATTCTATACGGACTTACTCTGCAGGATAACAGAAAATATAATTACGATCTCCCGTTCAATGAAAACCGTACTGAGTACGACATTGTCATTTCATTTGTTAAATCAAATTCTTCGGTTATTGATCTTGGCTGTGGAAACGGTGCTCTGCTCAACAGGTTGATTAAAGAAAAATCCGTGACTGCTAAAGGAATGGAACTTTCACCTTCCGGTGTTGAAGTATGTAAAGCTGCTGGTCTCGATGTTCAAACCGGTTCGATTGATCAGCCGCTTCCTTTCAACGATAATACTTTTGATTATGCAATCTGTAATGTCACTATTCAGATGGTGATGTATCCTGAGATTCTCCTTTCTGAAATGAAACGAGTTGCTAAACATCAAATAATTTCTTTCCCGAATTTTGCTTTTTATAAAAACAGGATTGATCTGCTGCTCAACGGAAGAATGCCGCAAAATGGTTTGTTCGGTTATCAGTGGTTTGATACGGGACATATTCATCAATTATCAATAAGAGATTTTGAACTACTTGTCGAGCGCGTTGGCGGATTGGAAATTTTAGAAAAGCGATCTGTAGAATCCGGTAATTCTGTTAAAAATTTTTTGATTAAAAGTTTTCCAAATCTTTTTGAACAGATTCCTGTTTTCCTTTTGAGGAAAACTAAATGATGGGTGTTCTAAAGAAATTGGTCTTAAAGCATCAATTCAATCCTGGTTTTGGGGGAATCTTTCTTAATCCATTTTATATCGCACGAAGAGATCTGCATAAACATCTTTCTGACCTTGGAAAAAAAATAACCGGCAAAACCCTCGATGTCGGCTGTGGAACCAAACCGTATGAAAAATTATTTAATCATTCACAGTATGTCGGGCTTGAGTATGACACCGGTATCGATTCAGAAAAAAAGCAGGCAGATTTTTATTATGACGGAAAAACTTTTCCGTTTACCGAAAATGAATTTGATTCTGTAGTTACTAACCAGGTGCTTGAACATGTTTTTACTCCGGATGATTTTCTTTCAGAGATAAGCCGGGTTTTGAAACCCGGGGGAAAACTTTTACTCACTGTTCCTTTCGTTTGGGATGAACACGAGCAGCCTTTTGATTACGCCCGTTATTCTTCATTCGGATTGACAGCTTTGTTGGAAAAGCACGGATTCAAAATCATCGAGCTTAGAAAAAGTGTGAACGATTACAGAGTACTCGGTCAGTTGTTCAATGCTTATTTTTACAAAATCACAAGGAGAAATATATTATTGAAAAACGCTGTTCTGCTTCTTGTGATGGCTCCGGTAACAATATTCAGTATTCTGTTTTCAAAATTATTACCAAAAAACGATGATCTTTTTTTAGATAACATTGTTCTTGCTGAGAAAAAATAATTATGTACAACTTCTGCACATTGTTCGATTCAAATTATTTGTCAAGAGGTATAGCCTGTTATCGTTCACTCGAAAAACATTGCGATGATTTCCATCTCTATATTTTTGCTTTCGATAGTAAAAGTTATTCTGTTCTACAGAAAATGAATCTGCCTAAAGCAACGATAATTACTCTTAAACAATTTGAAGATCCGGAACTATTAAAAGTCAAGCCGACAAGGACTATCGCTGAGTACTGCTGGACAAGCACTTCGTCAACTATACTTTATGTGTTAGAAAACTATGACGTTGACAACTGTACATACATTGACGCAGATATTTATTTTTATTCTTCACCAAAAATAATTTTTGATGAGATGGGTGACAGATCAATTCTTATAACTGAACATCGATATTCACCACAGTATAACAAAGAACTGAAAGCAGGAAAGTATTGTGTTCAGTTTGTCACATTCAAAAAAGACGAACGAGGTTTGAAGGCACTCCGATGGTGGCGCGACAGATGCATCGAATGGTGTTACAACCGTTTTGAGGATGGTAAATTCGGCGATCAGCTTTATCTTGATGACTGGACAACACGATTTGAAGGTGTGCACGTTCTTCAGCATAACGGTGGTGGAATTGCCGCCTGGAATGTTCAGCAATATGATTTCAGGAGAACGGATGACAGTGTAACCGGAATTCAAAATGATGGAAAAGAATTTGATGTTATCTTTTATCATTTTCATTATTTAAGATTTTATAAAGATGGTTCACTTGAATTGGGCAGAAGAGTTCTGACCGAAAATGTTTTTAATACTTTCTATAAACCTTATGTGAAACTGCTTGATGAAATAAAAAAAGAAATTGAAAGAATTGATAACAGCTTTGATTCAAATGGACCAACCGCAAGACCCTTGAACTGGAAAACTCCTTTACTTTATATTTACAGGAAACTTCGCGGTACATATAATATATTTGACAAAAAGAATTTTGCAGGTACCTGATGGCGCATATAATTAATCTGAAAACTTTTTCTGAAGAAAGAGGGAATCTGACTGTTATTGAAAACCAGATTCCGTTTGATATTAAAAGGATCTTTTACATTTATGGGGTTGATGATTCAGTACGCGGCGGGCACAGACATAAAACAACGACGCAGGCTGCGATCTGTATTCACGGAAGCTGTGTGGTATCTAACAATGACGGAAAAAAACATGAAGATTTTTTGTTAGATCATCCGAGCAAGTGTTTAATTCTTGAAACTTATGACTGGCATACAATGCACAACTTTTCCAAAGACGCTGTGCTGCTTGTTTTTGCAGATACAAAGTTCGATCCGAACGATTACATTTATGAGGATTACAAGTGATCGAATACGAAAATCTTTTTAAGGCTAACAAACCATTTATAGAAGAATACAAATCAAAGTTTGCCGATACTTTAAATAGTGGTTGGTTCATTCTCGGAAAAAATGTTGAACAGTTTGAAAAAGAATTTGCAGATTATCATGACGCAAAACATTGTATTGGGCTTGCGTCCGGACTTGATGCATTAATTCTTTCTCTTATTGCTTTCGATTTTGAAAAGGGAAATGAAGTAATTGTTCCGTCAAATACCTATATCGCAACAATACTCGCAATACTTCATGCCGGAATGAAGCCTGTTCTTGTTGAGCCGGATATCAGGACTTACAATATTGATCCGGAAATGATTGAAGAAAAGATAACTTCCAAAACAAAGGCGATAATGATTGTTCATCTTTATGGCAAAAGCTGTGAGATGGATAAGATAAATTCTATCTGCAAAAAATATAACCTAAACCTGATTGAGGATTGTGCTCAATCACATGGCGCAATGTTTAATGGAAAACTAACTGGAACATTTGGTGAGTTTGGGGCATTCAGTTTTTATCCCACAAAAAATCTTGGTGCTCTGGGTGATGCAGGCGCGGTTCTAACCAATGATGATCAACTTGCAAATACAATCAATCGTCTTAGAAATTACGGCAGTGATGTAAAGTATTATAATGAACTCGTCGGCTTCAATTCCAGGCTCGATGAAGTGCAGGCAGGATTTTTATCGATCAAGTTGAAAAGGTTGAATGAAATAAATTCGCATAAAAGAAATTTAGCTGGAGTATATCATCAAAATCTTAAAGATGATTTTATAAAACCGGTTGTTGATGAAAAATATTTTGATGTTTACCACATTTATAATATCCGGCATCCTAAACGTGATAAACTGCGCGAGTATCTGCTAAAGAATGAAATTAAAACCGACATCCATTATCCTGTTCCGCCTCACAAACAAAATGCAATGAAAGGAATATTGGAAGGTAATTATCCAATCTCTGAAGAAATCCATAAAACGACGTTAAGTTTACCGATATCATTCGGGACTACAAAAGAAGAAGTAGAAAAAGTTGTTGAGGTGATGAATAGATTTTAATGATTAACAGATTTGATTTAATATTCCCGCAAACTTTTCAGCTATAACTTTTCTGTCAAACTGTTTTACATAATTCAGTTCTGTTTTGAACTGATCGTATCTTTTAAAGAACTCATCAGCATCAGAATTATAATTAAATAACATACCCGCATTTGAATTTAGAAGAATAGATTTCACCTCTTCATTGTCATCACCGAAAGCGATAATAGGTTTGCCCGTTCGCAAATATTCAAAAAGTTTGCCCGGCATATGCCTTTTCTCAGTAGCACATACTAATAATGCTGATGCGCTTTCCAGATGCTTAACCATCTGTGAATAAGGAAGAAAGCCTATTATTTCTGTGTGTGAATTTAACCCTGCTGCTTCAATAGCGTTTTTAATTCCGGAGCTGACTGTCCCGATGAATTTAAGTTTAATATTTTTCCCGTTGTCGATTTCTATTCTGAGCCTTTCCCAGAAATTAATAGGATTCTGATAATCAAAAATATTTCCTGCATGGACAATTGTTTTTAGTTCAGGATCTTTAATTGAATCAAATGAAGAAAAATCTTCTTCATTATAACCCCAGTAGAGAACGTGTGATTTATCTTTCAGAAAATCATACTTTCGTATATAATCCTCCTTTGTTGATTCAGTCACGAAAACAACCTGTGACGCATTTTCAAGAACTGATCTTTCAAGATGATTATCAATTTTGCGTGTGATAAAACTTCGTTTAAAATTTTTGTAGTAAATAATATCAACCCAAGGATCAATAAGAACAGGAATATGAGGAAGATTAAATCTTTTACTCAACTTTTTACCAATGAGATGTGTGCTGTGCGGCGGACCAATTGTTACTAAAGCTTCCTGATCGTGTTTATTTAAAAATTCTTTCCCCGCTTTTTTTGCGGATGAATTCCATCCAATTCTTGCGTCAGGAATGAACAGATTCATTCTTATCCATATCGATAATCGATGAGACAAACTTTTATTACTTAAAGATATCGTGTCTGATGCAACAAGTTGTTCCTCTTTTCCTTTTCCAATAAACTTTTTGTAGATGTCAAAAGGTTCAAATGTTTTTGATTTTATTACCTTGAGTAAAGGATCAACTTCTTTTAAAAGGCTTTCATCCTTTTGAGTAAAGGATTCATTCTCAACTGTTAGAACAGATGGCTGCCAGCCGAATTGCGGAAGATGTTTAATAATCTTTAAAGGCCAGTGCAAAGTTGCTTTGCCTGAAGGGGGCCAGAAGTATGTTATGAATAAAAGTTTTTTCAAATTTTTTGTCCGATAAATCTAACAACACTACCTTCACCCGAATGATGTTTACCTTCGGATAAATAAACAGTTTCTTCTTTAAGTAAAATTGTTTTCAGATTGGGAAATGATTTGTTGATGTCATCTAACGAATACAACATTGAAATATCCTGCGGTCCACCTGTAGTTTTTCCAAGCTGATCTTTAGAAAAAACTTCCATAATTATTCTGCCGCCAGGTTTAAGACTCTCAAATAATTTTTGATGAACAGAAATTCTTATCTCAGGTTCAAGGTGAACGAAAATAATTCCAACAGCATCATAATAATTTTTTTTAGTCGAAAATAATCCAAGATTTTCTATTTGATAATTAATAGTAACATTATTCTGTGCTGCTAATTTAAGAGCCTTATCCCTTGCAGTTGCACTGAAATCTACTGCATCGACTTTCCAGCCGAGTTTTGCCGCGTAAACAGCGTTCCTTCCTTCACCTTCACCGATTAATAATATTTTTCCCAGCGAAAGTTTATCAATAGATTCTTTAAAGAATAAATTCGGTTCTGTCCCATAAGTAAATTCTTCACCACTGAATCTTTGATTCCAGAACTCGCTTTCAAAATTAGTATTACTCATGTTTGCTTTGTTTGATAATTGTATGCTGCAAATTTAGAAATAATATTCGGCATTAAACAATCGATGAAATGAACGAATCTCATTACAGAATTGTTTAAGTAAATATGTTTTTATCCGACAAAACATTTTGTAGCTTTTGAACAACAAACCTTATGGAAAAATCATGCTCACTTTAATTGAAACAGCTCCGCCGCCTTTTGTTGTTACGCAACAGAAAGCCGCGGAGGAACTAAAAAAAAGAATGTCGGGTCCAGCTACTGGAAGAATGATTGATATGGCTGCAACACATTCCGGAATAGAAAAACGTCATATTATAATTCCTGATGCAGACAATAATTCAACAGAAAAATTTTATACAAATGAATCCGGCTATCTTAAACCTGATACTCAAAGCAGAATGATTGAATACGAAAAATGGACTAAACTTTTGACTAAAGAAGTTGTTCAGAAAATATTCAACACAACCTCCATTATTCCTGAACAGATCGACAGGCTGATTACAATTTCCTGTACTGGTTTTTTTGCACCGGGATTTGACTATCACATCATAAATGAGTTTGGACTCAATCCTTCAATCAAAAGAACACACATCGGGTTTATGGGCTGTGCTGCTTCATTAATCGGAGTGAATAATGTTTTTGAAACTTTGACGTCCGAGAAAAATATTAATCAAAACACTTTACTGATTTCAATAGAACTGTGCAGCATTCACCTTCAGACTGAAGC
>JAEXTA010000019.1 GCA_023453665.1 Bacteroidota bacterium | reverse complement strand
ATATTGTACAGGCATTAAAGCGGATTCACTCGTTAAAATTGATTCCTGCTCATTAACAATTACAACAAGCGGTAATGGCGGCAGAGGAATTTCCAGCGATGGGGTGATAAATATTAATTCAGGAATGGTCAGTATTGTTTCAACAGGCAACGGTGCAACTTATACTAATTCAAACGGTCAGACAGATGCTTACACAGGACCCTGTATAAATGCTAATGGAAGAATTATAATTGCAAGTGGTAATGTATCACTCTCTCACTCAGGAAGAGGTGGAAAGGGAATTTCAGGTGATTCACGCCTGACAATCGGTACAACGGATTCAATACCTGTTTTACTTGTCACAACAACCGGACAATCCATCCTAATCAGCAAAGGTAATTATGCTGAAGCAAAAGCTATATCTCTTGATAGTCTTATTAAAATTGAAAATGGGGATATTACTGTTTCCTCTTCAGATGATGGAATCAAATCAAAATACTATGTGGAAATAAATGGCGGGACAATTAACATAAGTAATTCAAAAGAGGGAATTGAGGCCCCTAATATTTTTGTTAATGGAGGAGAAGTAAGCCTGAATGCTACAGATGATGGTTTTAACGCTACCTATGGAAACGGCGGAGAATTTGACGATGGCAGTAATTTAACTTTTAGTGGCGGCTATGTTTATGTCAATTCAACCCAGGGTGATGCGATTGACAGCAACGGCGATGTTAATTTTAATGGCGGAGTTATTATTGTACACGGTCCGCAATCATCTCCCGAAGTAGGTATGGATTACAACGGAACTTGTAAAGTCACGGGAGGTTTTGTAGTTATCTCAGGAACAAACTCAAACATGACACAAGCTCCGGGAAATACTTCTACTCAACGTTCTGTACTTCTAAGAGCTTCTCAAAGTATTACTGCCGGAACTCTTTTTCATATAGAAGACACTGCAGGAAATAGTTTATTAACCTTTGCACCGAACAGAAGATATTATTCCATTGTATTTTCTTCTTCTGAACTTGTTAATGGTACATCATACAGAGTTTATACGGGTGGAAGTTCAACCGGAACATTACGGAACGGACTTTACACAGGCGGTACTTATTCAGGCGGAACACTTCGTACAACATTTACACTTACAGGAATTGTGCAGACTATAACGTTTTAGTCATTCAAAACTAACTGTAAAACTAATTCAGCCGGATGTAAAATAACATCCGGCTTCACCAATTATAGCCTCCAATGTTTGGTTTTTTTTGCTGAATTATTTTATTCGATATTATAAAAGGTGATTTAATCGCCCAATCAATATTATTGCATTTTCCGTTATCCTGCTCAAAGTCATTAATTTTCAACTCTATTCTTCGATAATAAGTTATAAAACAGATTATTTTCCTGTGTATTTTGGCATTCAGATTATAGAAAAATCAGATGTATGTAAGGTAAATATGATTATAGTTGAGTTACTATATAATTTAGCTGTGTTGGTATCAATAAGTGTATTTTCAGGTTTTTTTGATTCCAGGTTTAATAGAAATGAATTAACGGGGAAATTAGTTCAGGGAATTCTCTTCGGTACAACCTCTATAATAGGAATGATGTATCCGTTTGTTCTGTCCGAAGGAATTATTTTCGACGGCAGATCAATTGTTATAAGTTTATGTACTTTTTTCTTTGGGCCGCTTTCTGGTTTAATAGCTGCAAGTATGTCCATTGTTTACAGGGTATTTTTAGGCGGCGGCGGTGTTCTGATGGGTGTTCTCGTAATTACTTCTTCATTTGTGATCGGATATATTTTTTACAGATTCAGAATGAAACGGGCTTACGAAAAAATAACTTACTATAATCTTTATTCATTTGGTTTGGCAGTTCATGCAGTTATGCTTGTTTTTGTTCTGACTCTTCCTTCAAAAAGTATAGCAGAAGCCTATCAGACAATCTCAATCACTGTGATCGGATTCTATCCACTTGTAACTGTTGTGATTGGAAAAATTTTATCAGACCAATACGAAAATTCAGGTTTCGTTAGAAAGCTTAAAGAGAGTGAAAAACGGTACAGGAGTTTCTTCGAAAGAAATATTGCAGGAACTTACCTCTCAACAATTGACGGTAAACTGCTTGACTGCAATTCTTCATTCGCAAAAATTTTAGGGTATGATTCGGTTGAAGATATTTTGAAAATACACACATCCAGTTTGTATCCGGGGGAAGGGGACAGGAATAAATTTCTTGATCACTTAAATAAAAATAAAAGTCTTATCAATAATGAAATAAAGCTAAGAAAAAAAGATGGAACGGAAATTACATGTCTCGAAAATGTCGTTAGTGTTTTAGAATCTGACGGGGTTGTAAATCAGTTTCAGGGTTATATTATTGATATCTCTGAACGTAAGAGAATGGAAAATGAACTTGAAAGGACTAAAACCCACTATCAAAAATTAATCGAAAATGCCCCTGATGGAATAGTGCTCATTACACTTGATGGTAAATTTAAATTTGCAAGTTCTTCTGCAAGAAAAATGTTTGGTTTTACAGATGAAGAGGTTTATACACAAAATCCAAATGAACTTACTCACCCGGATGATTTGCCGAATGTCCTTGCAGCATTAAATAATCTGATAGCTGATCCGTCAAAGGTTCAATCGCTTCAATACAGGTTTAAACATAAAAACGGTTCCTGGATCTGGATAGAAAGTACTTTTACAAATCTTCTTTCAGAACCAAGCATTGAAGCAATCATAATCAATTTCAGAAACGTATCCGAAAAAAAATATGCGCTTGATGCACTTGAAGAACGTGAAGAATTATACCGTAAACTCATCGAAACTTCACCCGACTCAATAACTGTTTGCGATCTTGCTGGTAATATTACTTTTGCATCTAACAAAGCATTGGAATTATTCGGGCATTTAAGTCAGGCTGAAGTTGTTGGTCGTAATATACTTGAATGGATTTCACCGGCTGATTATGCAAGAGCACTTCAACATGTAAAAACAATAATAACGAAAGGCGGACATGTACATGAAGAATTTGTTCTGATTCGGAAGGACAATACAAATTTCTGGGCTGAAATAAGCGGTGCTGCAATTCAGGCTCCGGATAAAACCATCAAAGGTTTAATCATTATAACAAGGGATATTTCCGAACGAAAACTTGTTGAAAAAGCATTGCGTGAAAGTGAATCAAGTTACCGCGGTTTGTTCAACAGCGTTTCTGAAGCTATTTATGTTTTGAATGAAGAAGGAATATTCATAGATGTAAATGACGGCGCATTAAAAATGTACGGATATTCGAAGGAGGAATTAGTTGGTAAAACTCCGGAGTTTGTAAGTGCTGAAGGCAGAAATGATCTGCCAGCAGTTGCAAAAATGCTCAATGCTGCTTACCAGGGTGAAAATCAAATTTTTGAATTCTGGGGAAAGAAAAAAAATAATTCGGCATTTCTTAAAGAAGTAAGGTTGTATTCCGGTACTTATTTCAGTAAACGTGTTACCATTGCATTAGCCCAGGACATAACGGAACGAAAAAAATCAGAAATAATTCAGAAGATTCAATACAACATTGCGGATGCAGTTGTATCAACAAAAAATATAACACAGTTATTTTCTTCCATCAGAAATGAACTATCCAAAATTATTAATGTAAAAAACTTTTTTATAGCTCAGTATGATGAACACACAGGTATGCTCAGATCAGATATTGATGAAGATGAAATGGAGAAGATCTCAGAATGGCCAGCAGAAAATTCAATGACAGGATATGTCATTCAGATTCAAAAAGCATTACTATTGACAAAAGCTGAGATACTTAAACTGATTGATGATGGTGAAGCAAATATGATAGGCATCATCCCTGAAGTCTGGCTTGGTGTTCCTTTCAAAATTCTCGGAAAAGTTGTTGGTGTGCTGGTTGTTCAAAGTTATGAAAATGTTAATGAGTATGATGATTCGAGCAAAAAACTTCTTGAAATTGTGGCACATGAATTAAGTTTATTTATCCAGCACAAAAAAACTGAAGAACAAACTCTCAAACTTTCAACTGCTGTTGAACAGAGTCCTGCTACCATTGTTATAACAAACCTAAAGGGTGAAATTGAATATGTGAACCCTAAGTTTACAGAGGTAACGGGTTATACATTTGAAGAGGTTAAAGGGAAAAATCCCAGGGTGCTGAATTCGGGTTTAAAATCCAAAGACGAGTATAAAGAACTCTGGGAGTTGATAGTTAACGGCAAAGCATGGCAGGGTGAATTTCATAACAGGAAAAAGAATGGAGAATTATTCTGGGAGTCAGCAACTATCTCCCCGATAATGAATAGTTCAGGTGAAATAACAAATTTCATAGCAATTAAAGAAGATATAACTGTACAAAAGAAATTAACTGAAGAGCTGATTTCGGCTAAAGAAAAAGCTGAAGAAATGAACAGGATTAAATCTTACTTCTATGCGAATATGAGTCATGAACTTCGCACTCCTTTTGTTGGTATACTGGGTTATTCTGAATTACTTTCTGAATCACTTACTAATCCCGAACAAAAGGAAATGGCAAATCAAATACTGGCATCTTCCAGAAGACTGACTGATACGCTCAACAAGGTATTAAACATTACAAAACTTGAATTCGATAAAATAGAACCTAAGCTTTCAGAAATAAATCTGCAGATTTTAATAAAAGATATCCAATCTTTATTTGTTGCATCAGTTAAACAAAAAAATACAGAGTTGCTTATCGAATACAATTATGACTCTGAAATGATAAAAACCGATGAAAAATTGTTGCGGGAAATTCTTATTAATCTTGTAAATAATGCTGTGAAATTTACCTCGAACGGTGTCATCAAAGTTTCTGTTCATGAGCAAACAGAAGACCAGAAAAGTTTTGTTGTAATTAAAGTAACTGATACAGGGCTGGGTATTCCCGCAGCTAAACAACAGATCATCTGGGATGAATTCAGGCAGGCGAGTGAAGGTTTTAACAGATCATTCGAGGGCACAGGACTCGGGCTGACACTCGTTAAAAAATATACTGAGATCATTGGCGGAAATATATCCCTTGAAAGTGAAGTCGGCAAAGGCTCTGTTTTCAGTGTTAAACTCCCGATTCATAAAAATGGTGAAGAACAACTGCACGAAACTAAAGATGGTATTTCAATTGAGAGTGCATCAAAAGATTCGACACGAGTGAATTCAGAACATATTTTGTATGTGGAAGATGATGTTGTATCTCAGGAATTTGTAAAAGTGGTTTTATCGAGAATTGATTACAAAGTTCAAATTGCTTCAGATGCCGAAGAGGCACTCCGTATGATTAATGTAAACAAGTATGATGCATTTTTAATTGATGTAAATCTTGGTCATGGTATGGATGGACTGGAACTTACACAGCAGATTAGGCAGCGAAAGGAATATGAAGATATTCCAATAGTTGCGGTTACAGCATTTGCCGCTGAAACCGATAAAGCTATATTTCTTTCGAAAGGATTTTCACATTATCTCTGCAAGCCGTTCTCAATTGAAGAACTGAAAACTACATTACTCGACGCATTAACAGGTGATAAAACGCAGTCCTAATGAAAATTAAAATTTTACTGAAGTGTGAATGAGTTGAGAAGAAATTCGGGTTTTTGATTTCAGGAATAATTCAGACTTATTGAAAAGAAATTACTCCAGGCGAATTTTTGTTTTAAAATAGTAAACCAAATTTATATCACCTTTTTGTACTCAATTATATTCTTTAATTCAACAGATAAAATTTCCAGTTCATCAAGGAAGTCATCCTTAAAATGCTCATACTTTTCTTTGTATGAATGGAATAGATTTTTATAGTACTCAATCCCGTCTGATAAATTTCCGTTAAAAGTTTCAAAATACTTTGCCTGCTTATCAGTTATCGCTGAACCAGCCTCATTGACCAAACGTTTTAAATAAGCGATGTAAAGAGTCAATTCTTTCAATAAAAAATTGGGACGTGTTTCTTCATCAATAAAATTTTTCCGTCCGTATATATGGTCAACCATTTGCTTTAAAGATAAAATTTTATCGAAGTATGCCATGTTGGGTCCGGGACAAATCGATACTCCTTTGTTACTGCCTTTTATTTCTATGTTGTTATTCAATAATAC
>JAEXTA010000230.1 GCA_023453665.1 Bacteroidota bacterium | reverse complement strand
GCTGTTAGAAGATGTTAAATATGTAATTCTGGAACCAGCGGATGTTTTGGACATGTAGTCAACATTGAGACCAGCAAAAAGGCTCTCCATAAGTTTGTAACGTATTTCAATTGCCGGATTAAATATATCATCAACAGGAAAACTGAAGTTTCTTACAATATCATCTGATGAATTGGGCGAAAGATAAATTTTAGCCGAAGTTGTATAAACACCATTTATTCCGAGACTGAATCTTTTTCCGTTATACTGCCCCAAAACTGAAATAGTTATAAAAGAAAAAATCAGCGCGGTTCTAAAAAGTGTTTTCATATAGAGTGATTTTTTTTATTTCAACATGCTGATATTATTTAAAAAACAAAACCCCCAATTTTTTCCTAAAAATATTGGGGGTTTCAAAAATTTATATTTTTTTTACTGACCGAAAAACAGATATCTGTTATCTACAATATCGGCTTCTTTTTTTAGTTTATCCAGCCAAACACCAAGGAAAGTATTTTTCTTTTCCATTAAAAGATTATCTCTTAGAGTATTTCTCTGGGTTGTATAAGCTGTAGAGTCAAACTGAGTTCGGTTCAATACTTTCATAAGATAATATCCACGCATACCTTTTACGGGATCTGACAATTTATTCAAATCAAGTTTTAAAGCGTTGTCGGTAAATGAATAATCTCTCCCGATATTCGGTGCGGCGGCATTAACTGAAAAATCACCAGTAGTGTTATAAATAACTTTCGGATCGACACTTGCTGCTTTAGTTAAATCTCCATTTAATTTTCCACGAAGTGATTCAGCGAGTTCTTTAGCTTTTTCAAACTTCTTTTCTCTTACTACAAGAGGTTTCACCATATCTTTTACTTCGTCAAGCGGTTTAACCCTTTCATTTAGCACCTCTGATATTTTTACAACTACATATCCGCTTGGAATTCTGAAAGATTCACTTACTGTATTTACACCGTTTTCAAACGCGAACTTTACTATCCATTTGTTGACCCCTATCCCGGGCACAGCAATTACATCTTCCTGAAATTCAGTTGTTTCCTGAACTTGTAACTTTAGTAGTTCAGCTTCTTTTTCAAAATCATTTTTTTCTGCAACGTAAGCAAACTCACTTGCACGTGTATAATTTGCTTCACGTGATGATGCTGACTGTTCAATCGGATTAATAATTTTTTCAACTACATATTTTCTGTCTGTTCGGGCAATTATTTTTATTATATGATAACCATAACTGGTTTTTACTGGTTTTGTTACTACACCAACCTTGGCATCAAATGCACCTTTTTCAAATTCAGGTACCATTGCACCTTTTGTGAACCAGCCAAGATAACCGCCTTTTTCTCCGCTTGATTTATCAAATGATTTTTCTTTTGCAATTTTACTAAAGTCCGCGCCGGCAAGAAGTTCATTATAGATTTTATTTGCTTCTTCAAGATTTTTTTCATCACTACCAAACTGATTTATTAAGATATGCTGTGCTTTAACGGTAGGTTCTGTTGATGGAACAGCAGCAACAACATGGTAAAGTGTATAACCCTGTTGAGTCACTGATGGTCCCACAACTGAATTAAGTTTCGCATTATAAATCAGATCTGCATCTTCAGGTAGCATATTTGCAAGATTAACGGTATCCCGCGAGTAAGGCATTGAAGAATAAATATCTACATTGTCTTTAAATCCTGTCGTGTCATTACCCAGTTTAGCCAAAACATTTTCAAGATTTTTTCTTGCAGTTGCTGAATCATCAGCGGAAGGCACATTCGGAAACAAAACGTATTTTAATTTACGCTGTGCTTTAACCTTATACTTATCAAGATTTTCATTATAATATTTTTTCAGCTCATCATCACTTACTGTAACAACTGAATCAGGAAATCTATTTAGATCAATCAGAGCATATTCGACATTAACTCTGGTATTCTGATCGATAAACTTTCTCATTAGTTCATCTTCAGTAACATTAACTGATGCGAGCAGAATACTTTGTAATTTTTCATTTAACCTTGTCTGTCTTACATATTCTTCAGCCTGAACCAAAACCTGTTTGTTCTCAGGTCGGTACAATGCATCTATATACATTTCACGATTAAATCTTCCGAGAGAATCTATAAAACTTCTTCTAAGGAAATCAGGAGGATTTTCACCAAGTATAACATCTTTTATTTCTTCATCTGAAACCGTTATACCGTACTTATCAATTTGCTGTTGAAACAAAGTTTGGGTAACCATAGCATCCCAGATTTGTTCCCTGAACTGATCCATCTGTTCTTCTTCAATATCATTTCCGGTTTGCTGTTTTTGAGTTTCACGCTGTCTCTCCAGCACTTCCATAAATTGCTGATAAGTAATTTCATCACCATTCACTGATCCTATATCGGTAGTTCTTCCACCTAATGCTTCAAGAACATTTGAGTCAGAAATTACCATAAAAAGAACGAACAGTACACCAACAGAGAGAATGAATGCCGGGGCTAAACTTCTCATCTTAGCCATCATACCCATATTTGAATTTTCTCCTGATATAAGTAAAAATTAAGGTTTGAAAAATAGACACATACCCCAATAAAAGCAATGAATTTCTCAGATGAATTTATTGAACGAATTACAGCGAAACTTCATTTTTAGTTTAATAACTGCATTATTCAACTTTCTGCTATAATCCTATAGTTTGACTTTCAAAACACCCCCAGCTATATTTCTTGATATTATTTAATAAATAAACCAAGTCTTATCTTTTGATTGAAACAGAAATTTTGAAAAATATTCCTGCTTTTTCATCTTTTGATGTAAAAATAAGCGAACTTATTCAAAAAACAGGAAATTTAATTACCCTGGAAGCCGGACAAGATTTATTTAATTCGCCTGATGAAATCAAATCATCTTTATTAATAGTGATGAAAGGGAAACTAAAAATAAGTCTGAAAGGGACTGATCAAACCACTGTAATGATCAGGTATCTTTTTAAGGATGATTTCTGGGGAGAGTATGGATTATTTGACGGAAATAATGTGCTTGTTGATATAACTGCTGAAGAACAATCAGATGTAATTGTTTATGATCGGAAAAAAATATTTAATGAATTTTCGGCTGAACCGAAATTGTTGGAAAGGTTTATCGCCGGACTTATTTCAAAGTTAAGGCAGTCTCAATTTGCACAGGATTCATTAACTGTTAAGGATTCTGATTCTAAAGTTGCACGGACAATATTAAAATTATGTATTGACAGTGGAATTGTAAAATCCGGGATGGTTGAGATTGAAAAATTGCCGACTCAGATTGAACTGGCAAAAATATCAGGAACTTCCCGAGAAACTGTATCAAGAACTTTACATTCATTTGCTAAAAAAGGTTTTGTTGAAATCGACGGTTCAAAACTGCGTATTAAAGATTTTATGAAGCTAAGAGAAATTATCCTGTAATGCATAAAAAAGTAGACTTACATACCCACACAAATTATTCCGACGGTTTTTTTTCACCTGCAGAATTGTTAACTAATGCAAAATCAAACGGGATTGATATAATCAGCATAACAGATCACGATAGCGTTAACGGAATTCGTGAAGCTATTGAAGTTGGAAAGAAATTAGGTATTGAAGTTATCGCCGGATTAGAAATCAGTTCTGATATTCGTGACAAAGAAGTTCATATACTGGCGTATTTTGTTGACATTGATAATAAAGAGCTTGAGCATTATCTGAATTTTTTCAGAGAAGAAAGAGTTAAACGTGCACACAGGATAATACAGAAATTAAATGCAATGGGTATGAATCTAAGCATCGACGATGTTTTTGAAAAAGCAAAGAACTCGGCAATGGGAAGACCTCATATTGCTCAGGCTATGCTGGAAAAAGGACTGGTTGGAAATTATTATGAAGCGTTCAACAAATACATTGGAAACGGATGCCCGGCATTTGAAAAAAAAGTTCACGTATCGCCACAAAGTGCATTTAAAATTATTAATGATGCAGGAGGACTTTCATTTATAGCTCATCCGGGAAATATGCCAGAAATTATTATTAAAGAACTGATTGAGGATGGAGTTGACGGTATTGAAGTTATTCATCCCTCTCATACTCCGCAGATGGTTCAGTACTACCGAGGGATAGTAAATCAGTATTACTTACTTGAGTCTGGTGGGTCTGATTTTCATGGCGGTAAAAGAGAAGATGAAAAAAACCTTGGAAAATATTTTACATCTCAAGTTAAACTTGATGAAATGAGAAAAAGACTAATCAGAAATTCTGCATAACAAAAAAAAAGAAAACAAATGAAATTAGTTGAAGGTAATCTGAACGCGACCAATTATAAGTTTGCAATCATTGCAAGCCGTTTTAATGAATCAATTGTAAAAAACCTTGTTGACGGGGCAATTGACTGCCTCAAAAGGCACGGCTGTGCATCTGAAAATATTGAAATAGTTAAAGTACCTGGTGCTTTTGAAATTCCGGTTGCTGCGTTAAGAATTGCTAATCAAAAAAAATTTGATGCGATAATCTGTCTCGGTGCTGTTATTAAAGGGGCAACACCTCATTTCGATTATGTTGCAGGTGCCGCAAGCAGTGGAATACAGCAGGTTTCTGTGACAAGCCAGTTACCTGTAATATTTGGAGTTTTAACAACAGAAAATATTGAACAGGCAATTGAAAGATCGGGTACTAAATCCGGGAATAAAGGCTGGGACGCAGCTTTATCAGCAATTGAAATGGCTGATCTCTTCACAAAGATTTAACGGTCTTGTAAATAATTTTATGACTAAAAATTTACACTTCACATCTTTTAATAAAGTATTAAATTCGTTTGCAAAAAATTCACCTATTTTCTGAGGCAAGGATAAGAATTTTTACATTTTCATTTTTTAGTCTAATAAAGAAAGCATAATTCTATGAAGAAAATGTTGGTCTTCTTATTCTCAATTCTTTTGGCATCAGGCATTTCTGCACAGCAGTATTCAGACTGGAAAAATTATTCTGACTTAAAAAATGTTAATGCATTCGCATTAGCTGATAATAAAATTTGGGCGGCTACATCCGGCGGAGTATTTTCTTATAATTTATCACTGCAGGATTACCTAATACTTTCAAAAACCGATGGACTTAATGGTGAATCAATTACAGCAGTTGAAAGTGACAGTTACGGTAAAATCTGGTTTGGAAGTGCAGATGGAAAAATTAATGTTTATGACCCTTCTACAAAAAACATTAAAACAGTACTTGATATTTTTAATTCAGATAAATCGAATAAAAGAATAAATGAACTTAGCGTCAAAGGTGATACCATTTTTGCTGCTACAGATTTTGGTATCTCGTTAATAAATTCAGAAAATTTTTTCTTTTATGATACGTATTTCAAATTCGGCACTTTAACTTCAAACATAAAAGTAAACAGTATTTTTTTTGATGGCAGAATTTATTCCTGTACTGAATCAGGATTGGCAATTTCAAAAGCGAATGCGGTTAACCTTTCAGCACCCGAATCGTGGGATGTTTACCAAACAGCAAACGGATTAATTTCAAATAACATATTTAAAGTATTCAGTTTTAATGATACACTCATTGCCGCAACTGATAAAGGTTTTTCAGCTTTTAACGGTATTAGCTGGCAGCCTTTTCTGCCTGCATATAACAATCAATCAATTTCAGATGTAACCATCGAAGGAAATTCACTTGTCGTTTTATCACAAAATATAATCCGCAGTTATACAAACGGAAATCTGACGGAGATTTTTTCCAGCCCGGTCCCTTTAAAAAAATTATCCTCACATGACCAATTCGGATATTTTGCAGCAAGTATAAACGGAATTTTAAATGTAACTGAACAGGGTCACGAGTTCTTCGTTCCTAACTGTCCTGCGGCAAATCGTTTCAGAGATATAATTGTGGATCAGGAAGGTGTACTCTTTTGCGCATCAGGCAAAGACAATGGCGGGATTGGGATTATGCAGTTAAAAAATAATTTATGGTCTTCTTACAATGTTGCCTCAAACCCTGAATTGCAAACAAATGATTATTACTCTGCCTACTCAGCTCCCGACAATACAAAGTATTTTGGGAATTGGGGTCGCGGGTTTGCAAGGCTTAAAGATGGGGTTATTACAAGTTTCAATGCTTCAAACACTGACTTAGTCGGAATACCTGAAGATCCTGAATTTGTGGTTATAACATCGATAAAAGCTGACTCAAAAAATAATATATGGGCTTTAAATTATTGGTCCGCTGAAAGACAATCGCTTTCAATGCTGCAGCCTAATGATACCTGGCATCATTTTGTAGTTCCCGCTGAGCAAGGAAGAACTCTTCAATTGAAATTTAGTCTGGTTATAGATGCATATAATACCAAATGGTACATTTGTCAGGATCAGCAAAAAGTTGGTTTATTCTACTTTAATGAAAACGGAACTTATTCAGAAACAGGTGATGATAAATCAGGATTTTTAACAACCGCCAACGGATTAAACAATAACAGCATTTTATCTTTGGCTGTTGATCGTAGGGGTGATTTGTGGGTAGGGACTGTTTCCGGAATGAACATTCTTACAAATACACAAGCAGCTCTTACTCAATCAAATTCACAGTTCAGAATCAGTTCAAGTTTTCTACTAAGACAGCAATCAATAAATGCAATAGTTGTCGATCCGTTAAACCAAAAATGGGTTGGAACAAACCAGGGGCTATTATTAGTAAATGCAGATGGAACACGGTTGATAGCTGCTTTCGACAGCAGAAACAGTTCGCTTTTATCTGACCAGATTGTCAGTTTAACAATGGATGAAAATTCGGGAACAATTTATGCCGCTACTGCGGAAGGACTTACATCATTTAAAACAATTTCTATCAAACCAGCAGAAAGTTTTAGTGAACTGTTTGTTTATCCAAGTCCCTACATATTAAATGCAGATAATACAATACTTACAATAGACGGACTGATTCGCGATTGTGATATTAAAATTTTATCAATCTCGGGTAAACTTATTCGCAAGTTTGTTACACCCGGCGGAAGAGTTGCAAACTGGGATGGAAGAGATGACTTTGGAAATTTTGTTTCCAGCGGTGTATATCTTATTGTTGCTTATGATAAAGAAGGAAACAGTGTTTCTACAACAAAGGTGGCTGTTCTACGTGAATAGTTCAAAACCACACTAACCTATGCTCGATCTTTCTCGTATATCCCTTCAGTTTTCGGGGAAATATCTTTTCAACGATGTAAGTTTCAGGATCAATGCCGGTGATCGTATTTCACTTGTCGGCGCTAATGGAACGGGCAAATCATCTTTACTAAAAATTATATCCGGTGAATTACTGCCTGAGGACGGAAGTGTCAACAAACAAAAAAATATTACCGTTGGTTACCTTCCGCAGGAAAATGTAACACACAAAGGCAGAACTCTTATCGATGAAGCTACATCGGCTTTGACAGATGCCGTTATCCTACAGGAAAAAGAAAAAGAAATTACTTTTCGTCTTGGTTCGGAAAACCTTACTGACGAAGAACGGGAAGATCTTGTAAACACTTTAGGTGAAGTACATCACAAACTGGAAGCATTAGACGTTTATAGTACCGAAGCAAATCTAAAAAAGATTCTGAAAGGTCTTGGCTTTGAAGAATCAGATTTTACTCGATTAACAGATGAGTTTAGCGGCGGCTGGCAAATGAGAATTGCTCTTGCTAAAATCCTTATATCACAGAATGATATTCTTCTTCTGGATGAACCAACCAATCATCTTGATCTCGATTCTCTGAACTGGTTAATCTCTTTCTTAAAAGCATATAAAGGTGCGTTGTTAATCGTTTCACATGATAAACATTTTATCAACCAGGTGACAAACAAAACACTGGAAATTTACCTTACAAAATTTAATGTGTACAACGGGTCTTATGATCAGTATCTGAAATTTAAAGAGGAACGAGACAGACTGGCCATTGATCAGTACGTACTGCAGCAAAAAAAAATTAAAGAAACACAAAGATTTATTGAACGGTTCAGATACAAATCCACCAAAGCAAAACAGGTTCAAAGCAGAATAAAGCAACTTGAAAAGGTAGAACTTGTTGAACTTCCGGAAGACACTTCCAGGATTAATATTTACTTTCCTGAACCTCCGCAGAGCGGTAAAACCAATATCACACTCAATAAGCTTTTTAAATCTTACAGTAATAAAAAGATTTTTGAGAATTTAAACTTTCAGGTTGACCGCGGAGATAAGATTGCATTCGTCGGACCAAATGGCGCTGGAAAATCAACACTTGCAAAAATAATTGCAGGTGTGTTAAACTTTGAAGCTGGAGAAAGAATACCCGGACATAATACAATTATTTCTTACTACGCGCAGGATGTTGCAGATAACCTTGATACCAGTCTCGACATTATAGAAACAGTTGAAGGAATTGCAGAAGACAAAACACTCGGACAATTGCGAACTCTGCTCGGTTCTTTTTTATTTCATGATGATGATGTATTTAAGAATATCGGTGTTTTATCGGGTGGTGAAAAAAGCCGTGTAGCTCTTGCAAAGATTCTGCTGACCAAATCTAATTTTATAATTCTTGATGAACCAACAAACCATTTGGATATTTCATCAAAAGCTGTGCTGCAAAAGGCTCTTATAAATTTTAAAGGTTCACTTATTCTTGTATCACACGACATTGATTTTCTTCGTCCGCTGGTTAACAAAGTTGTTGAGATCAGAAAAGGAATCGTCAAATTATATGAGGGTGATATTGATTACTATCTTTATAAAAAGCAGCTTGATGAACAAGTCGATGAAACTACATCTGCTAAGCAACGAATTGCTGATGACACTTACTCAAAAAAAGAATTAAAAAGACAGGAAGCTGAATTACGCCAGAAAAAATATAATGCGTCTAAAGATGTTGTTAAAAAAATTGCTTCTGTTGAAAAGGAAATTGAAAGTCTTGAGGTTCAGCAAAAAACACTTGAAGAATATTTATCCAGCCCTGAAGCATACGGCAATACGGGTGAGTTGACAAACAAGACAAGGGAGTTTAATAATGTCAAATTGCAGCTTGAAAATAAATTGAACGAATGGTCAGCGCTTTCCGAAGAACTACAGAAAATTGAAGCACAGTTTTAATTAAACTTTTACTTTAAGAAATTCTTCAGCAAGCGGAATTCCGCCATATAAGGCGGCATCATCACCAAGTTTAGTCGGTAATATTTTTAATCCTTTTGCAGAATCTTTTAAAACATTCTTCCTGAACGAACGACGTATAACCGGCATCATAAACTGATCGAGAGCTTCAATTAAGCCTCCGCCTAAAACAATCAAATCAAGGTTAAGCAAATTTGTTGTGTTAGATAAAACCTGCCCGATAGTTTCACAGGCATTGGTCAGATGTGTGATGACCACTTTATCTTTTGCTTTCACTGCTTCTGCAAGAGCCCTGCTTTTAACAGGTTTGCCTTCACTGACTATTTTACTGAGATAACTTTTTTTGTTGCCGCTCAGATCTTTTTTAATTGAGCGAACAATTGACGATCTGCTGGCAAAACTTTCAAAACACCCTCTTTTACCACAACCGCAGAGAGGTCCGTTTTTGTCAATCTGTATATGTCCAATTTCTCCTGCTGCAAAGTTTGCTCCTCTGAAAATTCTGCCGTCAAAAATAAGTGCGCCGCCTATTCCTGTTCCGATGAAAACAACAAGCATATCTTTTGCATTTTTTCCAAGACCAAAATGTTTAATACCTAATGCGCCAAGGTTAACATCGTTCTCAATTAATATTGGATATGGAACTAACTTTTCAAGCTTCTGTTTTATGTTGAAATTTTTTAAACCGAGGTTTGGAGCAACAGCAATAACCCCGGTAAAAGGGTTTAGTAAACCAGGCACTCCCAGACAAACTGCTTTAACCTGGGTGGGTTTTAATCTCCCGGCTACTATCACATCATTTACCAGTTCAGCAAGATGATTAACATATATTCTGTGATTTGAATTTACTTCGGTGGGTTTTTTAACACGGGCAATAATCCCTTCCCGCGAGTTAATAGCTGCACCAAGAATTTTAGTGCCGCCCATATCAATACTTATCACATAATTTTTTTCCAGGATGTCCTCCGGCAGTAAAATTGTTATTGGATTTAGTTCAGACATTGAAAACTTAGAAATATTTATTTTCTTAAACAACAATTCATTTAATATCATTTCAAAAAGAAATTGATAAAACACACGCTTATATCTAACTTTATATATGCAAAAAATTAAACCGCTGAAAAAGTTCGGACAAAATTATTTAACCGACAGGAACATTCTGCTTAAAATTGTTAAAGAGATTAACCCGCAGCACGATGATAATCTTATTGAAATAGGTCCGGGACTAGGTTCATTAACAGAACATCTTATAGATGCCAACCCTTCTCTTACTGCTATAGAAATAGATACAAGAGCCGTAAACATTCTAAAAGAGAAATTGCCGGGATTAAATGTTATTCAGAATGATTTTTTGAAAATCGACCTTGTAAGTTTGAAAAAGCCGGGGACAAAAATTAAGGTAGCAGGAAATATACCTTATAATATCACCTCCCCAATCATCTTTAAGTTGATTGAGAACCATTCACTTATCAGTGATGCAATTTTTATGATACAACATGATGTGGCATTAAGAATGACAGCCTCAGCGGGGAATAAAAGTTATGGAATACTAGCAGTAGTTCTTAATAAATTCTGTGATGTACGTCTTTGTTTTAAAGTATCTCCTAATGTTTTCTATCCTAAACCAAAAGTTAATTCTGCTTTGATTCATATTCGTTTCAGAGATATAGAAATAAAACAGTATGAAAAGAAAATTTTTATAGCGTTGGTAAAAGCTATGTTCAATACTAGAAGAAAAACTATAAAAAATTCTTTGAGTAATAGTATATTTGCCAGTCTTGATTTCAGCAATTGCGGAATCGATTTAACTAAGCGTGCTGAACAGCTTGAACTGAACCAATTTGAAGAACTATCGCAGTTCGTGATAAATAAAAATTTTCAGATAGAATAGGAAATTCTTAAACACTTTTCCCCTGATGAACATTCTAAAAAGTTTTTTACATAACCTTAAAGCATTCGACCTGGTTGTTTGCACATTCTCTGTTTTCCTGATGATACTTCATATCATTTATAATGATGTAATTGAAAACACGATTAACTGGTTATTGATTGACGTTGGAGTTATCACATTTGCATTCTTAATCTCCTATCTCGAACATAAATCTTCAAAAAGAATCTGGAGAATAATTCACTACTGGTACATTGCCCCGCTGATACTGCTTACATTCAAACAGCTTTATGCGATGATAAAACCTATCCGGGTTGTGGACTATGATTATCTTTTTATCGAAATAGACCGGTGGATGTTTGGAACAGATCCGACACATTTTTTATATCAGTTCTCTCATCCCGTATTAACAGAAATTCTGCAGATAGTTTATGG
>JAEXTA010000174.1 GCA_023453665.1 Bacteroidota bacterium | reverse complement strand
GCTTCACGGGGATTGAAACCAAAAAATTCAGCATCAAATTTATCGGCATCTTCAAGTATGCCTCTCGCTCTTATAAACTTTAATTCGGAATTAAGATTTCCATTAGGAATAAATTCCAGTTCATCATCGGTGAAAAATGAAATTGATTCAACACCGTCAACTAAATTCTGCCAGAATTCTTTTATAGAATTAGCCTTGGGATATTTACCAGCCATACCTATGATTGCAACATCAGTTCCTGTCTGAATTCTTCTGCCGGAATTTCTTTCAAATGAATTTTTTGTTTTATCTTTTTTCCTGCTTATGAATTTTGCTAATGCTGAAACAGTCGGATATTGAAATAGATCAACAATAGAAATTGATTCGTTGAAAGATTGATTGACCCTCATCTGAAGTCGGCCCATCAGTAATGAGTTTCCTCCCAGATCAAAAAAGTTATCACTCAATCCGATGTTTTCAATTCCAAGCAGTTCTTTCCAGAGTTTTAGTAATTCTTCTTCAATTATATCCGCTTCAATATTATTAGTTGTCGATTGATCTTTTTTAACTACCTGTTCAGGAATCGGCAATGATTTCACATCTGCTTTTCCGTTCGGTGTTAAAGGGATCTTTTCGATGTTAACAAAAAGATTCGGGATCATATAATCGGGTAAAAATTTACCAAGATGATTTTTCAGATCATCTGTTTTGAAGTGATTATCACTCACAATATATGCTATTATCCTTACAACGTCTTCAGAATATTTGTGAACGGTAACAACGCAATCTTTTATTCCATTAAAACTTCTTATAGAGTTTTCAATTTCACCAAGTTCAATTCTGAATCCTCTTATTTTTACCTGGTGATCGATCCTACCCATATATTCGATATCATTTTCGGGAAGTCTTTTTCCAAGATCACCTGTTTTGTATAGCCTGCTTTTTTTCTCTTTAGAAAATGGGTTATGAATAAATCTTTTTTCATTAAGTTCGGGACGTTTTAAATAACCCCTTGCTAAACCTTCGCCGCCGACATATAGTTCGCCGCTTTCTCCAATTTTTACTTCTTTTAATTCTTCATTTAATATATAAACCTGTAGGTCAGGAATTGGAATTCCAATTACACTTCCCGAATTAATATCACTCATTGAAACAGGACGATAAGTAACATGCACGGTAGTTTCTGTTATCCCGTACATGTTTATAAGCTGCGGTTTTTTATCACCGTATTTTTCAAACCATGGCTTTAATGCAGCAAGGTTAAGTGCCTCACCTCCAAAAATTACATAACGAAGTGCAAAAGCATCGTTGTTTTTTCTTAAGGCATCTGCCTGAATAAGCTGGTAAAAGGCAGAAGGGGTTTGATTAAGAACTGTTACTTTTTCTTTTAAGAGGATATCAAGAAAAGCTTCTGGTGAACGGCTGATCATAAATGGTACGACAACTACTTTACCTCCGTAAATTAATGCGCCCCATATTTCCCACACCGAAAAATCAAATGCATAAGAGTGAAAGAATGTCCAGATGTCTTTATTATTAAAATTATACCACTTTTGTGTTGATCTGAAAAGTCTGAAAACATTGTGATGCGTTACCATTACACCATTCGGTTTACCGGTTGAACCTGATGTATAAATCACATAGACAAGATTTTCAGAAGTAATACTTACTTCTGGATTTTTATCTTCATACTTATCAAACTGAAATTCATCAATAAAAATATTCTTTGCTTTTGACTGAGGGATTTTTGAAGCAAGACTTTTTTGAGTAATAATCAAAGTCGTCTCTGCATCATCAATCATAAATGATAATCTATCCTGAGGGTAACTAAGATCAATTGGAAGATATGCCGCGCCTGATTTGAGTATAGCAAGTAGTCCGACGATAAGATCTATCGAACGATCCATACAAATGCCGATGAGCATATCGGGTTTTGCACCCATAGAGATTAATTGATGGGCAAGCTGGTTGGCTTTTCTATTTAATTCAGCATAAGAAATTGTTGAAGCATCACAAGTAACAGCAATTGCATCAGGAGAAATTTCAACCTGTTTTTCAATTAGTTTATGTAAACACTCTTTATTAGAAGATCTCATTGATTACTCAGATTTATAAACTTTAACAAATAAATTCCACAAAAGTTTTTGACTCCCTAAAAGCTATCATCAAGTTAAATTTCCCGACAGACCGGGTTTTATGCAGGAAAGGCAGTTAATAAGAATTTTATTTATCGAAAAACCTTGCTTATTCGCAATTTATTTTTCAATAAACATGCCAAACAGAATATTTGAGTTAAAAATAATTTACGTTACAAATAACGATAAAATTGACAAATGTTTCAATTGAACTGAACCGGATTCCAAATAAATTGATTCATTTTCAATTTCATTCTCTTATTAATACAAGAATTTGTCTCAATAATTGATTTCAAGAAATATCATCATGTAATTTTTGTTATAAGGTAGAAACAATAGTATAAAATAATTCCAGATTTACCGGGCTTTAACTGTGTAAATAGTTTTACTCAATACACAAAAAAATTTCATGAAACAGTTCTATTGAAAATTGGCTAATGTAAATTCTGTCGGGGTATTTTGACCATTTTTGTTTCCTCTAAAAATACTATTTCATTTTTAAAATTAAATAGACCTGGCATAACATAGTTTTTTTTCAACTCATCATTTTAATTGCTATCTCAAATTGTTTCTAAAGTCATTTTTGCAATTACCATTTATCATTTTATTACCTCTGGTGATTGTAAATAAAAAATCATTCACCTAATTTATTTTTAAATAAATTGTTGATTAATAAAAACTGTCAGGACACTTAATAATTGTCTACTCACATAAACCTACCGGGATTTTTTATGAAGAAAAATATACTCTACATCATCTTAGTTTTCTGTTTGATTAATGTTTCACTGGTTTATTCACAAAAATCAGATGAACCGGATTCACTTAAAAATATTTCGCTTTCAGGATTAAAATTCAGAAGTATCGGTCCTGCAATTACAGGCGGAAGAGTAATTGATATTGCAGTTAATCCGTTCAACCATAGTGAATACTTTGTTGCATCGGGACACGGATCACTCTGGAAAACTTCAAACAGAGGTATAACATTTTCTCCGATATTCGATGCGAATAAATCTTATGCAATTGGTTCTGTTGAAATTGATCCGACTAATCCTAATATCGTTTGGGTTGGAACCGGAGAAAATAAAAATCAAAACAACGTGATATATGGTGACGGAATTTATAAAAGTGAAGACGGCGGTAAAAGCTGGAAGAATATGGGGATCGAAAACAGTGAACACATAAGCGGAATTGCAATCGACCCCAACAACTCACAAATAGTTTATGCTGCTGCAATGGGTTCGTTACGAAATTCGGGTGGTGACAGAGGAATTTATAAAACCACTAACGGTGGAAAATCATGGGAACATGTTTTATTCGTTAGTGAATTTACTGGTTGTTATGAGGTTCATATGGATCCGAGATACTCAAACATACTTTACGCAACAGCGCATCAGCGGATGAGAAATTTATACACGGGTGTTTATGGCGGAAGTGAAAGCGGAATTTACAGAAGTATGGATTACGGAGTTACGTGGGAAAAACTTTCCAAAGGTTTACCTTCTGAAGATGTTGGAAGAATCGGGATGTCAATCTCACCCGTTAATCCTGATGTGCTCTATGCTGTCATTCAAGCGACAGATAGTGACAAAGGCGTTTATAAAAGTGTTGACCGCGGAGCAAGTTGGACGAAACAAAGCAGTTACATTTCATCCTATCCATTTTACTTTCAGAAGTTATATTGCGACCCGGTTGATGTTGACAGAGTTTACAGCGATGATGTCTTTATCCAGGTAACAATTGATGGAGGAAAAACCTGGAAAAACCTTGGAGATAATTATAAACACGTTGACAATCATGCAATATGGATTGACCCGACGAATAACAAACACATTATCGCAGGTTGTGACGGCGGCGTTTATGAAACTTTTGACCAGGCAAAAAACTGGGACTTCAAATCAAATATTCCTATCGCGGAAATTTATAAAGTAACAACAGACAACGCAGAACCTTTTTATAATGTTTATATCGGAACGCAGGATAATAACAGTCTCGGCGGACCATCACGCACAATTAGTTCAGCAGGAATTTTAAACCAGGATTGGCTCTTCACAAATGCAGGTGATGGTTTTGAAACACAAGTCGATTGGAAAAATCCAAACATCATTTATGCGCAATCACAAAACGGTGGGTTGGTTCGCTTCGATAAACTAAGCGGAGAAAATCTTTACATCAAACCACAGAATTTTGCCGATACTGCTTACCGCTTTGATTGGGATGCTGCACTGTTAATTTCGAATCACGATAATAAAAGATTGTACTTCGGCGGTAATAAAGTTTTGCGGAGTAATGATCAGGGAAGTACATGGATTGAAATAAGTCCCGACCTCACAAGAGGTGTTCCGCTGGAAATGCAGAAGCTGATGAATCAAAGCTGGAGTATGGATCAGCTTACAGCTAAATCATCAATGGCACAGATAGTTACAATTGCTGAATCTAATCTTGACGAAAATATTCTATACGCTGGTTCGGGTGATGGACTAATTCACTACACCAATGACGGTGGTAAAACGTGGAATCGTTCTTCCGTTCCCGGCTTACCCGAATATGCAAGAGTTCACCACATCATTGCATCACGAATAAATAAACTTGTCGCTTACGCAGCTTGTCATAATATGGTCGGCGGGGATTATCAGCCTTACATTTATAAAACAACTGACGGCGGCAAGTCATGGTTTTTAATCAATAATAATCTACCGAAAAGAGGAAGCACTTATTCAATTGCTGAAGATCACGTTGACGCGAATCTTCTTTTCATCGGGACGCAGTTTGGTGTTTATTTCTCTAACGATGGCGGCAATGAATGGATAAAGTTCAGTAATGGTATGCCTCCCGCGAGCATAATGGATCTTGATATTCAGCGCAGAGAAAATGATCTCGTTGTTTCAACTTTTGGAAGAGGTGTTTACATACTTGATGATTACACACCGCTTCGACATTTATCAAAAGAAACATTAAAGAAGGACGCAGAAATTTTTCCAGTGAAAGATGGATTGATGTTCGTTGAATCTAACCCTATGGGATTTAAAGGTGTTGGATTCCAGGGAGCTAGTTTTTATTCAGCACCGAATCCGGAAGTCGGGGTTGTGTTCACATATTATCTGAAAGATGAATTCAAAACATTAAAAGAAAAACGCAGGGAAGAAGAGAAAGAAAAAATTAAAAAAGGAGAAGACATAAAATATCCCAAGTACGATCAGCTTAAGGCTGAGCAGGAAGAACCGGAAGATTATCTTCTCTTTACAATTACCGATGAACAGGGAAACACTGTCCGCAAAATTAAAACAGGCACAAGCAAAGGTGTGAACAGGATCGTTTGGGATTTCAGATATAACACATTCTCTCCCATTTCACTTGAAGCATTCGACAGTTCAGTTCCGTGGAATGAACCTGAAAAAGGTTATATGGTTGTTCCGGGAAAATATTTTGTATCGCTTTCAAAATTTGAAGACGGAAAATTTTCTGAACTTGTTTCGAAAAAAGAATTTATGTGTAAGACACTTAACAATAATTCAATTCCTGTTGATGACAGAAGATCAATTGACGTGTTCAATAAAAAAGTTGCTGAACTTACACGAGCTATCTCAGGTGCTGATGCGTTTAGAAGTGATCTTGTGAATAAAATTTCTTACTTAAAGAAAGCTGTGTTTGAGACCGCATCAGTACCGGTTAATGTTTATGAAAAAATTCTTTCAATAGAATCTGACCTGAGAGAGTTAAACAAAAAACTCAATGGTGATAATCTCCGCAGTAAGTATGAAGGCGGAAGACCATCATCAGTTAAGGACAGAGTTGATCTTATCACTTATGCTTTGTGGAGTACAACAGCGGCACCGACAAACACATTCCTAAAATCGTATGATGCGGCAGCAGAAAAGTTTGATGAGATTCATTCTGCATTAAAGAGTATTGATGCAAGTATTAAACAGGTTGAAGCAGAGCTTGAAAAATCCGGTGCGCCTTATACTCCGGGAAGGTTGCCGGAATGGAAGAGAAATTAATGTAGAGTTGAATCCGCCATAGGCGGATAAGTTGTTGAATGAGGCGATCAGAAATGATCGCCTTTTTTGTTTTATTAGTCTGAATAAAAATATCGAACAAGGAATGTCGAATAAAGAAGTAGGAATAAAAATATTACCACTAAGGCACTAAGTACACTTAGAAGCACTAAGATTTTTTATAATCTTTTTTTCATTCAGTCATTCAGCCAATCTCTCAATCCTTAGCCTCCTCCTTTGCCTTTCAATAATCCTTCACACATCTACCATCCTACATTTTCCATTTGAAATTAGTTTCCCGTTGCTTTAAGTTGCTATTGAATTTATGTCGCCCCAGTTACCAAATCAGAAAATTCCCGGGGCAGTGCTTTGAGGCAGTTGTGCAGGAAATGTTTGAATGTGAAAGCAGAACGGGAAAATACAATTATGTAGTTAGAAGAAATTGTATACCAAAAATAATAACACATGGGAGACTAAATGAAAAAATATATTTTTATTCCAGCAGTACTTATTACACTCGGTTATCTACTAACCGGATGTGCCTCATATTCACTTGAGACCGCGAAAATCAGAGATAGAGATTTTAATGTCGGTAAAATTACTCTCACACAAAATGGATTGACACAATCTGAAATTAGTTCAATAACTCAAACAAAATACCCTACCGAATTTCCTGTTGATTTTTCAATTGTCTTAATGAAAGATTATTATGTCGACAATTCAATGGAACAAATATTTTTAAAGAATATAGTTGATTCATTAAAGACATCAGAAAAAATAGATAGGATTGTTCCGATTCCAAGATTTTTAATCCCCAATGAAATCAGTTTTCCAAGAATTCAAGAGCTGGGAATCAGAAGTCTTTCAGAATATGTGGCTGTTTTTAATATCGATACTGAAACATTCTTTAAAGTAGAAAATATTTTAGATTCTAAAATTGAAATTACATCGACCATTGATTTCATTTTAGTTGATTCGAGAACAACAGCGATTGTTGCATCAGATAAATTGTTTAGCAGCATTATTTATGAGACCCAGATATTTACAAATACAAATAAAAGAAAAGCACAACAAGAAATATTTGCTGAACAAGGAAGAGCTTTTTCAAAAATAATTTCTGGTATCTTCAAAAAGTAAATAGGAAGAAGATAGCTTTAATCAGTTATTGTCGGAGAGGAAAAATATTAGTGCCATAGTGGGTAGGAGAGAAAAAATAATTTGTGTGAGAAGTAAGGCGAAAAAAGTTTTATACCTAAAAAATCTAAGTCCGGGATCAATTGAAGTAAGTGGTTAATGAATCAGAAAATAATACTTATGTAATAAACGGATTGATAACCGCAATTACGGTCCGGATATTAATTCGGTCACAAAAAAATCTAAGGGTCTAAAATGAAAACTACATTTCTTGTTTTTTTATTTTTTTGTTTTTCAACAGTCTTTCCACAAGAAGATAATTTTATTTTTTTTGATGAGGAAAGTGCTGAATCAATAAAAGCTGATCAAGCTATAATTGAGATTTATATTAGTACTTCCGGGTTAAATGCGGACTCGACAGACAGAGCAAATCACAAAAAGATAGTGAGAGTGCGGGAAACACTAGGTAGTTATGGATATAAATCTGAGAACATTTACAGTCGTTCAAATAATTTTAACCAGATGTCCAATGAAAACGGTATTTATTTTTATGCAAATCAAAGTTATAGATTTGTATTAAATGATTTCAACATTTATGATCAGTTAAAAAATGATTTAATTAATGCCGGCGTTTCATCTATGCAGATTATGCAGTTATGGTCATCACATTATGACAAAGTAAAAAACGATCTATATATAAAAGCTTTAGATAAAGCTAAGAAAAAAGCAGACCTAATTGCTGAGAACATTGGAGCACAAGAGATTCAGATTCAAGGAATTACGGATAATTCCAGTGATAAGGAGATCGATGAACTTCTCACATTTGAAAATGTATATATGAATCCGGTTTTCGGAGGATATAGTGAAAGGGTAGTACCCACATTAACTGAAGCAAGGGTTTCTATTAAAGTAAAATTAAGAATAAAGTTTAAGTTCTTATTTTAGCTGCAGCCTAACCTCTTTAATGCGTTAAAGACGGAGAAGTAAATAAGCGGCAATACAACAAAGGGTAAACAATAGTATGAAGCGCATATTATGATTCCAACTTTTGTCACGATAATTTTTTTACTACTTCTTTTCTCGAAAAAATTCAGAGAATCTTTGAAATCATTTTTAAACTATTTCCCTGAGTACTTTGAGTCTCTGATTATCAAGAATAAAGATTCCGTCATAAAACTATCTTTCGTTTTAATACTTACTGTATTGATTGCCGGAATCCTAATTGGGATTTTGTTCTTGATTTTTAACATCCCGTCAACAATTACCTGGAATTTTATTTCGGAATTAATAGAAGCAATTGTACTATTGTATTTCTTTAACAGAGCAATTTTAGTCCTGAATAACCACAGCCTGACTGAATTCTTTAAAACTAATACAGGCTTTTTAAAAAGTTTCATTATATCTATGGCACTTATTGGTTTAGTTCTTGCGATTGACTATGTAATGCTTCCGGTAACTTCTCTGATCCCTTCTTATGAAATATTCGAGGAGATAAGAAACGAAAGATTTCAAAAACCAGGAAATGGCATTGAATTAGTATTGCTGGTATTAAGCATAAGTTTGCTGCCGGCTTTAGTAGAAGAAATATTTTTCAGAGGTATCCTTTATAAAAATTTTCGTAGGAAGTACGGGATTACAGTTTCAGTAATAATCTTAACAATAATATTTTATTTATTTCATCTTGATCCACAAATGATATTTTTTCTGGTCATCGGAAATATTGTTTTGTGTTTGTCATTTGAGTATACAAAATCACTTGTTGTGCCGTTTGTAGTTCATCTAGGAATAAATTTTTGTGCACTATTATTTCATTTAAATAATTATAATAGTCTATAATCATTTAGTAATTTTCTATTTGAGAACTTAAATCCGGGGAGTTAAAAATGAATTTCACTAAATATGTACTCTTTTTCTTTTGGGCAGGACTTCTTTTCTTATCCTGCGATTCTGAATCAACAAGTCCCTCGGCGGGCTTTCAGATACTTCCGCTTGCAGTTGGTAATTACTGGAATTATGAAAGTTATTGGGTAAGAGATAACATTGTTGTAAGTGATTCATTTATAAATCAAATGAGTATCATAAGCCTTGATACAGTCAAATCATTTATTGGTTACAAGCTTTCAAATTTTTTGCTGTGGTCCTGGAGATCAACTTACTGCTCAAACAGGTCAGATGGTTTACACATTGCCGTTGACCCTGATGAAAATCCTCCTTCACCACCGCCGCCACCCCGTCCTTTAAAAGTCGGAAAAGGGTTGTCCTTTCCTACTTATCCGGGCGACACATGGAATTTTGATATATATCAAATCCGGACAGCCAATCTAAATCAGTTCATTTCAGTCCCAGCGGGTGAATTTAATTGTATCAATTATCAGGTACTTGAAGCTGATACATTAGTCGCAGAATTATGGGTTACTCAGAATATAGGCATCATAAAAGGGATACAAAAAAATAATACGGGAGAAATTAGAATAAATAATCTCGTATCGTATGAACTTGCCAGATAGTTCTGGTGAATGCGATGACATAATTGATATGGAGTTGAATGAATGGCGAGAGAAGAATAATTTCAAATAATATTTAATCTGTTGTGCAATTGTGGTATTGATTTGTGAAGTCTGTCGCAATAAATTTTATACAAACGAAATTGAAATATTTTATGGGATTTAAAATGAAAACACAATCAGCAATTTTGTTTTTAGTCATGATTTTGTTCGTGAGTTGTTCTCAATCCACAGAACCATTACCGGACTGGGTAAAGAATAAAATTTCAGAATTCCAAATTCAGCCTGTGGCTAATCCTCCGAAGTCAATCTGGCAATATCAATACAAAAACCAGACTGTTTATTTTATACCCGCGCACTGTTGCGACGAATACAGCGAACTTTACAATATTGATGGATCAATCATTTGCGCACCAGACGGTGGAATAACCGGAAAAGGTGATGGTAAATGTTCCGACTTCTTTACAGAACGAAAAAATGAAAAGTTAATTTGGAAAGATTCACGAACACAATAACCAATATTTTTTTTAACGACTATGTGTTTGGTGTTAAGCCGGGGAAGGATGAAGAATGTGGAATAGTTTTTTTTCGCTAAAAAATAGTCCCGACTCTTTTGGATCATAGCCGTTATGACTATTATGAAATATCTTAAGATAATCTTAGCCTTTGGTTTAGTCATACTATTTAAAGCCTGTATTGGTTTTATGGATTGTTATGACCGTCTAGTTTTAATCAATGAAAACTCAAATATTGTATTGTTAAAAGATAGTAGCGCTTTTATTTCCAATGACGACTTTGATTTTATTTTGAATGAATGTGTAACAGACTGTACTTATGATTCGTTAGATAAAAACAAAATGTTTGTTTTTATTGAAGCAAACATTATTCCCAATAAAAAAATAATTTTACAGAATAAGAATTTTGTGTTAACAGATTCGCTGAATAATGATTATACGGCTGTAAGGTTTATCATTAATGAATCACGATATGATTCGTTAATACTATTTCCAGACAATAATTACAGGATTGAAATTAATTTCTATGCTGGCGATGAGAAAGGAGAATACTTTTACTCTCCCTTCAAAATAAATTTTAAATATAGATTGTCGGATGAAGATACATTAAAATACTTTTTGAAAGATTATGTGTTTAGCGTAAAGCCATGGGCAGAAATAGCCGAGGAATGGTCCAATGAAAAATAATAATGGATAAAATTTTATATATAGCCCTTGCTCTCAGTGTTAATAAACCTTATTGCGGATAGTATTCGAGGTTAGAATTGAAAATAAAAGAAAAAGAAATGCTCACCCTCCTTCAGCAAAAACTGCTGACAAGTTACAAGTCAGATATGATTTCATTCCTAAAATCTCACCCTGAATTATTTAAAGAAGCGATTGAGTTAGCGGTTTCCGATAATCAGCCATTTGCCTGGCGTGCTGCGCAGTTGTTGTGGAGTTGTATGGATGAGAATGACAGCAGGATACTTAAATTCATTCCTGAAATTGTTTCCAGCATAAAATCAAAAAATGACGGGCATCAAATGCAGTTATTAAAAATACTTTTTATGATGAAACTGACAGGAAAAGATGAAGTTAAAGTTTTTGATGTTTGTATAAATATATGGGAGGATATAAATAAAATTCCATCCGTAAGATTTAACGCGCTAAAGTTCATAATTAAAATTGCAAAAAAACATCCTGATCTTTTACGGGAAGTATCGGCATTAACACAGGATCATTATGTAAATACACTTTCACACGGCGCAAAAAATTCTGTGATGAAAATGATCAAGGTATTGCAAGTCAACTAACAAAATAATTCTAACATAGAAATTATTTTGTTTTACGATGGTTATGGCTGGGTCTATCTCAAAAGTATCATTCCGGATTTACTTCAAAATCAAAAACTTTGATTATGTAAACAAATCAGAACCTGAAACGAGTTCAGGTTGACAAAAAAGCCTTGTAGAATAGTCCCAAGTTAAATTATAACCATAACAATAAAATTTTCACTTACCCTGTTTGTTGTACTCTTCAAGCGCAAGTTTCTCTAATGATTTTTTTAGTTCGGCGGGAACTACAACTGAGTCATAATACTTCCCGTCTTTCCCTTTATCACTTGGTGCTGAAACAAACAATCCATTACTGCCTGAAACAATTCTGAAACCTTTGATCACAATTCCATCTGAAGTTTCAAAATCAAAAAATGCTTTAAGGTTTCCGCCTGATGAATTATCAAGCACATTCATTCGAACGATTTTCATAGAACCTCCATTTTGATGTTGATGTTAAAATTCCGGATTGTCTGAATTTGAACTGCTGTAAACCCGTGGGATGAAAATAGAAAAAGGTTTTCTATTTGTCTATCATTTACAGAAATAATTTGCCGTAATGGTAATTTATTCTGAAGTAACAGGAAGCCTGAATTTTTCAAGTATAAAAAATTCAGAAGTATTTTTCAGCAATCCTTTTACGGTTATTTCAATAGTTTCATTATTTCGTGTAATGATCAAAAAATTGAACGGACGTTTATCTGATGTATCGGGATCATTTGCGAGCAAATCGTGATGGCTTTCTTCAGTATTGTGTTTTAAATCTACTCTTGGTCCCCCGCCGCCGCCCGATACAACGAATGTTTTTCTGTTCTTATAAAATCTTTCATATCCGTGAGCATGCCCTGAAATCATCGCCAGGCTTTTAACTGAATTACTGAACGGATTAACAAAGTATTTCTGAACATGAATCTCATCACAGGTTACGGTGCTGTTTGTGTATGGCGGATGATGCAGGAACACAAAAATTCCTTTTACTGAATTGTCTTTATCAAATACTTTTAACTGATTTTCAAACCAGTTCTTCTGTTCATTCCAATCTGATTCAGACAGATCATCAATGTTTGAATCAAGAAAAATTAATGCGAGGCTATCGAACCTAAGCGAGTACCAATGTCTGGATTTAAACTGTTCAAATCTTTCAGAAAAATTTTTTAGTGCAGATTTATTTGAACCCCAGTAATCGTGGTTGCCCAGCACAGGTTTGATTATAATATTTTTTTGTGCGATAGGCTCGATCAATTCGTCGAACTCTTCCCAGTCAGAAGCAGATGAGCCATCGAAAACTAGATCACCTAATAAAACAAGCATTGCCGGATTTTCTTTACTAATTTCATTAACAATAAGTTTTCGTTCTTCATCATTCGACTCACGCCCTATCAGTTTTTCCCAGAAAGAAGTTTTTTGTAAATCACCGACAACAATTATCTTATTTCCGCTACCAGGATTAGTTTGAATACTTGAAGAATAATTATTAGGATAAGGTGAAGAATTGATGGAATTAAAATCCGTATAAATTGCGGATATTAAAATTGCTGACAACAAAAAAATATCGGCAGTTAAATATCTTTGTGAGAATATTTTCATAGATAAAATCAGTTATAAATCCCGTGAAGAAACTACGTATTATTCACAGAATTATCTATCAAAAATTTTAGTGCAAGTTTTATAAGAAATTAACGTCTATTTAATATAGATTTGAGGTAATCTTTCCGTTTAATAATTTCCAAACAAATAGATCTAAAAGGTATTTGTGTCATCAAGAAAAAAGCAGAAGTAATTATTAAAGTTTCATTTTAAGGAAAACATTATGACAAGAATTTCTACAGTGTTATTCATATCCATATTAGG
>JAEXTA010000106.1 GCA_023453665.1 Bacteroidota bacterium | reverse complement strand
TGTCAAAAGAAATTACATCGCAAGACCTGGAAAATTACGTTCGGATTTTGGGAAGTGATGAATTTGAAGGAAGAGCTATGGGTACAAAGGGCGGAAACTCTGCAGCCAAATACCTTGCATCTGAATTTGAAAAACTTGGTCTAATTCCTGCTGGTGATGATAATACATTTTACCAGTACATCCCGATGCATGCAAGTTTGCCTCTTCCCGGCTCTTCACTAACATTAATCACCGACACAAAAGAAACCCGGCTTGAATTAAATGCGGACTACATACTCTATAAATCCGGTGAACAAACATTTGTTCCTAACCCATTGCCTCTGGTGTTTGTTGGATTTGGTATTGTTGCTCCTGAATTCGACTACAATGATTATCAATCAGTTAACGTTGAAAATAAAATTGTAGTATTCCTTGAAGGAGAACCGTTTTCGGATGATGAAAAATATTTTGACGGGATAAAACCTTCAATCTACAGCCTGCCGGAAATGAAACAGAGAATCGCAATTTCAAGAGGCGCAAGCGGAAGTATAATGATACCCGGGATAAGATATAAAGATGCTGATGAATGGAATAAATTATTGAATGATTTTTCGTTTGAAGATGTTACACTCGCTTATGCTGCTTCAGGAAATCTAAGTGTTTTGATAAACCCCTTTACTGCAGAACAATTATTTCAATCATCTGAGTTTTCGATTAATGATGTGTTTGAAATGCAACAGCAGAATGTGCTAAAAAGTTTTGAGCTTCAAACAAAAATTTCTTTCAGAGGTGTATTTCGTGAAAGAGATTTTACTTCTGCAAATATTATTGGGATGATAAAAGGTTCAGATGAAGAGCTTTCTGACAGCTACTTATTAATCTCAGCACATTATGATCACCTTGGAATTGGTCTGTCAGTAAACGGAGATTCAATCTATAACGGAGTTTATGATAATGCAATTGGTGTTGCAGCCTTACTTGAAATTGCTTCAGCCTTTATTAAAGCTGACTTAAAACCGAAACGTTCGATCATCTTTTTACTTACAGCGGGCGAAGAAAAAGGATGGCTTGGTTCAACTTATTATGTTAACAATCCTGTAGTGCCACTGTACAAAACGATAGCAAATGTTAATATAGACGGCATTGCTTTGTTTGATAATTTTAAAAGCATAGTCGGTATTGGAAGAGAGTATTCTTCGCTTAACGATTTTCTTTTATTAACGTCTGAAAAAAATAATTTAAAGATTGAAGATATCCCCGAACAATTTGTTCAGTCAGAATCTTTTACCAGATCAGATCAAATAATTTTTGCGCAGGCAGGAATCCCTTCAATCCTTATCTCTGAAGGTTTGGATTACGTGAACCTGTCGCGTGAAGAGGGTATAAGACTTTTTATTCACTATAGTGAGAATGTTTATCACACACCATTTGATGATCTTTCACAACCTATGAATTTTAATGCGGCAGAACAGCACACAAAATTAATTTATGATTTCTGTCACCTTCTGACTGATTCTGAATCAACTCCTGAATGGAATGAAGGTGTTCCATATAACAGTGCAAGACTAAGATCAACTGCGGAAAGAAAATAAATGAAAAAAATTTTAGGGTTTGGTCTTGCGGTTATATTTCTGACAAACTCCTGCAGTTTTAAAATTCCCGGTTCCAATGTTATAAGGATTAAAGGTTCAGATACAATGCTCTATCTTACGCAGGCATTGGCTGACGAATATATGAAACTGAATCCCGGCGTTTCTGTTTATGTTGAAGGTGGCGGAACGGCAAGCGGTATTAACTCATTTACAAAGGGTGAAATTGATATTTGTACTGCATCAAGAACTCTTAAACCCGAAGAAGTAAAACTGATAGCAGAAAAATTCGGTTCAGTCGGAATGGCTACACTTATAGCCAAAGATGCTTTAAGTATTTTTATTAATCCGCAAAACCCCGTAAAAAATTTTACAATTGATGATGTAAAAAAAATATTCACAGGCAGTATTACTAATTGGAATATGTTAGGCGGAGATGATGCTGATGTTATTGCCATTATCCGTAACCCAAATTCGGGCACATACCTTTATTTTAAGGAACATATTTTGGATGGAGAAGAATATTCACCTTCAGCAGTTACGGAAGCGACAACAGAAAAAATTATTTCTGTCATTAAGGAAAATAAATATGCTATTGGTTATGGTGGTTTAGCTTACGGCGATAAAAATCTTCATGCAAGAATAAACGGAATTGAACCAACTGAAGAAAATGTTATCAATGATAAATACCCTGTAACAAGGTATCTTCATTTTTACACTTTATACCAACCGGATGGCGTAGTTAAAATTTTTATTGACTGGGTGCTTAGTCCTGCAGGACAATCAGTTGTAAAGAAAATCGGGTATATACAGATTTATAAAAGAGAGTTTTAATTCTCTAAACAATAAAAATTATGTTCCATCAGTACTAATATCTCATTTGAATTACCTCCCTTTTTCGGTAAATTTCTTCCCGATTTTTAAAACAATACTGAATTGATTTATGCGATATCCATTTGCCGAAGTTGAATCCCGGTGGCAAAAGTTCTGGGAAGAAAATAAAATTTATAAAACTGATTTTTCAAATGACAAAGAAAAACTTTACACACTTGTAATGTTCATTTATCCTTCGGGTGCAAAACTGCATTGCGGACACTGGTACAATTACGGACCAACCGATACATGGGCTAGATTCAAAAAGCTAAAAGGTTATAATGTTTTTGAACCAATGGGTTATGATGCCTTTGGTTTGCCTGCTGAAAATTATGCAATCAAAACAGGTATTCATCCTTATGACAGCACAATAAAAAATATTGCCGACATACGTGATCAGCTAAAAACTATGGGATGTATGTATGACTGGAATGCCGAACTAATGACGTGCGTTCCGGAATATTATAAATGGAATCAATGGTTATTCCTGCAACTTTATAAAAAGGGATTAGCATACAGAAAAAATGCGCCTGTAAACTGGTGTCCTAAAGACAATACCGTTCTTGCAAATGAACAGGTTTTGAATGATGGAACTTGCGAACGATGCGGAACAGTTGTTATACAAAAAAATCTTACACAATGGTTTTTTAAAATAACCGACTATGCTGAAGAACTTCTCCAAGGACTTGATAAAATTAATTGGCCCGAAAAAACTAAAACGATGCAGCGTAACTGGATCGGCAAAAGTGTTGGGGCTGAAATCAATTTTAAAATCGATGGAAGTGAAAGTACAATAAAAGTTTTTACTACCAGACCTGATACTCTTTTCGGTGCAACATATATGGTTCTTGCACCGGAACATTCTTTAGTTGATCAGATAACTACACCTGAAAATAAAAACGCTGTTGAAGCGTATAAAGATTCTATCAAATCAATGACTGAAATTGACAGAACTTCAACTGTAAAAGAAAAAACAGGTGTGTTCACGGGAGCTTATGCAATCAACCCGGCTAACAATAAAAAAATTCCTATCTGGATAGCTGATTATGTTTTAACAACATA
>JAEXTA010000047.1 GCA_023453665.1 Bacteroidota bacterium | reverse complement strand
CATCTACTCCTAATCACACACTGATTGTAAATGAACGGCTTAAACTAAAATCAGTTGAGTTTTGCAGTTATATTGTTTTTGGGGACAATGAACTTATCAACATTTCATTCAAAGAATTTTTCTCACCCGATGCAGATATCAATCTTATCATCTGCTTCAAAGATAAAAAACTTTCAAGAAGTCCACCAAATATTCTCTACTGAGTAAGCCTCATATTTTAAATAACTGTTTCAGGGTGAAATACACCCGGTATTTATAAGGAGTTTTATGTCAACACAACAGGAAGAGGATAAAAAATCTTTTTGGAAAGATTTAGCAATAGGAATACTTTGGCTGATATTGCCTTTGGTTCTTCTTTATTTTCTGTTTTTTAAATAGAAATTACAGTCAGGTAATATGATTGCGCTAAAGATGACATCTTGAACTTAAGATGTCATCTTATAATTATTACTTATTTATGATTCAGTAAAAAAAGATGAACATATCAATTGAAGTTATAAATGAAATAGAATGACAGATGTTAAGTGATGGTTGCAATACGGATCGTTCAAAAGTACGTTGTCATTTTAATTATTAAAAATAAATTCTGATCAGGTATGTTTTCTTTTTTTTGAATACTTTAATGTTGTAAAAAATTTTAAAGAGGGTAAAATGCAAAAAGTTGAACTCGATCTTTCCGATTCAGATTTAGTTAGACTGTTAAATGCTCTTCAAAAATACATTTCTGATTTAAGCATGGAAATCGCAGACACAGACAGTTACGATTTCAGGGAAGACTTAAAAGCAGAAAGAATTTCTTTGCAGAAGGTCGTAAACCAGATCAAAACAAAATAATCTAAATCTATTCAGTATTAATAATCTTTTAAGGTATTATGCAAAAACAAATATTGCTCGCCTTATTTCTCATTCTCTCCCAGGTCACCATGTTTGCCGGGGAAGCCAATCTCAATATACCAACACTTAATGATCAGCAGCAGAATATATTAGTTGCAGGTCTACTGGTTTGTTTACTGGGTGTGGGTTTTGGTATTTATCAGTTTGTAAAGGTTAAAAGACTTAAAGCTCACCAATCAATGCTTGATATTGCACAGGTGATTTTTGAAACGTGTAAAACATACCTCGTGCAGCAAGGGAAATTGTTAATTGTATTATTCATTTTTATCGCGGCCTGTGTGTCCTTCTATTTCGGGTTCCTTTTGGGCACTGATATAAGCGGAGTACTATTAATATTATCATGGACAGTAATCGGAATACTCGGTTCATACGGCGTTGCATGGTTTGGAATAAGAATGAATACTTTAGCCAATAGCCGAATGGCTTTTGCTTCATTGGAACGCAAGCCTATTAAACTATTGAACATTCCTCTCGATGCAGGAATGAGCATCGGTGTGATGTTGATTTGTGTAGAATTAATCATGATGCTGATTATATTACTTTATATCCCAAGGATGTATGCTGGTGCATGTTTTATTGGATTTGCAATCGGAGAATCGCTTGGTGCCAGTGCGCTCAGAATAGCAGGAGGTATCTTTACAAAGATTGCGGACATCGGTTCTGATCTTATGAAAATAGTTTTTAAAATAAAAGAAGATGACCCGAGAAATCCCGGAGTTATTGCTGATTGTACCGGAGACAATGCCGGTGATAGTGTAGGACCGACAGCAGATGGATTTGAAACATACGGTGTTACCGGTGTTGCTCTTATTAGTCTTATTGTACTTGCAGTGGCTGATATAACATATCAGACCGAATTGCTTACATGGATATTTGCTATGCGAATAATGATGATTATAACTTCAATAATTTCATTTGGAATAAACAGGGCTATATCACAAGTCAGGTATTCTAAAAAAGACGACATAGATTTTGAATCGCCTCTTACCTCTTTGGTATGGATTACTTCAGTCATTTCCATAATTGTTACTTTTATCGTAAGCGCTTTGTTAATCGGTCACCTGCCAAATAATCTATGGATGATCCTTTCTATAGTTATAAGTTGCGGAACATTAGGTGCTGCATTAATCCCGGAATTCACAAAAATATTTACAAGTACAAAATCAAAACATGTTGATGAGATTGTTTCATCATCTAAAGCCGGTGGCTCATCGTTGACTATCCTTTCGGGTCTGGTTGCCGGAAACTTCAGTGCATTCTGGATGGGATTGGTATTTGTCGGGCTTATGTTTACAGCTTACATAACCAGTGCAGATGCACTTGCAGGTTTTATGATTTATCCGTCCATTTTTGCTTTTGGATTAGTCGCGTTTGGATTTCTTGGAATGGGACCGGTTACAATCGCAGTAGACAGCTATGGTCCGGTTACAGACAATGCGCAATCGATTTATGAGTTATCACTTATTGAAGAAATAAAGGGAGTCGACAAACAAATAGAAAAAGATTTCGGATTCAAACCAGATTTTGAAAAAGCGAAATATTATCTGGAAGCGAACGACGGTGCGGGAAATACTTTCAAAGCCACGGCTAAACCCGTTCTAATCGGTACTGCGGTTGTCGGTGCAACAGCTATGATCTTCTCGCTGATATTACTTTTAAAACAATCACTTGGTATTGATCCGGCTTCTGTACTCAGTTTGCTTAATCCATATACGAGTCTTGGATTTATCTGCGGAGGTGCAGTTGTATATTGGTTTACAGGCGCCTCAATTCAGGCTGTGACAACAGGCGCGTACCGTGCTGTCGAATACATTAAGAAAAATATTCAGCTTGATGAAAGCGCCAACAGAAGTGCATCAATTGAAAAATCAAAAGAAGTAGTTAAAATTTGTACACAGTACGCACAAAAAGGAATGCTAAATATTTTTATAGCAATTTTTTCTTTCGCACTTGCCTTCGCATTATTATCAGCACCTGTTCATTCAAATGAACCTGTATCATTTTTTATAAGCTTTCTGATTTCAATCGCAGTATTCGGTTTGTTTCAGGCTGTGTTTATGGCAAATGCAGGCGGTGCCTGGGACAACGCTAAAAAAGTTGTAGAAGTTGAGTACAGGGAGAAAGGAACAGAACTTCATGCAGCTACCGTTGTGGGCGATACTGTGGGCGATCCATTCAAAGATACATCTTCTGTTGCTTTGAATCCTATAATTAAATTCACAACATTATTTGGATTACTCGCAATGGAAATTTCAATTTCTGAATCGTTCCGAAATGCAGCTCCGTACGTTGGTGCTGTGGTATTTGTAATCGGAATATTTTTTGCGTGGCGATCTTTTTATAAAATGAGAGCGATAGAATAGTTACTTACTCACTAATTAAGTCTGAAAGATGACATCTATTCCGAAGATGTCATCTTTTATTTTAAAGTGTTTGCATCAAGAATCAAAATGAAGTACAAGATGTTTAAAGATACCATAAGATTTAGCGGGGCATTTTATTAAGTAACCAGGTAAAATTCCGGTTATCAATCATTAGGTACAGTTTCTAACATCTAAAAATTAAAATCAGCAGGCTCACCGTTAAGTACCCTTCCCTTAATTATCTGATCTTTAAATATTTTAATCAACTGTAAAGTAAACTCAAGGTCCTTTTCTGGGGAACCGGGAAATGCAATGCCTGATTCAAGTCTTTTATGATAATTTTTATAAGCATTGCTCATCGCTTTGAATGTACTTTCTTTTTCAACCTGTTTTGCTGTCAGGATTATTGAATCACGCCAGTTAGTTGCCGAAATGAAACTTACTTCCGCTGTTTCCTTAAGTATTTCAAGCGCATCTAAAATATCATCGTCCATTTCAACATCTAAATGTTTCTTCACTTTAGCAAGACGGTAACTCTCTTTAACCTTTGCAGTTTCAAACTCATTGATAAATTCTTCCAACACTTCTTTTTCATAATACTTGAATACAGGACGTTTATCTGAAGGTTCTTTAATGATATATTTCTCAGGATTTTCAAGTTTATCATTTTCAAAAAACAAGTTCCGGTAAAATTCTTCTTTATCACCCCGCACATCCGGAAGACTAAGAAGCGAACCGGTTCCCATCCTTGTGTCATAATAAAAATACCATTCAGGTTTCGAGATACCTTCACGGGAATCCAGATATTGTTTTTTGAATGTGTCATAATCCTGCCACCTGTCACTCAAGGAAACATTATCCTGGTAACTATCTGATAATAAATACTCACAGTACAAATCATATTCATTTTCATTTATCGCAGGGACAAATGAACATTGTGTTATTGCCTGTTCCCAGTACATAAAATCATGACTCGTTTCAATGACGGGAATTTGTAATGATTCAGCTCTCCACAAACACTGCATATCAAAAAGTTTTTTCTGCTGTATCTCCCACAGTTTTTCAAACGCAAGTTCAGAATATTTTAAAATTTGTCTTTCTTCTGCTTTTGCAAAATGATCTGAAAACTCTATCCAGTGAGCTTTAGAGTATTTATAACTATTTATAAAATTCTTTATACTAAAAGCACTGTACATCTCAAAAAAATCTTTGTACTTAGGATTTGTAAGCAGATCATTTTCAATCTCATTTCTTAACTTTTCCCTGTCGATAGTTTTTTGTAATTCCTCACGGGTATGTTTTGAAAATTGATCAAGGAATTTATTTTCGGGGTCTGAACTCATATCATCTCCTGTCATTATGGTTAAATATTCAGGCTGTGATGAACTTAATTAGGATTTATTATTTTCCTGGCTAACTACTGACTAATCACAGTCGAAAATAAACTAATGAGATTTGTTTGTCAACAATCTTGTTGGTTATCATCATTTCTTAACCTTAGTAACCAACTATAAAATTAAGACTACAACCTTATTCGCTTTTTGTTGTTTGTTTTAATGTGGAACTGCTGTATATGGTAATAAGGTTTATATTATTTATAATGCCCAAAACTTCGGATTCCATCCCGGTGAAGTATTCTCCAAATACAGAACTATTTTAACAACAGAACCGCAAATTGAAAACCTGCACTAGTTAGCAGGTTATGAAAAAATGAGTGAAGTCAGTTAGTCGCATAGCTGAGTAGCCAGTATAGAAACCCGGGTTTTGTGAGCCCGAGTTTTTATTTTTAAATCAGTTACTTGGATAAAACTTTTGATTGTATGATTTTAATTTATTGTTGTTACAATGGTTCAATCAAATATAGTCTCTCTTCCTTACCCTTTCTATAACGTCATGTCAAACCTGCCAGACCGGTAGAAGGACTCGCTTCGGCATCTTCTTCCATTATATTTCATTGTAACATAATGACTATCCAGCTTGCAGATGGCAGGGTTGTCTGGGAATAATGTAATGTGTTTTAATTAAATAGCAGATGTAGAAAGGCGATGTTTTCAACATCACAATTCCTGAGTTCCTTGAAGCATAAATTATCTTTGCATAATTTGGTTATCATAAATGCTGCTGTTCTTTGGTTCTATAATATTTTAATATCTGTTTCAATAAATGGGATCATCGTGGGTAACTCAAATATTCTTCTTAATCACCAACTTTCAAGCGAAATTATTACTCTTATTGAATCATCAAAAGAATATTGTTTCCTCATAACACCTTATTACAAACCATGGCAGTTACTTAACCGGGCTTTGGAAAAAGCAGCTGCTAATGAAAAAAAGATAATTTTTATTTTTAGGGATAGAGAAGTAAAAAAGGAAATTTTGGAAGACTTAAATAAAAAGGGATTCGATATTCATCTTGTAGAAAAACTTCACACAAAACTTTATTTAAATGAGAAAACGGTCATCGTCACTTCTATGAATCTTTATGACGCTTCAAAAGAAAATAATTATGAAGTTGGATATAAAATAAATGGTACTTACGAATCAAAACAGTTTAGAACTGAAGTGATTGAAAAAGATATTCTTGGGACAAAGCCCAGATTTTCGCTTCCTGGCAGATATGCTGTACAGCTTAAAGCATCAACGGACGATAAAACAAAATCAACGCAGAGTATTAAAGGTAAGGATGCAGGTTATTGTTTAAGATGCAGAGCAGAAATTCAGTATGATTTTAATAGACCATACTGTCTTGAATGTTATAAAAGCTGGTCAAAGAATAATTATCCCACAAAAGAAAAATATTGTCATTCCTGTGGAGCCCACTTTCTCTCATCTTATGAACAACCAGCTTGTAAAAAATGTAGTTAAATAATGAATCTTAAAATCAATCACCTCGAAATAAACATTATTAACTCTGGTCTTGAAGAATTAAAACAAATCAAAATCCAACACCTTAAATCAGTCTGCAAAAGACTCAGCAATTCCAGTTACCAAATCAACACAAATTTAATCCCATCTTCCGGTGGCGTCTATTGTTTTTGGTGGACAGGCAAGAAAGAATATTTTATTAATAACATCAATCGCAAATTAGATCTTGCTGGACCCAAAAGAAGACGAATTGAAATTGAAATAACAGATTCCTGGTTAAAATATTTTGAAAATGAAATCTGTTTGTATGTTGGTAAAACTTATGAAGATATGAAGAAAAGAGTAGGTAAACATCTAAGACTAAGTTCAAAAAGAGATAATTCTCTTTCGACGAACATATTTACAGAAAAACCGGCATCGACAACCTGTCAACTTAAACGAGGACTTGAAGAATTGTTCATTAACGAACCGGACATAAGAAATCTGATTTTAGAAAATGTTGGAATGAGTTTTTACGAACTATCAGGTGATGAAAATTCTGTCAATCGATTTTATCTCGAAGATAAAGCCATCGGTGAATTATATCCTATCCTTAACGTTGATATTGAAAGGTAAGAACAATCCTTAAGATAACATTTTACTAAAATCATCTGCACTAAATTAAATAATACCCGTTTGATATTGAATTAGTGAATGATGAGTTATTGAATTAAGATATTGGCTGGTGTGTGCAAATTTAAGACAATGTTTACTATTCCTTAAATCTATTTTTCTTCATATCAGAGTAGGTACTATAGTCGGTTGTAAGTTCTTCTCCCTTTTTTATATTTCTAATTGTGAAGAAAACTACATCCTTATCAGCAGCTACATTTGGATTCTGCGAATGGTTAAGATACCAGGCAACGGTCAATTGATTAAAATTTTTCGGGCAGCCGTATGAGTCTCCTTTTTTAATGCAAAAGTCTTTATATAATTTTTTGATTTCTATCGGTAAATGATTTAACCTGTTTTTTTTAATCCAGACCATATCTTCATCATCACCATAAAATATATAAGTTCCTCTTTTAATATTTTTTATTGCAAATACACCAACTCCATGAATTTTAGAAGGAGCTAAACGTGTAAGAACTTTATAGTGTGGAAGTTTATTTTTCATAATTTTTGGTATCTATTATATAAAGTTTACCAATATTTTTCACAATTAAACTTGTAAGAGGTTCTACTAACCTGAAGCCTGAAAAAAAATAGTGACCAATTGTTTTTGTTTATGAATCAACATTCTTCAATGTGATATTTTTAATTACTATTGAAATATCATCAGATATTTTTGTTACTAATTCAGATTTATCTACTTCCAATAGAGAAGCCGGATATGGTTTAATCCATTGAATACCTTTGTGATATTTGAAATTCATCTTCATAAGAAAATCATTAAGCTTTTCTTCGAACGCTATTGTCGGATTCCATTCATCTCTAATCTGCATGAATAAAGGAGTTGGATTATCATCAAGTTCTCCCCACCAATCTAAAGCTGAACCGAACCATACTTTCAAGTTCTCTTTACGTAGATAAAAACCATGATATTTCTGGCTAGATTTATAAGGTACAATCTCAAAATTATAGTTAACAAATTCTCCTTTTATTAGATCAATTGTTTGAAACAATTTATCCAGTGTCTCCGGAATCAATTTTGAATTCAACATTTCAAACTCCTGTTTTGAAAATTTCACTTCAGTTAGATAATAGGTTCGTAAATAGCCATCCAATGCCTCAATTAGAAAATGATTAGATTTGAATAATTCAATTATTTCATCCCAAAAAATAAATTTAATTCTTACGTCTTTATCATAATTTTCCTTTAATTCCGTCTTCAATAAATCTTTGTAATATTTTTCTTGTCTCTTAAGTGTCAGAAGGAAAATTGTTTTTTCAGTGGCATTTTTAAATTCTTCAAGTAGTAATTTTCTATACCTCGTTATTTGATCATTACCAGAAAAATTAGCGTAAAATTTATTCTCAATAATAAATACATTTCCAGCGGAGGATATTATTAAATCTGGCTGATCTTGGCCGTATCTCTCCTGAGAAGATATTTCAAATAAATATTCTTCTGTTGATTTATTTTTTGAGTTGTTAAAGATGTAATTGTAAAACAGTTTTTGATATACTTCAAAACCACTGTATGTTAGAATAATTTGTAGAATTTTGGTAGTCAGGTTTTCAAGTGACAGCCCTTCAATATTTAATAGAAGATCTTTCATTGCTCCCTCACCCCACAACCCTCTTAACCAACTTATCAACCTCCTTCATCTCTTCTGCAAGGTGTTTTTTTATGTCGAGGCGGAGTTTGCCGAGGCGTGTTGCACTTAGTTCTTTCTGGGGTGGATTGTCTTGTAAATATTTTGCTGCTTTTTTGTGTGCCCTCTCGCTTAACTCTGCAAGTTTTATATGTACATCGTTTGTTTCATCAAAGCGCGGGAAGTAAATGTCGAGTATCTTTTTGTGAACATGTCTTGCCCCGAATAAGCCCCTAGCCTGAAAATCTTTCATTAGCTTATTCGGAACTTCTGAATTAAATATTGCTGATAGGTAATAAGCTTCATAATGATTACCTGTATAGAAAACATAAGTTACACTCTCAACAAAGAAGTTTAAATCCAAATTACTTCTTTCAACAACAGTTGCGTTTGCATCCTTTGCAGACGAGTTGTATAAAACTAAATAAGGTGCATCAAGATTTTGTTCCGTTAATTTGTTCTGCCAATTCAGATAATCCTCACTTGAAATATTCTGATTCTTTTCAGTTCTATGAATCCTCCAGGTGTTTTCAACATTATTAAACCACTTTGAAGCATTCAAATAACCTTCCTGAACTAAGTCATTTGAAGATTGAAGCTTTATCTCTTTCTTTCCTTCATTATTATTCTCAATTAAAATTGGAAGTACAACCAGATCAGGTTTATACAATACAAAAGGTAAAATACTTTTTGCCAGAGCAGTCCTGAAAATAAATTTGCTTTCAATTTTACCGGTAAACTTCAAACCTTTCCACGGCTTTTTTGCATCAGTTTCTATAGCTTCGGAAGTCTTTATGTTTACAATCCTATCTTTAAAATCGTTTGGCATTTCCTGGTTTATATCAATAAAGTAAAAACATCTTGGGACAATTGTTGCCCCCTGTTTGAAATGTTTTTTGTAAGGATTTTCATTTGTATTGTTCTTAGTCTTCTTAGCGGAGATTGCAGTGGCTTTTCCCTGTTTAACATAATACCATTTTGCAGCTTCAACTTTTAAGTTTTCTTTTGCTGTTAAAAGATTGCAGTTATGGTCTGTCAGCTTTCCGCTAAATATGTTGCCATGTAACCCGTTGAAAGGTGTTATTTTCTTTTCATATTTATCAGCAAATAAAACACAACTTGGTATTCTGAACAGTGGTGAAACATCCTTCAAATCCCAGATTTGCTTCAACTTAAATCCAACAGCTTTACCGCTTCTTGTGTTATCGTGATGATCTGCACTAAAGAAACTTCTCGGTAAAACAAATGCAATCTGTCCATCATCACTTAAAAAATAACTACTGCAGTATGCAAGAAATATTGCAGCAATTTCAAGATGTGGAAAGTTTGCGACTTTCAAAGGTTTAACTTCATACTTATCGGCAAGAGCATTCAGTATGTTTTGATAATCTTCATTCCTTATCGAGCTGTATGTAAACCAGGGCGGGTTGCCGATAACATAATCAAACTTGCCTGCAAGAAAATAAGGTTTGTATAAATTCTGTACTATAAACTTCCAGATGCTGTCTCTGCCTTTTTCTTTTACAGATTTAAGTCCTGTATAAATTTTGTAAAAGCTTTCTATGACCTGTTTATTAGCGCCGGATTTACTGCCGCTCTTTTCAAAATGCCTTCTGAATATATTTTCAAATACTTCCTCAGATTCTTTCTTTTTACCCATTGTCTGTTCGGCAAGATCATCACAAATATTTAAAGCTTCATCAAACAGTTTTACATCTTCAAGTATCTGAGTAGTAAGGTGATACTTTTCTTTATCTATGCTAAGTTGGAACTCACTGCCAAACAGATTTTGTACGCCTTCAGGTGCAAGCAGAGTATTTGCTAATATTATATTCAGGTAAACCGGTTTCTTTGCGTTTATTATTTCTTTTCCGAGAGCTAGAAGCAAAGTTGTTTTAGCTATCTGCACACTAAGCGGATGGATATCAATTCCATAAACCTGTTCGTTCAATTCTTCGACAGTTACATCAGGATTTAACTCACGTATTCTGTGTATCGCTGCTCTTAGAAATGAACCGCTTCCGCAGGCCGGATCGAGAATTTTATCAATCTTTTTAAATTCAAATTCTTTTACTATTCTTTCGCAAAGCCAGTCCGGAGTGTAATACTCACCAAGCGAATGTCTTGTATCGATATCTATAAGTTCCTGGTAAACACCCTTCAATACATCTTCATCAACATTCTCAAAATCAAAATGTGAAATCTCCTGTGCAATCAGTCGGAATACTTTTTTTAAGTTGTTGAAGCTTCGGCTGCTGGTAACCCAATGGAAGAAATCGTTATCAACAAAATTCCTGATATTATACTTATGGAATATTGTACCATCAAGTATTCCTTTTAATTCATCATCATCGATATAATCGTCATTTGAAACAATGCTGTAGGCAAGCATCTTAGAAAAAACACTCAGATAAGTGTGAATAAGAAAAACACTGTCTCTGACATCGAAAGAACCATAAGCAATGCTTAAAAACTTTTCCCATTGGTCATAAGAAACCTGAACCTCCCCGAATTTTTTTGCTTCCTGGAACCACTTTTGCAGTTCACGGTATGATTCAATGAAGATGTGGCTTTGATAACCAAATGCTTCTTCAATTCTTTTAAGTGATGCTTTCTGTTTTTCTTCTTTAAAAAGGAAACGGTCTATCCAGTAGTAAAAATCCTCAGCATTTCTTTCATTTAAAACAAATGAACTGCTTTTAACTTCATTTAGAATAAGCTCGTGTTCTTTTAATTGTTCTATTTTATCTAACTGGGAAACATCCGGCGAAAAAACTTTCCAGGTTATGCAATCCGTTGCAATCAAGGTAAAGTTATATCCTTCACCTGATCGTAACTGGCTTAATAAATAACCGGCTAATTGTTCTTTAGCATGTTCTAAAGTTTGCTTTAGGCTATTTTCAAACTCAATTATGATTTTATTGTAAAGAGTATCTGCACTTCCCTTGTGCAATTTTTCTTTTCGTGGAATGTCGACTACAGCTTTTTCAGCACCGAGAGTAATTTTATCAATTAGTTTACTTAATTCTTTATCATCTGCATAAAGGCGATTTAATAAATCTTTAAAAGCCTCTCTTTTGACAGCTTCTTTGTTGGCTTCCTTAACTTTCTTAAAATATTCTTTGATGAGTTCTGTTTTTTTTACGCTCATTTTTTGCCGCTAATATTATGAGAAAAGAAGATGAGAACATTCATCCGAAATATAAACATCATAAGCCCGATTTTATTCATCATTGTGGTTATAAATTAACTAAATGTTTTGTTGAGTGCAAAAGGAAAATTTTAATTTGGTAGCATTAAGTAGATGTCCATTTTTTAGTTTTTTAAGGTGCTGGTTTTAATATTGCTCGTCGAAAAAATATTAAAAAATTTGGTAAAAAAGTAAATCCCTATCTCAATAACTGGCTATACCGTTCCGAGGATTTATTTTGACAGTAATAAATTTTACTTTGTTAAATGTTTAGTATCTAATTTAGCTTTACACCATCTACCATTTAATTCCATACCATGTATCAGTCCAAAATAATTGATTTCTAAATGCGAAATATTCGATTTCATATGATCCGGATAGTGTACCAAATGTTCCCCCTGCCACTATGTAAGGATTTGGTATGTTGGGGAAGGCTGTATACGGGAAAGGATCATTAATAGTCAGTAATAACTGGCCATTAACTTTTCGACTACTGACAATTAGTGCAACGTGTGCTGCGACACCTGTTGGATAACCAGAAGGGGTAATTCCTGTTATTATTGGACGTAAATTGCTCAGTTCGGATTCAATAGCGGTCTGCGTCAAATTGTAATGAACATATAGGGATTGTAGTGGTCGGCTTTGGTTTCCTTGATGTGTACAAGCAACAATAGGGTAATTTGACAACATATATGTAATCATCTGAGGTGTTCCTGCTGGTCTAATACAATTAGCACAACTAATATTGCAGGGATCATTAGGTCCATTAATTGAATAACCAATCGCACCAATAATTCCACATTGATAATCTCCACCCGGATTTACATTAGGAACACCATAATATTTAAATATCATTTCGCCAACAGCTAGCCAGCACCAAACATATGTTTCTTGAAAAATTGGATTGATAGTTAATTGAGTTGGTGTTATTCCGCACGCTCCATATTGGTATTGACATGAGCCATCGTTAATTTCAGCTTCAGGATCGTAATTTAGCGCACGCGAATCCGTACACCCTTTTTTCTGGCATTCTTGTGGCATTAAAAGACAACAACCTGGTAACATAGTCATCCAAATAGCTGTGTAAAATATTATAAGATATCTCATAATTTTACCTTTCTATTTTAGTTGGTATGGCACTAAATATTATTTAACAAGGATGGTATTCAATTTTTCTATGAAAACAAGCTCGAATATTTTATCATACCACAAAACTGTAACAGAAATATAGTGTGTATACACTACACATTAATTCATACCATTTTACTGTTAGGCTTAATGTTGTACGCCTTGCCGAAAAAGCTATTTAAAACATTTACTTTAGTGAATTGGTAGAAAATTAGAACCTGACACAAATCAGTAATAACATAATTCAAAAAGTCACTTAAGTCAATAACACAGAAATTTTTTTTAGACTTTGATTTACAACTCTTAAACCGTATTCAATAGCAAAAAAGATAGATTAACTTTTTAATGAGTTACTGTGTCTATTATTTCGTCCCTACGGGACTTTGGTATGTGGGGCATGATCATTTAACTAACAATATTAAATCCCTACGAGATTTTGGTGTTTCAGGCTTCTGGTATCTTGTACCCGCCTGCCGGCAGGCAAGGTCCGGCATCCGGCTTTTCACATTCATTCAATCAAACATTCATTCTTTCAATCTTTGAATATTTCAATCATCTAGATTTACTCTTCATTTCCTCTGCGTAACTCTGCGGTACTTTGCGTTCTTTGCGGTTAATTCTCTGATGTATTCCGTCGCTAAGGGACTTTGGTATTTTGGGTTTGATCATTTTGCTAACAATATTAAATCCCTACGGGATTGAGATGTTTCGAACTTCTGGTATCTTGTACCCGCCTGCTGGCAGGCAAGATCCGGCATCCGGCTTCTCACATTCATTAAATCAACCATTCATTCTATATTCCTCTGCTTCGCCCATACTTCGATGGCAATGCCACTCAGTATGACACAATGCTCTTACTACTTTCTAATTCCATTTATTCAATCTTTCAATCTTTGAATTTTTTAATCATCCTTTCCCTCTTCGCCTAAGCCTTTCCTTCAACACTCCCACAACATAGTAAGCACCGAATCATAACTGCTCATAATTATGTTGTATTCGTTCAGTAACAAATCGCGGTGATGTTTAATGTTAAAGTCTTCAGCAAACCACGCCATTGCTGATACATTGTCTGTTTCATTTGTGATGATTTTTGTTTTGTAATAGTCATAAGCAGCGGAACTGTCATTTACTTTGTATCCGCTTGGAATAAAACGTAATGGGAAGTTTTCATTTACCCGGCTCCACTTCACTACTCCCGATGTACTCATTATTATTGCTGTTGGCACAGGACCAAGTTCTGCATATTTTAGTGCACCCGCTGTCAGCGATGTTCTGAAATAGTCCGCAATTTCTTTAAGGAGTTCAGCACTGAATTTTCTTTTTTGTATAAATCTGTTAAACCATTCCCCCGGCATCAGCAGTTCGGATGCAAAAATATTTGCGCCGGTTTCAATATCCTTATTCTGCTGTAATGAGTAAATATCTTTGTCTGAACATTTTTTTATTCCTTCATTTCTTTTCCGCTGCTGCCCGGTGATCGGATCAACACCCTCATTAAAGTAATGACCTATTTCGTGTGCAAGCACAAATCGTTTTTGTCCGGCTTCTTTAATAGTGCTTTTAATTTTTATTATGCCGTAGTTCTCTCCGTACATTATCCTTCCAAGATGAGTTTGCAGTTCTGTTTCTTCAACTATCAGGTGCTCTGCATTAGCGATTCCTTCAAGGTCAAGTTCGCCGGGTTTTGTTATGCAGTATTTTTTTAAAAGGAGTTTTGCGTTGGCTTTGGCTATTGCGTTCATAGTTCGTTCAAAATCGATTTACTTTTTATCTATAAATAATTGCCGCTGTCACCCTGAGCCTGTCGAAGGGTGATTCAAAATTTATTTCAGAATTAGTTATCGCTGTCATAGTATTTCCATCAAAGTTTGAGTTTAAAATTAAATTGTCAGTCTTCGACAAGCTCAGACTGACAATTTCAGGGGGTGATAAAACAAAATGTTTGGATCAGCCTCGTTGTTTTTTATTTCGATATTGTTTGTATAGAAATAAAGATGACATCTTCAGGAAAAGATGTCATCTTTGATAAGGTTATTTGTTGTTGTTTTCACTGCTGCGATTGATTTTTTTCAGCAGTGCCAGTTTCCTTTTATCTTCTTCCAGTTCTTTTTCTTCGCTGCCTGTAAGGTCACCCTGTTTATCCCTGAATCCAAATGCGGGTTCCTCTAATTCAGCATTGGATAATTCGTTTTCATTTAGTTGGTTATAAAAGTACTCCCTAAATTGTTCGCCTTGTTTTAGTTTATTTTCTGCTTCTAATTTTTCAAGCTTTTCCAGTATATCTTTTTGAAATTGTTCAGCATCTATTCCGGCACTCTTTAAATTTTCATTGATGCTTTCTTCATCTTCATAATCCGGATTAAGGTAGATACTGAGCAATGTTTTGAGCGCTTCATTGCTCATAATGCCTCCTTTATTCCTTTCTGGTTTTTAATGCATCCGGTACTTTATATTTGATTCTTCGGATTGCATTATTGATTTCCGGCACCTTCATACCAAGATACTCTGCTGTTTCCTGTATCCCGTATCCTTCCTGTGCGCAAAGAAAAACAAGATGACATACATCATCATTCTCTATGTACTTTAAGACAAGTTCAATATCCTCTTCCCTGTCCTGTAATGCATAAACCTCCTGATGGCTGATGAAATACATATCATCCAATTTGTTGTTGATTGAATTTTCTTCTTCATCGTATGTGCTGTAATTTTCCGCACTAACGATTCGTTGAGCTTTTTTAGCTATAGCCCCGACATGACTACGAATATTTTGCGTCATAAATGTGTTTATATCTATCCTTTCAGGATCCCACCTCC
>JAEXTA010000122.1 GCA_023453665.1 Bacteroidota bacterium | reverse complement strand
ATGCCGCACTGTTTCACAGTGCGGCATCTCCTATTCTTAACAATCATCATTTATTGAAAGAGTGAAGGAGGTTTTTATTTTGTCAGGATCATCTTCTTTGTTTGTGAGAATTTTGTACCATCGATTCCATTTGCATCGATCTGATAAAAATATACACCACTGTTAAGCCCATCAGCATTAAAGTTTACGCTCTGTTCTCCTGCAGTTATTCTCCCGTTGACCAGAGTAACAACTTCCTGTCCAAGTACGTTAAATATTTTCAACGAGACATCTGAATCTGATGCAAGGCTGAAATTTATTTTTGTAGAAGGATTAAAAGGGTTTGGATAGTTCTGTGATAATGAATAGTCCTGCACTAAACTAACATTCACTTCAACTTCATTTGAATACTCAAATGTTCCATCATAGTCTATCTGTTTTAATCTGTAAACATATTTTCCGGTATTCAGATCTTTATCTCTGAATGAATAATTCTGTACTTCAGAAGTTGTTCCAAATCCTTCAATAAAGCCGATTGTTACAAACTCATCAGTGAATTTTCTTTGTACTTCAAATCCACGGTTGTTTACTTCTGTTGAAGTTACCCAGTTCAGAGTAACATTATTTCCTTCAACGTTAGCAGTAAAGGAACTTAACTCCACAGGTACGACGCCTGTGTTAAACTGTACAACAGTACCGTTTGCAAGTGCTGCAAAGATTCCAAATGCCGGACCGTTCTGGTTTGCGGCCGGATTAAGGAAACCTGATGCAAAAACAGTTGCAGCACCACCGCCAAGCCCTGCTAGTGGAGCAATGAATGAATTGACTAATGTAGTGCCATTAGCGAGATATAGATCAAGTGTGTAGTTCGCTGGCGGTACTGATAAATAAGCTGTTATATCTGAATAGGCAGCATCATTAACGAGAGTGAGATTACCTGCTTCACGCGCCTTAACATCTACAGTCGGTGCATCTGTTGAACCATGCAAAACAAAGAAATCAACATCACTGCCAGTTGCAACTTCTCTTGCCATTGGTTTTACAAAAAGTGTGAAAGCAGTATTCCTGCCGTCAGGGTTAGCCGCATAAAGTGCAGGATTAAGAACACCGTTTGCAATTACAACATATTTTTCATTAGCTGTCAGAATAACAGGGAAATTCTTCAACGTATCATTTACTGAAGTACTGGTTTTTGGTGCTATACCAATATTTAATGTAACACCTGCGGCAAGATCAATAAAGGGTGTTGCGGTTCTGAATGCAAAATTATTTATTGCAAGCGCACCGTTTATATAAACATCCACTGAATCTGCAAGCACGTCAGATGAATTATGAATCACCTGTACCCTTGCATTTGGAGCCGAAGCTGCTGGTAACTGAATTACTGTGCCGTTAGGTAATGCAGCAAATAATCCGAAGGCAGCACCGTTTTGATTTCCTGCCGGGTTCAAAAATCCTGAAGCAAAAACTGCCGCAGCACCGCCGCCTAATCCGGAAAGTGGAGCGGTAAACGAAGCAACATAGTTAACACCGTTACCCAAATATAAATCAAGAGTATAATTAGCAGGCGGAACAGATAAGTAACCTGTTATGTCTCTGTAAGCCGCATCATTTACCAACGTAGCATTACCTACTTCCCTTGCTTTAACATCGACTGTCGGTGCATCTGTTGAACCATGCAGAACAAAAAAATCTACATCACTACCTACACCTATCTCTCTTGCCATTGTTTTAATCAGAAGGGTGAAGGCAGTATTTCTTCCATCAGGATTTACAGAATAAAGCGCTGGATTTAAAACTCCGTTTGCAATGACTGTATATCTTTCACCTGCAGTAAGTACTACAGGAAAATTCTTAAGAGTGTCGTTTACTGAAGTACTGGTTTTAGGCGCTATACCAATATTCAATGTGACTCCTGCAGGAAGATCAAGGAAAGGAGTTGCTGTCCTGAAAGCAAAATTATTTATTGCTAGCGCACCGTTTATATAAACATCTACGGAGTCAGCAAGTACATCTGCGGAGTTATGAATAACCTGTACTCTCGCAGTTGTTGATGCAGTAGAACTTATCACTTCAAGCAGATCAATTCCTATAAAATTTGAGTAGGAGCCTGAAGGTCCTCCATTAGTGTGGTAATACTGAATAGCAAATCTGATAGTTCCTGTATGATTAAAAGTTCCCGTCCAGCGTGCCCATCCTGATTCACTAACAAGATATCTTCCCCATGTAACATCAAATGCAGCAGGCGTAATACCCGCTGTTGTTGAGTAACGCACAAAAACTGAATCATCAAAAGGGTTGTTATCCGGTGATCTGTGCCAGAAACTTAAAGTATCTCCTGCTGTAACATTTATAGGCGGAGATATCAGCCACTGATCAATAAGAAAACCGTTTGCACCCTGGTAGTTGGAAGCAACATAACCATTGGTCGGACCTTCATAAGCAGTTAATACAGTCGGGTTCCCTTGAAAAAAAGGATCTGTTGTACCGCCTCCATCCTGATTAAGAACTACATAACCGCGTGCGGTTAATGCTGTTACACTATTGTCCCCGTTAAAATTGTCAAAGTAAAGAGAGCTTCCGTCAAATGATTGTTGAGGTAGTGATTTCCAATCATCTGCAAATTGAGTTCTGGAAATTCCCGAAGGAACCTGAGCATTTAGAAAAGCTGTCAGACATAAGCATACCACACCAGCTAAGATGGTTTTCTTCATAACGATCTCCTTTTTTATTGATTAAGAATTTAGGTGAGTGTCAAAAGTGAAAACCAAAATTGTTTTTAAAAAGTTCCCGCTTCTTAAAAAAATTTTTTAATCAAGTGTTGGAAACACTACGGGGCAGGAAAAATTTTCAGAGTTATGAGATATTTAACCGGGAAACAGACAAACATTTTTTTATTTTCTGAAAATTCTTTCTTGTGGATTTATCGGTAGGATGAAGAACTATTTAACTACCAATAGACATTGATTATTAACACGAAAGTATTTTACTGCCCGAATCAATTGTTCGGGCAGTAATTTTATCCAGGAAGTTTATAAACTAAAATTTAACCCGACAAGCAATCTGAATTCATACTTCGGTTGATTTATTGCATCAGCTGCATCTTTAAAATCAAATCCTTCCCTGCCGCTAATATCCGTCCCGTCCGGATTATAAAATGAATCGTGTCCTCCTATCTGGCTGTCAAAATAAAAATCAAATCCTCCGGAGAAAACCAGGCTAAGATTCGGCGTAATTCCAAAATATGTTTCCAATCCGGTACCTAAACCAAACTGTGATGTTGTTATATCAAAAAATTCATTCCCGCCGACAAATTCAAAAGTGGCGGTATACATAGAGTATCTTGGACCGAAAAACAGAAATGTTTTTTTAAGTGATAAAATATTTACCGGGTAAGCAAAGTCCAGTCTTAAATCAATTGAGTGACCTGATTTATCGGGATCGCCATCAGTATTATCATTAATAAAAACTTTCCGTGCATCCCATGGATTTCCCGCATCTCTTACATTGTACCCAGCACTCAATTTCAAAGCGAGAGGTATATCATAAGAAAAATCGGCTATTGTTCCGTAAACATTCACACCGAAATTATGTGTATAGCCTGCAGTTATTCCTAAATAATATTTTGGGTTTGAAACCAGCGGAGGGGTTCGCTGGGCACTCGTACTGACTGAAAAAAACAAAATGACTAATAGTGAACATATTGAAATACGCATTCTGTGACTCCCTTGCTTAATATTATTATATCTCCCTGTTCAGGGTGATGATCATTAATCATCAATTTTTATGCAACAAGTGTTTTATTCCAATGCTGTATTTATTAAATGATTATACAAGAATTGTCTAGGGCAAAAAAATATTTTGTGAAATTATTACAGAAAGTGGATAATGAATGGAATTTTTTTCATTCAGTTATTTTTAAATCATTGCCGAAATTTTCTACAATACCTATTTCAATATGCAATTGTTGTTTTAGACTTTTATATTTACACAAACTTTCACACTAAATTTGAGGTTAAAATGAAAATTAAGATCATACTTGTTATCCTGCTTTGTTCGCTTGCACTAACCGCCCAGCATAAAAAACGCGATAAGCATAACGATGATCGCGTTATGTCTCCTAAAGCTAAAATGACTAAAATTATTTCAGCGCTTGAAACTCTGGAAAGAGACTATCTGACAAAATTAAGTTACCGCGATTACTCCAGATCAAAAGCTCTGCTAATAGAAATACATGATTTGTTACTTTCATTACCTGTTGAAGATCCAAATACAGATCCTGTTGAACCAATGGCAATGAGTGATGTTGAATTTCAGCAGTTATACTCAAGTGTTAAGAATGAATCCTATGAATCAGATCAGCTTTCTATAATAGAAATCTCGGCAAGATATAATTACTTTTCTATAAATCAGCTTGTACGTTTAGTGGATCTGTTTTCATTTTCCAATGGAAAAATAGAAATGGTACGAACACTCTATCCGAATGTAATTGATAAGTACAATGCGCATCAGCTTATAAACGCATTTACTTACTCTTCAGATAAAGAAACAGTTAAAGCGATTATAGATTCGCACAGGTGATGATGACGAATAAGATTAAGAAAAAGAGAAAGAAAAAGATTAAGATTGTATTTGATGAGTTGTTCTAATCATAATAAATCATAACAATCAGTCAAATCAGTGTACTATTGTTTTAACATCCCGGCGCCAAAAACTGTTCGGGATTTTTTTTATGTTTGGAATGTAAATAACGCTATACATCTTTAAAGGTAGTCTGTAATGAAAATATTATTAATACTTATAACTGCAATGACAATGTTAAACACAGCAAACAGCCAGTCGCTAAATTCCCCTGACAAAAAACTCAAACTGAACATTTCAACTGATGCCGGTGGAAAAATATTTTATGAACTAAGAAGAAATGATAAAATTGTAATCAAAAAAAGTTCGCTGGGAATTGAGCTTGCTGATCAACCTCATCTGGTTGATGGGTTTATAATTTCATCCTCAGACACTTCTGAATTTTATGAAGAATGGAACCCTGTCTGGGGTGAAGTTAATACGATTGTAAATCACTACAGGGAATTAAAACTTAATCTTACCCAATCCTCAACCAGCAGGAATATCATAATAACATTCAGGTTGTTTAATGACGGACTCGGATTCAGGTATGAATTCCCTGCCCAGGATAATCTGAAATATTTTGTTGTAGCGGAAGAAAAAACAGAATTCGCGCTAACAGGCAACCATAAAACCTGGTGGCTTCCGGGCGATTATGACAGCCAGGAATATACTTACACCACTTCATTACTAAGCGAAGTTGACGCGACAAAAGGACGAAACTTTAATGATATAATTGTTAAGTCTATAACAGAACCCAACATCGTTCAGACACCTTTGATGATGAAAACTTCAGAAGGACTTTACATTAACATTCACGAAGCCGCACTCCTGGATTATCCTGCATCCTACATGGTTATCGATCAGAAGAATTTTGTACTTACATCACACCTTGCACCCGATGCAGTCGGCAACAAAGCATATTTGCAGACACCTTGCAAAACTCCCTGGAGAACTTTCATAGTAAGTGATAAAGCCGAAGAAATACTTTCGTCTAAATTAATTCTTAATCTTAACGAACCAACAAAATTTGAAGATGTAAGCTGGATAAAACCTGTTAAGTACATCGGCATATGGTGGGGAATGCACGTTGGAACAATGAGCTGGAATTATGCTGATGTAAGCAATATTAAATTAGAAGACACAGACTGGAGTAAACTTACACCTAAAGGTAAACACGGTGCTACAACCGAAAACACTAAAAGGTATATAGACTTTGCCGCCAAACATAATATCGATGGAGTTCTTGTTGAAGGCTGGAATGTCGGATGGGAAGACTGGTTCGGTCAGTGGAAAGAAGAAGTTTTTGATTTTGTAACTCCCTATCCTGACTTTGATGTTGAAGCCCTTCAAAAGTATGCGGAAGAAAAGAATGTGAAATTAATCATGCATCATGAAACTTCATCCTCAGTTACTAACTATGAAAGAAGACTTGACGAAGCTTTCACTTTTATGAAAAAACATGGTTACGATGCAGTTAAAACAGGTTACGTTGGAAAAATAATTCCACGCGGTGAACATCATGACAGTCAATGGATGATTCAGCATTACACAAGGGTTCTTGAGAAAGCTGCAAAATACAGGATAAGTATTGATTCACATGAATCAGTAAGACCAACAGGTTTACACCGGACATACCCAAACTGGCTTGCAGCAGAAGCGGCACGAGGAAATGAGTTTAATGCATGGAGTTCCGGCAACCCGCCTGAACACGAAACCATTCTTGCATTTACAAGATTTATGGGCGGACCAATGGATTACACACCAGGTATATTCCAGATGAAGATGAATGTTTATGACCCGAAGAAAGAAACAGAACAGGTACACACTACACTTGCAAAACAACTTGCACTTTATGTTACACTATACAGTCCGCTTCAAATGGCTGCTGACCTGATAGAGAATTATGAAAAATATCCAGATGCGTTTCAATTCATTGAAGATGTTCCTGTTGATTGGTCTGATTCAAAAATAATTGATGCTGAACCGGGCGATTATATAGTCACAGCAAGAAAAGATAAAAACTCGGATGATTGGTATCTCGGTGCAATAAGTGATGAGGAAAGCAGGTCATTCAAAATAAAACTTGATTTTCTTAGCAACAATAAAAAGTATGTCGCGGAAATTTATCGTGATGGTGACAATGCAGATTGGTTTAAAAATCCCCAGGATTATAAAATTGAAAAGAAGAATGTAACCAATACAACAACGCTTGAAATTAAATTAGCTCCGGGTGGCGGACAGGCAATAAGATTTAAAGTTAGCGAATAGGAAATTTTGTTAGTGTCACCCTGAGCC
>JAEXTA010000121.1 GCA_023453665.1 Bacteroidota bacterium | reverse complement strand
ACCTTTGACAGATTTTTTTCAACACAGGGCGGCGTATTTCATATTGTTATGGCAGTTGGTTATGCAATGCCGTGTATTAACCTCAACAAGTTTAAATCACTGGTAACATTTGCTGTTGTAGTAAAATTTATTGCAGCAATTTTTCTCGTACTTTATTTTTGTCTTGTCAGAACTCAGTTATTAATAATATTATCAGCAGTATCAGACTTCATAATGGGTGCAACTATTTTAATTCTTTTCAGATCAGCACAAAAATCATTTGGAGTGAATGAATGAATAAGCTGCCGTCAATAGTGATAACCGGTGCCAGCGGATTTATCGGGAGCTATCTGATTGATTATTTAAAAGATGATTTTACAATTTTTGCTGTTGCACGTCGCTCCAGGAAAGAGGCTAACATTAATTATCATCCCAATCTTCACTGGCTGCAATGCGACATTTCCAACATATCAACGCTTAATGAAGCTGCAGAATATATTAATAAACAGGGCGGTGCTGATTTTGTTATTCACCTTGCCGCGTTTTATGATTTTACTTATAAAGATAATCCAGCTTATAAAATTGTGAACATAGACGGCACAAACAATATGCTCCGGTTTTCATCAAAGGTTAATGCAGGTAGATTTATTTTTGCAAGTTCAATTGCTGCCTGTGAATTTCCCTCAGCCGGTAATGCTATCACCGAAAAAACTTTACCTGAAGCAGACTATCATTATGCATTAAGCAAAAAAGCCGGAGAGGAATTAGTTAAAGAATACTCCGGAATAATGCCATGCACTGTGATCAGGTTTGCCGCCGTATTCAGTGACTGGTGCGAGTTTGCACCATTATATAAATTTTTAACTTCGTGGCTTTCAAAAAAAATTGAATCGAGAATAGTTGCCGGCAAGGGTGAATCCGCTATCCCATATATTCATATAAGAGATCTCTGCATTCTTGTAAAATCAATAATTGAAAAAACATCAGCACTGCCTGACTTTGCTATTTATAATGCCAGTCCGAACGGATCAACTTCACATAAAGAAATATTTGAAGTATCAACACGTTACTATTTCGGTACACCTGTAAAACCAGTCCACTTACCTAAAATACTTGCATACCCGGGATTGATGCTGCGACGGTTACTAAAAATTTTTCATTTAACTGTTGAAGAACCTTTTGAACGATTCTGGATGATAGACTATATCGATAAAAAACTTCATGTAGATTCTTCATTCACACAGTATGCACTTGACTGGAAGCCTACAGAAAGATACCATATCAGCAGAAGATTATTATTCCTTCTCGAGAAAATGAAAAGCCATCCTGATGAATGGCGGGTTAAGAATGAAGCTACTCTTAAAAGAGTTGCAAGCAGAACTAATCTTAAAATCTATGAAAAGATGATTGAGCAAAAAGATGCAATCTTAACACAGTTGAATGAGATTATTCTTAATGATAATCCCAACGGTAAGTTCATTAAATACCAATCAATGCCATTGAATGATTTTCAGTGTTATATGAGCGCCTTATATCACCTTTTACTTGCAACAATAAGAAGCAGCGACAGAGGTTTATTACTTAATTACATTGATGAAATAGCCATCCGCAGATTTGCCGAAGGATTTGAACCTGGTACTATTTGCAGTACATTAAAATTATTTAGTGATGTTATCATAAGACATCTCAGTTCTTATAAAACTTTAAGTTCGGTAAAGCAGGAACTTTATGATAATATTTCGTTGAGTTTTCAGATAGCACAGGATGAAGTGGAAGATCTTTACGATAATCTTGTTAAGAAAATGCCGATAGAAATGATATCTAAATCTTCGGCGCTCCCCGACTGTAAAGAACTGCAAAAAATGATTCATCAGCTAAGTGCATTTTATCAGGTTGCCCCGGAAGATTTTAATCTGACTTATGAAACTCTTCAAAATTTAAGATAGTGAAGAATTTGTCACTACTGTAAATTCAATATGCTAATGCCAACCTAATTTGAATTTCTCATCTGTCAAATATCATGGTTAAGTCAACTTACGATCATTCTGAGTTTGAAAATCTGGGGCTTTATCGGTAATTTTACCGCAAGTAAAAGGAGAATTTATCGATGAGAATAGGGATTCCTAAAGAAACACTCCACGAAGAAAAAAGAGTAGCATTAGCTCCTGCCGGAGTCGATTCACTCATTAGAGCCGGTCACACTGTTTACATACAAAGTGGTGCAGGTGAAGGCAGTCACTTCAGTGATGAAGATTATTTAAAGACCGGGGCAAATATTGTTTACAGCACGGAAGAAGCTTATGGTCGTGCTGAAATGATGGTTAAAGTTGCGCCTCTAAGTGAGGAGGAATGTAGTTTACTTCAGGAAAACCAGATCTTATTTTCATCTCTTCATCTGGCAGTTGGCAAAAAAAATGTCATCGATCAGCTTCTTAAAAAAAATATCACTGCCATCGCATACGAATTAATTGAAAACACAATCGGACTTCCTGTACTCCATTCAATGAGTGAAATTGCAGGACAGTTATGCATACAGATTGCAGAAAAATACCTGGAAAGTTCAGTTAAAGGCGGAAGGGGAATTTTGCTTGGCGGAATTCCGGGAGTAGCACCGGCTGCTGTTGTAATACTTGGCGCAGGAGTCGTTGGTACAACCGCCGCACGAGCTGCTGTTGGAAGAGGAGCTCAGGTAATAGTGATTGATAAAGACTTAAACAGGTTACGTAAGATTGATTCACTTTTTAAGAAACGAGTCACTACTGTAATGGCTAATCCTTATACCATAACAAGAGGTGTTAAATTTGCTGATGTACTGATAGGAGCAGTTTTAATCAAAGGCGAAAAAACTCCTCATCTGGTTACCGAAGACATGGTAAAAGAAATGAAAAAAGGATCCGTTATAGTTGATGTATCAATAGATCAGGGCGGATGTATAGAAACAAGTCGTATTACAACTCTTTCAAATCCTGTTTACACGCTCCACGATGTTATTCACTACTGTGTGCCGAATATGCCTGCGTTAGTATCGAGAACAGCCAGCTATGGTTTGAATAACGCGGCACTTAATTATATACAGAATATTGCCGATAATGGATTATCAGAAGCTTTGCTTGGTGATGAAGGTTTAGCTAAAGGTGTTTGTACATATCTCGGATATTGTTCAAACGAACCAATAGCAAGTATTTTTAACATTGAATACAGAAGATTGAGAGTATTCTCTACCAACTAATAAAAAGATTGATATTTAAAAACAAAAAAATTATGCTGACATTGGAAGAAAAAAGAACCAAACATACACTGCCGACAAATATTTTAAGAATATATAATCAAAAAACAGTTACTGCCGATGAGGCTGTTAAGGTTATAAAATCCGGTGATAATGTAGTTGTACAACCTGGCTGTGCAGTTCCTTTAGAACTTGTAAGAGCAATGGTAAGAAGGAAAGATGAACTGCATGATGTAACAGTATATCACATACTGATAGTTGGCGAACTTCCTTATGCTGCACCGGGAATGGAAAAACACTTTAAACACAAAGCCTTCTTTATTGGAGCTAATACCCGTAAAGCTGTAAATGAAGGACGTGCGGAATTCATACCGATTTTTCTTTCAGAAGTTCCGTTGATGTTCAAGAAGGGCGTGATTGATGTTGATGTTTGCCTGTTAAACGTATCTCCGCCCGATGAACATGGTTTCTGCAGTTACGGTGTTGATGTTGGTACAATTAAAGCAGCCGCAGACCGGGCTAAAATTATAATCGCACAAGTTAACAGTGAGATGCCACGAGCACTTGGTGATTGTTTCATTCACATAAATAAAATTCATCACATAGTTGAATATGATGAGGTGATTAAAGAACTGCCGCAGGTTGATCCGGACACAAGTAAAGATCAGCTTGAAGTTTATGATAAAATAGGTGAACAGGTTGCAAGTCTGATAGAGGATGGCGCAACTCTGCAAATGGGTATTGGTGCTATTCCTGATTCCGTCCTTAAATATCTTGGTAACAGAAAAGATCTTGGCGTTCACACTGAAATGTTTTCTGACGGGTTAATTGAATTAGTAGAAAACGGAATAATAAATGGTGAGAGAAAAACTCTTCATCCGGGAAAAATAATTGCAGGCTTTGTACTCGGTACAAAAAAAACTTACGACTTCATTCACAATAATCCCATAATTGAATTTCATCCGCAGGAATATGTGAACGATCCATTTGTTATTGCAAAGAACTACAAAATGACTGCGATAAATTCCGCAATAGAAATTGATCTGACCGGACAGGTATGTTCTGATTCTATAGGAACAAAACTATACAGCGGTATTGGCGGACAGGTGGATTTTATACGCGGGGCATCAAGATCTGAGGGCGGTAAACCAATTATTGCTCTTCCATCAGCAACTAAAGACAACTCTATCTCAAGAATCGTTACGATGCTTAAACCTGGTGCAGGTGTTGTAACTTCAAGAGGTGATGTTCATTATGTAGTCACCGAATATGGAATAGCTTACTTGTTTGGAAAGACAGTTCAGGAGCGCGCCCGATCACTTATAAACATAGCGCATCCGGCGTTCCGAGATGAACTGACCTTTTATGCTAAAAAGAATTATTTCATTTAATCCCTTATGGTAGCAGTTATAGGGGATATCCACGGATGTCTTAACACGCTTAAGGAATTAGTTAGCCGGATTCGGAAAAAGTATCCTTATATAAACATTTATTCTGTTGGTGACCTTGTCGACAGGGGAAACTTCAGCTATGAAGTTATCGAGTTCATCATCAATGAAAAAATAAATTTTACCGCCGGCAACCATGATTTGATGTTTTATTACTTCATTAAAGATTCTTCCCATGAACTCGGGCGCATATGGATGTATAACGGATCAGATAAGACTATAAATTCTTACAGCGGACGATTTGACAGCATATCTGTTCACCTGGACAGAATCGTTAAGGCACCATTTTTCTATTACCTGCGTGATTGTTTCATTTCACACGCTGGTATTTCAATTCACTATAAATCGAAACTTGGTAAAAATTTTTTTGATAAGATTGACTCACTTGATCCTTTTTTAAGATCGGAACTGATGAGTGAACATGGAATTTTATGGACAAGAGATGAACTTCTTGATATTGAAAAATTACAGATTGTAGGTCATACAAGACAGCAGGAAGTAACTTATCTTAAATCAAATAATGTTGCGTATATCGATACATCAGTTTATACAGGAAATAAATTAAGCGCAGTTATAGTTGAGAAAGACAATATTATCGATACCATTTCAGTACCCACCTTCACTGAAGATATTCAATAAAAAAGTTGATCAGGTTTTCCCGATATCTTCAAACCAGAGTCTCTCATTATTTTTTATAAAATCAGACATCAGTTCAATACACTCTTCATTTCCCGAATCAATAACTTCAACACCATGTGACAATAGAAAATCGACTGCACCGGGAAAATTTTTTGATTCACCTGCTATAACTTTTTTAATACCAAACTGAACTATTGCTCCGGCACACAGGTAACAGGGCATCAGTGTTGAGTACAAAGTTGTACCTTCATAAGAACCTATTCTTCCTGCAGATGCCAGGCAATCGATTTCGGCATGAAGTATAGGGTTATTTTCCTGGATGCGTTTATTATGTCCTTTACCTATTATTTTTTTATCCCTGACAAGGACTGATCCAATTGGAATTCCACCGTTGCGTGAGCCTTTTCTTGCTTCAGCTATTGCTGCTAATAAAAATTCATCCATTGAATACCTCGTTAAATTCTTGCAAGCAATTTAAGATGATTGTAACGAATAAGAAATGTTTTATCAGAATTATTGATTACGAATCCACAAACGCCCGTTGAACTCATTTTCATTATTATAGTTTTGCAGGATAAACTCAAATGCGCCAGGTGAAAGAACCGCCTTAAGATGTTTTTGCTGTGTCACTAGAAACCTGACATTTTTTTTCTTAAGAATTTCAATAAGATTATTGCCAAAAACATCGTAGCCTGAAATTTTATTAAACAGCGGCTTAAATCCTTCGTTCTCCAGCCAGAAAAACTGTACGTCTTCATTAAACATATAACCACCATAGTTATTCCATAAGAAAAGCACAGGTTCTGTCCGTTCAGACTTATCCAGAATAAACTGAGTTAAATTATTTTGCTGTTTTTGTTCTTCGGAAGGAACAAAGTATGTTTCTGAAATTGAAGCCCATAGTAAACTACCCGTAAGTAGAACAATTGTTATTGATTTTAATAAACGGTGATTAAGATTTTGTCTGTTATAAGTGGATAAATACATGATCAACTGGTAAATAACCACACATAGTAATGGAAGGAATATAAGGTACTGTTGTTTATATAAGCCAAGGAAAATAGTTGCCGATGTTAATGCAGAAATAACGAATACAAATAAAACCTTCCGTGATTCTTCATCAACATTTTTTGTAAACAATTTTTTTAATGTAATGATCATCGCGGTCAATGCTGCCAGTACAAATACCGGCTGCTGCTTTAATAATATTCCGGCATACTCCCTTAAATTTCTTGAATGATATTCCTTTAATGCTATAAAATTAAATTCGTAGTTATAAAAAAAGAATTCTTTGAAAGAATTATTCAAATAGAAATATAAAGCAACAATAACAAACGCTGTAACATTTCCCGAAAATAATGTTATCAGTTCAGGTACAATTTTCTTATGTTCTGTTTTATAACGAAGGAAGAATATCAAGAAGAAAATATATACTGCCGCAATACCTAACCCAGCTTTTGCATTCGTCATAAATGAAGCCCCAAGTAAAACGCCGGCAGAATAAGTTATAATTTTTTTGTTCTTTCTTAGATTAATGAGTAATAGATAAATACCAGCCAGCCAAAAAACATTTTGAATTACATCAGGCCGAATTTCTGTTGCAGCTTCCCGGATAAATAACAAACCTGAAAAGATTGCTGCCGAAAATAATCCGGCAGGTTTTGTCTTGAAGTATTCTGTTGAAATAAGGTAAACCAGGAAAATCATTATTGTTAGTAATGTGAAGCTTACTAAACGAAAAAATACCAGTGTGTTCAGGGCAGGTTTAAGATCAAACAAATCAAATAATAATCCATTCAATAATGGAAAGACAGGGCCATGATGCTCAAAAAAATCTTTATAAATTATTTTATCATTAAAGATATTCCAGGCGATGTGTACGTGCTGGAATTCATCATGATCATAAGGAGAGTTGTAAACCTGGAGTAATGCGAATGCAAGATTAGTTAATAGAAAAAGAATCAGAAGTACTGATATTACTTTTGGATAATTTTGATTTTTGCCCGAATCAGCTTGCATTCAGTTTTATCCTTTGGTAGCAAATGGATTCTGTGGTTTCCAGGGTCCTGGTGATGGTTCAGGGAATACAATAAACCTTCTTGCACTGAAATTTAGTAACACGCCAAGAATGCTTGCCACAGATTTGGAAATCTCAGGTGAAAATCCGGACTTTAACATTGTTACAGTTATTCCAAGATCAAACACTCCAACAAAAGCAACCACGAGTGTATAAAGAATAAGTTCTACTGGTGTACTCCATCTTGCTTTATGCCTGAATAGAAGAAGGATTATGAGAATATAATTCACCACTGCGCCGGTGACGAATGCTATTGGCGCAGAATACTCAACCGGAACTTTTAATGAATACAATGAAGTGAATAATACAAGATTTACAAGAGCTGCAATACCACCCAGTATAACATAAATTATAAATTGAAGCGGAACCGGTGCGTTGTGTCCGTTATAATGAAGAATACAGTACAACGTTCTGAAGGCATCTTTTAAACCGATTTTTTTACCTTCTTCATAAGTTCTTCCACGGTATGAAATTCCCATTTCAAAAACACGCAAACGCATCTGTGCTATCTTTGCGATTATTTCAGGTTCAAATCCAAAACGGTTCTCCTCAATTTCAATAGTCTTTAACACACCAGCTTTAAATACTTTATAACAAGTCTCCATATCTGTCAGGTTTAAATCTGTAAACATATTTGAGAGAAAAGTCAGGAACCTGTTTCCTTGCGTATGCCAGAAATAAAGTACCCTGTGAAGATCACCGGTTAAATATCTTGAGCCCAGTACAACATCAGCTTCATCTTCAATAAGCGGTTCAATTAATTTTCTTAATTCTTTCGGATTATATTCAAGGTCAGCATCCTGTACTGCAATAAAATCACCGGTAGTATGTTTGATGCCGGTTCTTATTGCTGCGCCTTTGCCCTGGTTTATTTCATGGTTAATCAATTTTACGTTAGAATATTTCCTGACAATATTTTCAGCTTCTTTAAGGCTTTCATCTGTAGAACAATCATTGACTACCACTATCTCAACAGAAAGATTTTCATCTTCTATTGCCCGCACTCGTTCAATACAAATGGAGAGGGTTTTCTCTTCATTATAAACCGGGACTATAATACTGAGTTTAGGTTGTTTTCGATTACTCATAAGCTGTTAACTTCCACATCAGCTTTATTATCAGTTAATGAAAATAGTTTACCATTCTTTACAAGTATTACGCAAATAAGATATATAAGATCAAAAATAAATATTAATACAAACATAAATGCCATCAATTTTGACCCGGCTAGATCAACCGGGAAAAAATAAAATGCAGCAGCCGGTCCAAGAGTTCCAATCAATTTCATTAGTGCGATGCTGATGGATTGACCGTGCAATGATCGTCGTCTGAATAACATAAAAGGAAATAAAATAGACATTAAAACATTTTGTCCGAATCCGGAATAAGCAGCACCGTTTGCCGGAGTAAATTCCTTCGCAATAAAATAATGGATCATCAAACCAACAAATAAAAAAAATATCATTGATGGATAAAATACTTTTGAAGGTATGTATGATAAATCAGTTTTCCAGTATCTGAACAATTGATAAAGGATTACTAAGTCAAAAGAAAACCATACTAAATTATTATAGAACTGAATATCAGGTGGAATGTATTTAAAACTGTAAAGAAATTCCCATGTAATGTTTCCTACCAATGCAGCAGCAGGCATTCCATAAGTTTTATCTTTGAATCCTTTGACAATTATCAGAATGTATGTAATTGTCCAGCAAATACCTCCTAATGCTATAAGTTCAATGTACATTTAATTGATCCGGAATTATTCAATAGTAGACTCATATACCCTATAAACAGAAAACTCTTCAAACCTGCTTCGCGAAATTGAATATGGTAATAATGCCCCGATGTGCATGTAAAATCCTGCACGCGCTTCCTGGTTTAATATCCGGAAAGGAAACTCCGAGTTGTATGCAATTCGTTCAACTAATTTTGAACGATCTTTTATGACAGATAGTTTTACAGGCCATATTTCAGTTGGAACAATAATAATATCGCCTGCTTGTGGTCTTTCATCGTTAATGAGCAGATACCTGAATCCTTTATTCTGCATATAAAGTCTGAATCCTGACTCACCTGAAAACCAGATTGTTTCCTCAGGAAATTTAGTTTTGATATCATCAGCAAATTTTTTATAAACATTAGCGTATTGGTAATCAGCTGATGAAAGTAAAAATCCGATGACCAGCGTAAGTGATATACCGGTTAAGAGGACTTTCTTATGGATAGAAGGGAAAAATGATTTTATATCATTAACTATCATCAAAATAAACGGAAGCAAACATGGTAACAGGTATCGTGCTATACCCAACGGCATAATCAAAGCGATAGCAGTAAAGAATGATAGTGCCCAGAAAGCAAGAAAAACATGTTTATTGTTTTTCTCTTTCACTGATGTAATCAGCCACTCTACGCTTCTGATCAGTAAAACAAGACCAGTTGTAAGAAAAAATGCGAATAAAATTTTATGTGAAATGTAATAACCTTCCATAAAAATAACCGCAATGATGAATATAAAAGACAACAGAACGATACTTAATATCCGGTAAAATTTTTGTGACATATATACGAACAAAACGAACAGGGAAAATATTGTTACCGCCCCAATTGCGTTAATGTTGGCAACTATTCTGGGAAGAATATAATTGAGTGAAAATACATCAGGTGCTTTTCCCCAGAGTATTGAAACAAAAGGATGAGGAACACCAAAACTGATTGCAGTTTCTACACACCACGCAATAAAAAATGCCAACGGGATAAAAACCGGTATCAGGCTTTTCAAACTCAGTTTATATTTATTTATATATAAATATGCAGGAAAAAGTAATAATAAATACAAAGCCTGATATGATATAGCCCAGGCAAAAGTTGCAGATACTCCCGAAAGAATAAGTCTCGATGTAGAATCATTCTCAATTCCGTAAAGAAAAAAACCAACGGACATTAAAAAAAATGCGAGGGTAGGAATATCGGTCATAACTACGTGAGACATCAGCATAAAAGACGGAGTTACAATAAGAAAAATTGTAGTGACAACTGAATCTTCAGAAAACCTTTTAATAATTGAATATGCTGAGAGTGCGGCTATTGCAGAGAATGGTATTATAAGTATGTGGATTAAGGTTTCATCAAAGGTGCCGACTATCTCTAAAAAAATTGAAACAATCC
>JAEXTA010000118.1 GCA_023453665.1 Bacteroidota bacterium | reverse complement strand
ATACTTAAGTGCTATTGCATAGTGTGTGGGGTTTGTTATTACCACATCAGCTTTTGGAATATTCTGCATCATTCTCTTTTTCGCAGCTTCAAACTGGAGTTTTTTGATCCTTGATTTTATTAAAGGATCACCTTCGCTTTGTTTAAATTCTTCTTTTACTTCCTGTTTGGTCATCATCATTTCTTTATTAAACTTTTTTCTTTGATACAGAAAATCTATCGCTGCAAGCACAGCAAATACCAATGCGACTTTCCATAAAAATGAATATGCTGCATCAAGAAGGTAGGTCACTATTTCAGGCACAGTTAATTCAGTAAGTGAAGTTGAATTGACGACAAAATCATAAAGTACAATATATGTGAATAAACCAATCAGAATAAGTTTTACAAATGATTTTGAAAACTCTACAACAGATCTCGATGAAAAAAATAAATTCTTAAATCCTGTGATGGGATTCAGTTTATTAAACTTCGGCTTCAGAGATTTTACACTGATCTTAAAACCTACCTGTGATATACCTGCGATAAGAGCAATCACAAAAATTCCTGCGAAGACAGGGCCGACTGTAATTACAAAAAAAGCAAGTGCCTGGGCGGCATAACCCTGTATCATATCCACATTTATTTCAAGGACATCAAGTGAGTCAAAAATGTTTGTCGACATTTTATAGAACTGACTGCCGAAATAATTCTGGCTCATAAGTATGATAAGTAAACCGGTAGTAAAGATGGCGAAAGAATTGATCTCCATACTTTTAGCGACCTGCCCTTTGTCACGGGCTTCCTGAAGTTTTTTGCTGGTCGCTTGTTCGGTTTTTTCCTGTCCGTCAACTTCAGCCATTATGTACCCATTGCTTTAACAAGTGTGTAAAGATTATTCTCATAGTCCTTTAACAGAATTTTAATTACATATATGAAGAACGGAACAGCAGCTATGATCAGTAAAAGTCCTATTCCGATCTTTAAAGGCTGTGTTACAAAAAAGATCTGCACCTGCGGCATTACACGTGCAGCAACGGCTTCTGCAAGTGATACAAGAAAGAATGAAACAAGTATAGGTGATGCAACTTTTACTGCTATAATAAAAATTGAAGCGGAATATTTTATAAGAAGTTCATAAACCGAAGCGTTCATCGAAAATTTTCCAAGCTGTACCACCGAAAAAGAAAATGCCAACCCTCTTATAACGTAATGATGTCCGTTTATAAGAAAGAAAATAAGCAGTGCGGAGATGTAGATAACTTCACCTATAACATTATTGTTTGTTTCTTCCATTGGATTGAATACATCTGCAATTGTAAGTCCCATATCAAAACCAATTATATGACCGGCAAATGAAATTCCGTAAAAAACAAAGTTCATCATAAACCCGATGATTAACCCTGTAAGTATTTCTTTAAAACCAAAGAAGAAAAGTGACCACACACTTATATCAAATTTTACCTGTGTTGTATCAATCGATAAAAAAACTATGTAAGCAATAATAAATGAAATAAAGATTTTTGGCAGAACGGGAAATGCTTTATTGCTGAATATTGGTGACACAACCATTGCTGAAACTATTCTTAAAAAGATCAGAAGGACCAAAACAAAATCAGCAACAAGAATGTTTGTCATCTTATTACCGTGGTAAACATTGTGAAAAATTTGAGGGTAATGTTTATCATCTTTTCAAGCATCCATGGCAGCATGAATATTATAGCCAGTGCAGTTATTAAAATTTTGGGTACAAATGTTAATGTCATTTCCTGGATTGAAGTAGCAGACTGGAAGATTGATATTATTACTCCCACAACCAATGAAACTCCAAGCACCGGAAGTAATATCAGGAAAGTTGTGAAGAATACATCCTTCATAATTTCAACGATAAGTTCTTCTGTCATTACTGGATACTCCTTACTACCGAACCGATAATCAGATTCCATCCGTCAACAAGGATGAACAATAATATTTTAAATGGCAGTGAGATTAACATTGGCGGCAGCATCATCATTCCCATCGACATAAGTATGCTTGAGATGATCATATCAACCATTAAGAATGGAATGAACAGAAAAAACCCGATTATAAATCCAGCTCTTAATTCGCTTATGGCAAATGCCGGAACAACTATGTAAGTAGGTAATTCATTTCTGTTTGAAGGTCGTTCCATCGAAGCAAGTCCGATAAACAATTCAAGATCCTCATCTCTTACATTGCGGAACATAAAATCTCTGATAGGTACTATTCCTTTATCATAGGCTTCATTTACGGTTATTTTACCGTCCATCAAAGGTTTCAGTGCTTCATCATTAACCTGTTTCCAGGTGGGTGCCATAACAAAAAATGTAATGAACAAAGCTATTCCGGCTAGCAATTGACCGGGCGGCATTGACTGGGTTCCCATAGCGCTTTTCAAAAAATGGAAGACAATAATTATCCTGAGATAACAGGTTGTCATAATCATTATTGATGGAGCTAAGGAGAGGATAGTCATTAACAAAAGTATCTGAAGAGTAACAGAAATATCCTGAGGTGAATCAGAAGCGCCTACATCAATACCGATTTTAGGCAATGTTATCGTCGGGTTCTGCTGAGCAGGGGTTGAGCCAGCAAAAAGAACGAAGAAGATTATCAGTACGAATAGCAGGCGCTTGTTCATTTAATACCAAGATTTTTTTTGAACATATCTTTGAAGTTCAGTTTTTCGGGTGCATCTGAAAGAAATTGTTCCTGGTCTGTCTCACCATTATAATCCAGTTCTTTAAGCAGTGTAATGGAAGCTTCGCTGACACCAAGCACAAGTATTTTATCCTGAACTTTTACTATTGAAATAAATTTTTTGGGTAATATCATTTGAGTGGCTAACACATTTACATTCAGCATCTTTACGGATTTTCCCCTGAATGAAAATGAATATTTTTTAACGAGGTAGAGAACCAGGTAAAGGAAACCCAATAAAAAAATAAGAGGCAGAACTGTTTTTATGATATCAAAGAATGACATTAATAAAGTCCTTTAAGCCGGTTATTTGTATCATGAAGATTTGTAATTCTTATTCCGAAATGTTTATCAATTACAACAACTTCACCTTCAGCTATTTTTTTATTGTTCACATAAATATCAACTGGTTCGCTGGCAAGTTTGTCAAGTTCAATCACATATCCGCGTTCAAGTTCAAGAACATCCTTAATCTGCATTTGTGTTTTGCCAAGTTCGATATAAACATTCAACTGAAGATCTTTCAGGAAGTCAAGCTTGTCTTCACCAAAAGCCCCGTGTTTAAAGGATTCATCGAACTCATCAAAATCAGCAATGGCTCCGCTTATTTTTGATGTTCCATTATCGCTTTCAGAAGAGGGGACAGGATTATTTTGATTTTTTAATTCTTCACTCATGATTATACCTTAAAGTAAATTGTCTTTATTTTCAATTCGTTCTGTAACCTTTACAGCTCTTTTATTGTTTACCGTTCCGGCTCTGCCGAGAAACATTTCTTTATTTCCTATTTTAATTTTGTGTTCGTCAGTTGTCTTTGTTTCAAGTTTTATCACATCACCTTTTTGCAGTTCCATAAGTTCTTTTATAGTAATTTTTGATTTGCCGAATTCAACCGATACGGGTAAAACCGTTTTATATAACTGGGCAGATATGATTTCCTGCGCTGTTGTTCCCTGGTATTTTCCCGGTCGTATTGCTGAAAGTTTTTGTGACGACATCTTTGTCAGTATTGAATCGAAAGCAAATAATGCAAAACAAAGATTCATCATATAACTCTGTTCCCCGAAACTAATTTCAAAAGTGATAAGAAGAACAGATTCGCTCTGTGATGTTATCTGGGCAAAATCTATATCCGGTTCAAATCGCTCAACTGAAAAGTCAAAAGAATCTATCGTCTGCCAGGCTTTTTTCAGATCGAGCATTATTCGTTCAACAGCAACATTTAAAACCATTTGCTCGATAGGTGTAATTATTTTATTTGATTTGGTTCCGCTTCCGTTACCCCCAAGCAGTCTGTCAACAAGAGCAAATGCAAAGTCAGGACTTAATTCAAGGATACCTTTTATATCTGTATTGTTAATTTCAAACGTAAATAAACAGGCAGGATTGGAAACAGAAAGCACATATTCCGAATAATAGATCTGATCTACTGAAGTAACATTGATGTTAACGATTGCCTGCAGTTTGCTGACGAGAAATGACGCAAAACTCTCCGAAAAATTTTCGTGAATATTTTTCAAAGTGCGGAGCTGGTTTTTAGATATCCGGTTCGGCAGCCTGAAATCAAAAGGTATTACTTCTTTGTTTTCTGCCGGTGCCGGTTCTTCCGCCGTACCGTCTTTCATTTTATTAAGGAGAAGATCAATCTCCTGCTGGGATAGTACTTCTGCCATGGTTATTGAAAAATATATTTACTGAAATAAATGTTATTTATTTGTACGCGTGGAATCAGTTTTTTCAGTTCTGCAGATAATTCAGTTCTGATTGTATCGCGGTATGATGTATTGTTCAGTTGTGCAATATCTTTTGAAGAAAGTTTTGAAATAACCATATCTTTTACTACAACTTCCTTGCTTTGCAGTTCTTTCATTTCCTCTTCAGAACTTATATCAAAACCAACAGTTGTAAGAAGAAATCTTTTTCCCTCAGTGCCCGCGGGATTAACAATTACGTCTTCAACAAGATAAATGAACTTTCCAAGTTCAACATCATTTGTGTTTTGTTTTAATGAGTCAACGTTTTGTTCATGTTGACCGTTGCTTTCGCTTCCAGCATTTTCAGAATTGTTCTGATGTATCTTACTCATCAGTATATTGGCTGTTACGAAGTACACTATTAACAATTGAAGTATGAACAGAGGAACACCGAAAATAAATATCTTCATATTAATAGCTGATTTCTTTTTTTCAGTGGTTACTTCAGTTGTTTCTGTTGTTTCGGGTTTTTCGTCTTTTGTATCCATAAGTGGTAATTATTACTCAATAGATATGCCATTAAAAATTTTCTTTAAGGAATAAGATTTTAAGTAGTTTTTTTTACTAAGTGGTTACTATTCAACATCTGGCTGAAATAGCTGAATAAAAAGAAAGCCCGCTTAAAGCGGGCTTATGTGGGAGGTTATGTGCGTGTTACCTAATTAGATTGGTAATTTCCTGTAGTAAAGTATCAGCAGTGGTAATCACCCTGGCGTTAGCCTGGAATCCCCTCTGTGATACTATCATTTTTGTGAACTCTTCTGAAAGATCAACGTTTGATTGTTCAAGCGCACCTGATTGAACTGTGGTTCCTGTTTCTTCACCAAGGGCACCAATTCTTGGTTCTCCCGAGTTTGCATAAGCGGTGTACATATTGTCACCTACACTTATCAAACCATTTAAGTTTTTGAATGTTGCAACCATTACCTGTGCAAGTGTACGTGAATTACCATTAGAGAATATACCGACTATGTTTCCGTACTGATCTATGTTAATATTTGAAAGTGATGCAGATGCAGCGCCGTTCTGGCTTAATGCACTTATTACTGAACTTGCAGATGTCTGGGTAATACCTTCAAATCCCTGACCGAAATCCAGATCAAGCACAACAGGATTTGCGCCGCCTTTAGGAGTAAATGTCAACTGCGGATTGGTTGGGGATATGTTTGCCGGATCTAATGTACCATCAGGATTGAATGTTACTGAACCTGTTGTGAATGCTTCAAGTCCGTTATCAGTACTTGTGGCTGGAACTGATGCTTTGAATAGCCATTGATTATCTCCGATCTTTGTAAATCGTATTGTAACCTGGTGTGAGGTTCCTAACGAATCAAATATTGTAACTGCACCGGTTACTATGTTAGGTTGTCTGTTGCCGTCTGCAGATAGGCTTAATGTTGAGGTTGCAGAATTCTGTGTGATTTCAGTTGCATCAAAAGTAAAATCAAGATTACTGCTTGGGATATTTACTCTGTTGTTTGTACCGTTAAATAAAGCCACTGAAGCTGCATTCAGATTCCAGTTCCCGCTGCCATCATCTTCAAATTGTAAAGGTGTTATTTGACCGGTGCCTACCTGGTTGGGTGGAGTTTCACTGTCAAGAACTTCCCATGTTAATGTATATTCATCCGGGTTAGCTGTTTTAGCATATGACATTCTTAATGAATATGCTTCTCCCAATTCGTTGTAAACTGTTGTTGTTGTTTCAAACGGACCAGGTAAAGATGAATTTATATTTCCTCTTTGTATAACTTCTTCAGTTCTTGTTAACACTGAATTACTTTTTAAATTACCGCCCCATTCTATCAATGTAGTTGCAACTGCAGGCAGTTTAAGATTTGTATCAATGATGATATCTTCAAGATTATTTCCCGGAGGAACAACACCTTCATCATTTGCAACTTTACCCTGAACAATTGCGCCATTCTGCGGGCTGACAAGTTTGCCATCTGCATCAAATACAAAAGCACCTGCTCTTGAGAAGAAATTCTGTCCGTCACTCTTAAGTACAAATAAACCAGGACCCTGCAATGCTAAGTCAGTTGCAATTCCTGTTCGTTCAAAAGTTCCCTGGTTCCAATTTCTGTCGATCGAATTTATTTTCATTCCAAGACCGATCTGGAATGAGTTTGTTCCACCTGTTGTTTCTGTTGGATTTGTTCCGGCTTTTACAAACTGGTTAAAAGTATCGCTGAATGTTACACGTGAACCTTTGAATCCGATTGTGTTAACGTTGGCGATGTTGTTGCCAATAACGTCCATCATTGATTGATGATTACGTAAACCAGATACGCCTGCGAATAGAGAATTGAGAAGTGCCATTTTAACCTCCTAAGGTTTTTAAGTTATTTATCCCGGCATCAGTCAGTCAGCCGGAACAGAGCGTCCTCAAAAGGTCCCGCTCTTTGTTATTGTTATTTAATTACTACGCAAAAACTACGCTGTCAATATTTGTGAACACGTTTTCGTTAGATTCACCAACGGGCAAAGCTGTTATTACTGTTCTGTTCGGGATGTTGATAATGAAAGCCGTGTCCTGCATCATTACCAGTGAATCTTTAGATCCTTTTGATTCTGCTTTTTCAACTGCAGAATTAATTTTATTAATTTCTTCTGATCCCAGTGTGATATTTCTGGATTCTAATCTTTTAAGTGCATGGTTAGAGAATTTTACTTTTTCAAGTTCCTGCTGAAATATTGAATCGAAACTAACTGAACTGTCCGGAGTTGAACTTACTCTCGAGAGAGTATCGTTTTTTACTATCGGAATGAATGGTACACTAATACCGTTAATTTCAGCCATTATTCTTCGCCTCCTCCACCTGTTCCGGATGGACTAATGATCTCAAGAATATCGGATAAAGAGTATTCAATGTTGTCAACCAATAATTTGGTACCATACTCACTGAACCTCAGTCCGTTAATAGTTCCCCATTTATATGATTCGACAGCCATTTCCTTTTCGTCCATTGTTTTAGCTTTTATTTCAAACCTGTATTCACCTTGTGGTACTTCATTACCATTATTATCGAGAAAATCCCATGAAAGTTTATGGTCACCTGCATCTTTTGGAACATCTTCGATTGTTCTTACTAAAACGCCGTTTTTATCGTAGATGTTTATAGTAACAGTGGAAGCATCTGCAGGAAGTTTATAACCGAGTTTTACTTCATCCTGCCCTGAGAAATTTATTTTGTCACCAAGCAGTTTTACTTCCTTTCCAATTAATGTTGCCGTCATTGTATTGTTGATGGACTGTGTCAGGTAATAGTTTGCATCAACACTTTGTGTCATCAACTGGTTAAGATTTGAAAGTTGTTCAAGTGAACTGAACTGTGCTAACTGAGCTGCAAACTCTGCACCACCCAGCGGACTTAACGGATCCTGGTATCTTAACTGGGTAAGAAGAAGTTTCATAAAATCATCTTTGCCAAGAACTCCGTTTGCACCTGCTTCAGCATAAACCGGACTTGTCGATGAACCTGATATTCCTGTTAACATTCTTCCTCCTAAACTAAATATTCGTAAGTGTTGTAACCCATTTTCCTGCTGGTAAATGATTCCTGTTCGGTATCAATCCGTTTATCTTCAGTACCTTCATTTACTTTTCGTTTAGTATCAACATTCCGGTTTTGTTTTTGGTAACTGCCGTTTAATGAAACGCTGATCGTACTAACGGTAATTCCGTTTTGTGTTAATGATTGTTTAAGTGTTTCAATATTCGATTGAACAATCTGTTTAACTGCCTCGGTTTCAACTTCAATTGTTGCTTTTGCTGTTAGTTCAGTAACATCGAGTGATACTTTTATTTTGCCAAGACTTTCGGGTACTACCTTGAATGTTATTGTTTTTGTTTCACCCTGTCTGGTAAAATTTTCAATCTCTTTTACAATCTCGGATGAACGTATTGTTTTAAAAGTTTCATTCAAGTGTTTTGTATCAGTAGTGATTTTCTCTTTTGAAACAAAGTTGATTTCCTTCATATCAGGTTTCGAAGCCTGGTCAACTTTTGTTTCACTCGAAACAATTTCCTTTAAAGATTGGTCTTTTGAATTAACCTTTTGTTCTGATTCTGTGACAGAATTAAAAACCGGATTATTTTTGTGTTCCGGTTCAGAATTGTTTTTGTTCCCATCTGCTGATGTAAAACTGTTTTCTGTTAAAGTATTTTTTATTTTAATATTTTCAGAGACTGTTGAATCACTATTGGATTTTTCATTTTTTAATTCAACCTCTGAATTAATTTTCTTTTCGGATTTTAAATACTGTGCCGGTAATTCCTCTTCAGGATTTAAGTTCAGATTATTCTGCGTCTTTGATTGTATCTGGTTATTACCTGTTTTTAACAAAATATCTCTACCAGGATCTTGATTTAAGCTAATGTTCTCTTTCAGTTGAACCGATTCTGTTTCAACGGGTTGACTTTCTAACGGATGTACATTTTTGTGATTACCATTGTTAAGAGTTTTTGAATTCCCGGTCAAAGTGTTTTGTTCTTTAAGAGCAGGTTTGAAGTCCTCTGATGAACTAGTATTTTTTTTAGGATCAGGATAAGCAGAATTTTTAACATCCTCTTTTGCTGCAGCTTTTTCATTATTAACCGTATCTGGTTCATTCAAGAAAGACTTATCAGATACAAGCTTCTCAGTTTCAATAAATGTTTTTGCTGCTGAATTATTTTTGAGGGAATTCTTATTTACATTTTTAGAAATTTCAGGATTATTTTTTGAATCAGATTCTGCAGAAACCGAATAAGTTGTTTTGTTGATCTCATCAGATTGGGTATGCAATGAGGTAAAAGATTTATCAACTACTTTCTGATTAAGAACAGGTTTATCTAATCCGGATAGTTTTTTAAATGAATCTTCTTTTTCGGTATTTATTGTCCCTGGAAATTGTAAGTCTTTTTTAGGATTGATGTTTTTATCAAAATCAACTTTAGAATTTACACGAAGCAAATCTTTTTCAAGTTTTGAATGAAGATCACTTGTTTCAGCATTTCTGTTTTTGATGTCCGGATTCTGAAAATCTCTATTCATCTTAACATCTGTTTTTTGAACGGATGAAAGCAGATCACGCACATTGATATTTTCATTGTTTGTAACCTGTAAACGCACAACCTTTTGCGTTTCAGTTGAATTATTTCTCTCAATAAACTCCGGCTTAATTTTATCGGTAAAAGTTTTTAAATCCTGATCATTTGTTTTAAATGGCGATAACTGTTTGTCATCAGTAGAAGCCCCCTCGACAAAATTTTTATTTATTGATTCCTTTGTTTGAAGTTCCGACTTCTTATAAAAAACAGAATCTTTTACCGGTTTATCTTCAGTGATATTTTTATCTGACTTAACACCGGGATTTAAATCCATTGTGATCTTGTTCTCAGACTGTTTGCGAGGGAATTCTAAATTCTTATAAACCGTATCGGATTTTTCAATTTCGGGCTTAGTATTTTTTATTGATTCAAAACTCTCTTTTAGTCCGGCAGACTTCTGTTCTGTTAATTTTGTAATGTTCTCATTTGGCGAATGTTGAGGAAAATCTTTTTTAAAAGATATCTCGCTGTCAATTTTGGTTTTAATATTTTTCCCGGATACCGGATTCGTGTTGATATTAATGTTACTTCCTTTTGTAAAAACAGAAGTATTTTCTTCAACATTATTAATCCCGGGTGTTCCCGGAATCGATTGAAAATCTTTTCCCTTTAATGATGTTGTTGTCTCGGACTTAACAGGAATTATTTTTTCATTAACAACTTTTTGATCCGTTATTTTTTCAGCAGCACCATCATTTGGGCTAATAAAATCAGCGGTAAGTCTGAGGTCATTTAATTCTTTGACCGGCTTGTTTTGTACTCCGGCAAATTCTGAAACCATATCTTTTTCAGTCACGGGTAAATTGGACGGATTGATATTCTTAATATTTTTTTCTGTCGTAGTTGTTTCAGTGTCTGAAGATTGCGGGATATTAAACTTTACCCAAAAATCTTTTATCGGATTTTGTGTGCGTTTGATTTCAACCTGTAGAGGTTCTTCAAGACCTTCAACACTAACTAAAAGTGTCTCATTACTTTTCAAACTCCTGGCAGATTCAATAAGTTTTGTAATTTGATCAGTTTGTTGATAATCTTTGTCAGAAGTTAAAATCTGTGAATTTCCGGTTAATGAAATAAATAATGAATGTAATTCAGTTTCATTAAACTCAAATTCAGTTGTCGGTTCCTCCGGCAGATTTATTTCAGTAGAAGCCGTGAGTTCTTTTGTATTTAATTCTGCAAAATCGGATGAAAGTTTTTTTACGGGCAGTAAATTTATTTCAGGCACAGGATCGGTATTTGCCGGATTGATCGTTGTTTCAGGTTCGGTAATCTCCAACACTTCAATTTTAGGTAGTGAGTTTAACTCCGGTTCATCTTCAAGAATAACTTTGATGATATCAGAAAACAGGTAGTTTGGTTTGCTAAGTTTAGCTACACCCAAGCTGGTTCCTGCTGTACTGATTTGCCCTATGAATAGGGGATTGAAGTTCATCATTGTGCTCTTGTTATCCTTGTTGCAAAATCCGGGCTTAATTCCGAAAGTATTTCTGCTGCCTTTTTCTTTTTAATCAAATAAATAATATCTCTTGCCACATTATCGGAGTAATTCTGTATTATTTTAGCAGCCTTCTTTGAGTCCATCGATTCGTACAATCCCGCAGTCTTTTTTACCCACACTGCATAATTACTATCAGGTTTTGTGTTATGTGTTTCAACAACTGGCTTTATTTCTACATCTGGCTGTTTATTAACTATTGTATTTGTCTTTTCAGATAGCAGTTTGTGAAGGCGTGAAAGACTGTCGATAAGACTTGAATCCATCACAACAGTTTGTATGATCGTATCAGTTTTTCCTGACTGGGTCAGATTTTTTAAAGAATCGATAATCTGATCTTTTGATTCAGTTCCTGGTTGTTCATTTAATCCGGCTGAATTTTTTTTATCAGAATTGTTTTGGTCTTTATTGTTAGTGAGAGAATCGGCTTGATGAACCGAACTAAAATCAAATGCAAAAATATTTTTATAAACATTGTTGGTGTACATCAATCCGCCTGTTACCAGCAGAAATACAGCAAGGAATGTACCGCCATAAATTATTTTTAAGTTCAATTTGGATTCCTCACAAATCTTTGAATAGCTATTTCGTCAGTTTTTCCAAGGTCAGTTTTATTCTCTTCCTGGTGAAATTGTTCTTTGTGTTTTTCTTCAAGTGAATTGAATATCCTGTGTTCTTTACTCTTCTGAATAAGCTCTGATAGTTTTTTTTCTTTTTGTTTGTTCAGTTCGTTTATTTTCTGGAGAACCATCTTTTTTCTTTTCTCCATATAAAGCTCATAACCTTTATTAAAATTTATTTCCGAAACCTTCGTTCTTTTTTTTGCGGATGATTTATTCTGCATTTCTTCTTCTACCAAAGCTTCAAAATCTTTTTTGCAGTTATCTATCTGCAGCTCAATAAGACTAAGTTCCTTCTGAACTTTTTTTTCAAGTTTCTCTTTTACATTCCTAACAGCTTCGAATTTGTAAACGAATTTGCTCATAACTTTTTATAAGGGTTTTTCTATTATTTGTTCAAGCCTTGAAACAGATTCAGCAAAAATTGCGGTTTCATTAATATCCTGTTTAAGAAATGAACGAAGATGATTTATTTTTGATAAAGCATGATCTATCTGCGGGTTACTTCCTTTAACATAAGCTCCTATGTTTATCAGGTCTTCCGCTTCTTTGTAAGTAGCAAGAATTTCATTAAACGCCATAACTCTTTCAAAGTGATCTGCAGAAACTATATCGGGCATAACCCTGCTTACGCTTTGTAAAGGATCAACAGCGGGGTATTGTCCTCTGTTAGCAAGTTTACGTGAAAGAACAATATGTCCGTCAAGTATTGATCGAACAGCATCAGCAATCGGTTCATTCATATCATCGCCGTCAACAAGAACAGTATATAATCCGGTGATGGAACCATTATCTAAATTGCCTGCACGTTCTAATAATTTGGGAAGTAAAGCGAACACTGACGGTGTGTATCCTTTAGTTGTTGGTGGTTCGCCAATTGTTAAACCTATTTCTCTTTGTGCCATTGCAAAACGTGTGACTGAATCCATCATAAGAACAACATCCATTCCAAGATCGCGAAAATATTCTGCGATAGTTGTACCTATGAATGCGCCTTTTAATCTTACCAAAGCTGATTTATCACTTGTTGCAGCAATGACGACCGAACGTTTTAAACCTTCTTCGCCAAGATCCTTTTCAATAAATTCTCTTACTTCTCTTCCGCGTTCACCAATCAGGCATATGACGTTAACATCCGCATCGGTGTTGCGTGCTATCATACCAAGTGTTACGCTTTTACCAACTCCGCTGCCGGCAAAGATTCCCATTCTTTGTCCGCGTCCCATTGTCAGCAATCCGTCAATGGATCGAATTCCTGATTGAAGCGGAGCTGCGATTCTTTTTCTGTCAAGCGGGTTTGGCGGTGCGTTATGTATGCTTCTGAGTGATGAACAGAAAATCTCGCCTTTACCATCGATAGGGTTGCCGAGTCCGTCAATCACACGGCCAAGCAATTCTTTACCTACGCCGATTGTAAAAGTTTTTCCGGTTGCAATTATTTCACAGGCGGGAGAAATTTTATGAACTTCACCCAAAGCTATTGATAATACTTTGCCTTCTTTAAAACCGACTACTTCTGATTTACAGACTTCATGTCCGTTCTTATCAACTATGGTACATACTTCACCAAGAGCTACATTGGGTCCAATTGATACTATTACAAGACCTATAACGTCTGAAACTTTACCATTAATTTTCAGGAGTTCTGTTCTTGAAATTAATTTTTTATACCTGTCGATATAATTGTCAGATAAGCTCATTGTGCCATGTTCACCGATAAGTATGAATCGAATTGCCGTTTAAGTTCATTGAGTTGTGTAGATAATCTTGCATCTACATTCCCGATTTCCGTTTCAACAAAACAACCGCCTTTCTCAATGCGTTCATCTGCTTCAAATTTTATACGTGAGAATGAATCATCTTTAAATATTGCGTCAGCGCTGCCTGCAATTTCTTGGTGGTCATCAGGATTTAGTTTTATTATAACTTCATTAGCACCAAGGATTTTTTTAACAGCGTCTTTTAATGTTATTGTAATGTTAGATTGTTTTTCGATCTCTCTTCTTGTAACCGCTTCTGCAAGAAGAAATGAAAGATCAACAACAAGGTTTTCAAATTCTTTTTCATAGAGCAGAATTTTTTCATCTAATTTTGAAATGACAATATTCAACTCTGCATATTTATCAAGAAGACTTTGTGTGAATAACTGTTCGAGCTCTTCCCGCGTTTTTTTCTGACCTTCATTAAAACCCTGCTGATAATATTGTTCAAGTTGTTTTTGAATAAAATCATCAGCCGTGTCGTGTTGTTTAAGTTTAACGGAATCATTGTCTTTTACTGTCACAGCTATCCTTGAAGTTTTAGCCGAAATTTTAATTTTCTCAGACATACACTTCTTCTTTGCTTCCGCGAATGTTCAGGGATATCTCGCCTGCTTCTTCCAGTGATTTTATAACATCTATAATTTTAGCCTGGGCAGACTCGACTTCCTTAAGTTTAACCATACCCATATACTGTAATTCTTCTTTCAGCAGATCGGCAGCACGTTCAGACATATTTGCAAATATTTTATTCTTCAGTTTATCGTCAGATACTTTTAATGCAAGAGCAAGATCTTTCCTGTCTATCTCGCGCATAATCTTCTGAATATCTTTATCCTGGATATTTATCACATCCTCAAACAGGAACATCAGCCGTTTTATTTCCAGCGCAACATCAGCGTCACGCTGTTCAATGTTTTCAAGAATCTCTTTGCTCAGTGTAACACTGGCTCTGTTGAGAATAGTAGCGAGGCTTTTTGTTCCGCCGATTTTACCGACCGTCTGGCTCATTGTAAGCCCCGCCATTTCATCAACAACTTTCTCGATCTGTTTCAGGGTCTGAGGAGATATCTTACCAAGTGTTGCTATTCTGAATGCAACATCATCTCTTAACTGTTCAGGAAGATCTTTCAGTGCACTCGCTGTTTGTTCAGGATTTAAGTGTGAAAGTATCAGCGCAACAGTCTGTGGATGTTCTTTGTTAAGAAAATTTATTAACTGTGATGAATCTGCTTTTTTCAGAACATCAAAACCCTTAAGTTTTGTAAGGTTTCGTACTTTTTCAATTATCTCTACCGCTTTTGAAATACCAAATGATTTTTCAAGTACAGCCTGGGCGAATTCAATTCCTCCTTCAAGCACATATTCGCGGGCTGTAACCATTGTATGGAATTCTTCCATTACATTATCAACAACGTGTGATGGAATGTTTTTTACTTTGGTAATTTCAGTTGAGATTAACTCAACTTCTTCAGCATCAAGGTATTTAAATACTGATGAAGCAGTTTCAACATTAAGAGCAATCATCAGCAGTGCAGCTTTTTGTGCACCGGATATGTCAGATGTTTTAGTGGGCGTTCTTTGATTCGAATTCATCTTCGTGTAACCAGGCGTTTATTAATTTTGCAGCGTCCATTGGGTTTTTGGAAACATAATTTGTGATTTTATCCTGCTGAGCTTTTTTGCGTACAGCCTCGTCAGAAATTTCATCCTCAAGATCACCAACCTGTAAAAGACCTCTTTTCTTTGCAGGCTTTATCTGGGGTGCTGAATTGCCCGAAGCCAGTGCTGGTTGCGGGGTAAACTGATCTGAACCAAGGTTGAGTGAGTCAACAGAACCAATAATAATTTTTTCATTTTTAAGTTTTGTCATAAGTCCCCGCAAAATGAAAAGCGATGCGCCGATGGCAATAAGTATAAGCAGGGGATTTATATATTCGTTCACATCTTCAATGAGGGTCGGCTCTTCAAGCTTAACGTCATCTACAATACGTGTTTCAAAAGGTATGCTTACAATGGAGAACTGATCCTGCCGCTCAGGATTTAACCCGACAGCATTTTTAACTATTTCCTCCAGCTTCTTCATTTGTTCCTGGGACCGCGGTTCGTAAACAATCTCTGTCTTTTCGTCTTTTACAACTTCTTTTGGAATATCATTTATTACTACCGCAACGCTTAACCGCTTAATGGTTCCGGAACCTTCAACAACACGCTGAATTGTTTTGCTTATTTCATAGTTTGTTGTGCTGTTCTCGCTTACTGATGCACTTGTATCGCTCATGTTCCTGCCGGTAGTTTCTGTCCGTACAGTCTGCTCACTAACAGCTACCTGGGTTTCAGGATCATATAACTCCATTGTTTTTTCAACCTGATCAAAATTTATATCTGCATCAACCTTGACGATTGAATTTTCATATCCCACTACATTATCCAGAATATTCTGTGCTTTTAAAGAAAGATAATTTTCAACGGACTGTTTCATCTCATATTGTTTTGAACTTGATACAGCAAGCGGATCTTCGTTATGCTCTTTGGAAAGTAATCTTCCTTTTGTATCCAGCAGAGTCACTTTTCCCGGAGCCAATCCTTCCACACTGCTTGAAATGAGATTGACTATTGCAGCAACATTTGCTTCGGAAAGTTGTGAACCGCCGCTTAATTTAAGTACTACTGAAGCTGTAGGTGATTTTTCATCATCTTTAAAAACTGTTTTTGCGGGGAAAACTATATGAACTCTTGCACCTTCAATACCGTCCTGCTGCATTATCGTTCTTGCAAGTTCACCTTCAAGCGCACGTTTGAAATTCAGCTTCTGCATAAACTCAGACATTCCCATCGTGGTCTTATCAAAAATTTCGTAACCAACTATACCTGAATTGGGAATTCCTTTACCGGCAAGCACCATTCTTGTTTCATAAACTTTTTCTTTAGGTACTTTAATTGAACTTCCGCCATCTTCAATCTTGTAAGGAATTTTTTGCGCATTTAAAACTTCAAGTACTTTTGATGCATCTTCCTGTGTAAGATTTGTATATAAAACTGCGTAGGAAGGTTCATTAAGAAATACCACTGCCGAGATTAAAAGTACAGCCGCTACAATAGTGGAAATACCGATGACTAATTTTTGCTGTAACGATATTTTATTGAATATACCGAGTAATGCTTCAAGTGGATTTTTATTCATGATTATGACTGCATTCTGATTAATTCTTTATACATATCAACTGTTTTGTTTCTTATCTCCATTAACAATTCAAGACTTGTTTTCGCTTTTTCACCGGCTATCATTACTTCGTGAAGTTCCACATCCTCGCCTGCGATAAAATCCTGTGTAATGTTTTTGGAGTCTATCTGGTTTGTATTTACTTCACCTATAAACTCGGTGAGTACATTTTCAAACTTTTTACCTTTGTTCTCTTTTACTTCGTAAGTTTTTAACAGATCAGGTATTTTTCCAATTGAACCTATTTCCATATCAACCTCTTTTGTCAAATAGTGAACCGATTGAGACGCCGTTCATTTTTCCTTCACGTCTGTAAAAATGATAGTCGATGATTTCATTTTTATTTTCTGGATATAGTTTTGCAAAAAAATCTTTTTCATCAGTTGTAACTTTTACGGGTGAGTTCGTCTGAGTTTCCTGTTTTTGTACCGGCGGTGTTATCCGCATCATTGGGCGTGTGTAGTTGCCGACAGGATTGGTAGAAATTTTCATTGAATAGTTCCGGGATATTTAATTCGTGTTTGAACCGATTGAATTTCATCACCAATATTTTGTTCACGCTCAGCATTTATCATTTCAATTAGTTCATTTATAAATTTTAAGTTTGATGTTTTTACATAACCGCGTTTATCAGCATCAGGGTGCCCAGGCATGAAGATGAACTCTTCATTTCGCTTCTTATAATTTTCGAAGGATAAATTTCTCATCGTATCAGATCTCCAATGAATCTTTTGCCATTTGTTTTGATGAATTAAGTGCGGTAAGGTTTGCTTCATAACTTCGTGAAGCAGCTATCATATCAACCATTTCAGTTATAATGTTCACATTCGACATCTGCACGTAACCTTTTTCATTTGCATTCGGATGATCGGGCATATAAACAAGATCACCTTCACTCTGATCTTCCGATACACTTGAGTTGAGTCTGTTTTTTGTTTCAGCAAGTTCTTTATTTGATGAGGGAGAAGTATTTATGTGAAACTCATTCGATGTTTTTAATCTTATGGTATTCGTACTGTTGTTCAGCGCATTTGGAAAATTATTTTTACCCTGTGTTATCTGAAGTTGTTTGCGTTTGTAAGGCATACCGTCTTCAGTTCTTACGGAATCAGCATTGGCAATGTTTTCTGCAATCAGGTTCATTTTCTTTCGCTGAATGCTTAACCCTTTTGCGCTGATGTTAAAGCCGGGATATTCACCACCGATTTTCAAAATCTGCCTCCTCCTTTAATTACGTTTTGTAATCCTTTGAAATGATCGCTTATTTTTCTTGATGCAAATTTGAAGTTGATAGAGTTCTGAGCTAAGTCGGTCATTTCTTTTTCGATGTCAACATTGTTAATACCTGAAACCATGTCCTTACTGTTATCATCAATAATTTCAGGAGACGAAACGGGAGTAACTCCTTCAAGATGTTTCGGGTTTGTTAATTTTACGTGAGGATTCATATTCTCATTAAGAATATCTTTAAACACTACATCCTGCCGTTTGTAATTTTCAGTACCAACGTTAGCAATGTTCTGGCTGATGATTTTATTCTTATCAGAACAATAGCCGATGAACTTTTCCAGCAGGCTTATGTTTGATGTTGACATTTGTTTTATCCTTAATTTTTGTAAGGAATTCTCAAACCAAGTGCCATCCGGTAAAAATGAAATAAAACGAAGTTTAAGGGTTTATGAGTTTGGTGATTGGCTAAATGTGTGCAGGTGATAATTATTGGTCATAAGTTTTCTTCAAAGGATTTTTGAATTTTTTGATAATCAAATGCGACTTTGAATAGAATAAAGATGGAATAAAACATTTTTGAGATAAGGTGTAATAAATAAGAAAAAGCAGGCACAGAAAACCACTTAATAAATTATTTGTGGTTCATTGTATTTATGGATGGGATTTACTTATTCGGTATAGTCCAGAACAATTGATTTTGTTTCGCCGCAGGAACAAACAAATTTGATTTCTTTTATTGAATCGTTTTCATCTTTTTTGAGTATAATTTTTACGCCTGCATGGCTTTCCTGTTCAACTTCAATTTTCATTTTCCCGTTCAGTTCAAGCTGCGAGGCTTTAATAACATTATTGCCTGAGGAAGTTGTTCCGCTAAATTCTTTGTAAAGAGTTTGTTCAAAATTATTTTCCATAACTCACCGAATTATTTAATACTTCAGAAATTTTATTTAAAGGTGCAATTGCATCTGCAAATCCAGCATCAACAATTGCTTTTGGCATGCCGTAAACTACGCAGGATTCTTCATCCTGCGCCATACAATAACCGCCTAATCGTTTTATCTCTTTTATTCCTTCATAACCGTCTTTACCCATTCCCGTCATAATAACACCGAGTGTATGTTTACCATAAATCTCTACAACGGAGTTTATCATAACATCAACAGAAGGGCGGTGCAGTGTTGTTGAAGGCTCTTCAGATATTTTAATAACGGTTTGCCCGCCTAGATTTTTTTTAACAGTCATATGAAATCCGCCGGGTGCTATATATACAACACCATTGCGGACAACTTCATCGGCTTCCGCTTCTTTTACTTCAAGTGCCGACATTCCGTTCAGTCTTTCAGCAAGCGATTTAGTGAACTTGGGCGGCATATGCTGGACTATAAATATTGGTATATCAATTTTTTTTGATAGCAGAGGAATAACTTTTTGAAGCGACATTGGTCCGCCTGTAGAGATTCCGAGCGCAACTGCTTTGTACAACATTTTGGGCAGAACAAGTTTTATTCCGACCGATGGTTTTATCTGATCCACCGCAGGTTTTAAACTTTGTAAACGCTGAAGCCTGTCGCGAAGTGATTTCTGTTTAACAATTTCTTTTACTTTTCTAATAAGGTCTTCGCGAATGTTTATGATATTAACATTGACGAATGATAGTTCTTTAGGGATGAAATCAACAGCGCCGTATTCAAGCGCTTTCATTGTCGCTTCAGCACCCTCAGTAGTTAATGAACTTACCATAAGTACAGAGGTGGGACATTCTTTCATAATTTTTTTAAGAGTGGAAAGACCATCCATACGCGGCATTTCAATATCAAGGGTTACAATATCAGGTGAGGTTTTTTTGACTAGTTCAAAACCTTCCACACCATCTCTCGCAGTGCCGATAATTTCTATATCGCTGTCACTTTCGAGCATGATTGAAAGTGATTTCCGCATAAAGGCAGAATCATCTACAACAACAACTTTAATTTTTCTTGCCATTATCGAATCGCATCATTTAATAGTTCACCTATGTCAAGTATCATCACAACTGTTCCGTCACCCATTATAGTGGAACCAGCTATGCCATGAATGCTGCCAAGGTAACTTCCGAGTGATTTTATTACAACTTCTTTCTGCCCGATGGTTTCATCTACTTTTATTCCAAATCTTTTTTCTGCAATACCAACTACAACAACATATTGCCAAACTGAATCGGGATCTTTGACTGAACCAGGCGCAAGTATTGAATCCATATCAACAAGAGGCAGAATGCTGTCGCGCATTTTTATTACCTCTCTTTGATTAATCGAATAGATGTTTTCAGCATGTACTCTTAATACTTCGATAACAGTACTTAATGGAATTACAACCTGTTCAGTTTTTATCCGTACAATCATTCCGGGTATTATTGCAAGTGTTAAAGGAAGTTTAATTATTATTTTTGTGCCTTTATCTGCCGTTGATTCTATGTTAATCAATCCGCGGAGTTTTGTTACATTGGTTTTAACAACATCCATTCCTACACCTCTGCCGGAAACATTTGTTACAACTTCAGCGGTTGAAAATCCGGGCAGCATAATAAGGTTTAATGCTTCCTGTCTGGAAAGTTCTTTTGCTCTGTCTTTGGTAATAAGCCCTTTGCTCACTGCTTTCTCTTTGAGCATTTCGGGGTCCATACCTTTTCCGTCGTCTTCAATTGTTATTATTATATTGTTACCTTCGTGTTCGGCTGCAAGCACAATAGTTCCAACAACATCTTTACCTTTTCGTTTTCGTTCTTCGGGTTTTTCTATGCCGTGATCAACTGAGTTTCTTATAAGGTGAACTAACGGATCATTAATTTCTTCAATAAGTGTTTTGTCAAGTTCAGTCTCTTCACCTTTAATTATAAGGTTCACTGATTTTTTTGTTTCTTTTGAAAGATCTCTAACGATGCGAGGATAACGGTTAAACACTTTACCGATCTTTACCATTCTTGTTTTCATAACAACAAGCTGTAATTCGTTTGTCATAAGGTCGATCTGTTTTACAGCTTCAGAAAGATCACGCGATAATTTTGTTCCTTCATATTCAAGTGCGGCTTCAGAGTTAACCTGTCCAAGCCTGTTCCTTCCAAGTACAAGTTCAGATACGATATTAAGAAGCTCATCCAATCTTTCTACGTCAACACGTATACTTGTATCTTCAATCTTATTGTTCGGAGTTTTTTCCTGTGTCTTTTCAACCTTTACGGGGGTCTCTTTTTCTTTTACAGCGGGTTGTTCTTCAGTATGAACTTCAATTTCCTGTACCGGTGTTTCAATTTCTGTTTGGACAGGAGTTTTGACAGTTTTCTTTTTAGTTTTTTTCTTTGCTGTTTGCTGACCTGATTCCATTTCACTTATCAGTGATGCAAGTATTTCTATAGTTTCTTCAACTTCAACATTTTCGTTTTTATCATTTGCAATTGAAGCGAGCAGGCTTTTGATCTTATCATAAGATAAAAGAATACCGTCCATTATTTCGGTAGTAAGTTCTGCTTCACCCTTACGCAGCTTGTTAAGTATGTCCTCACATTTATGCGTTACGCGGGTGGTTTGCTCTAAACCAAGAAAGCCTGAAGTTCCTTTTATAGTGTGGAACGATCTGAAAATTTTATTTAATAGTTCTGCGTCCTTTGGTGTTTTTTCAAGAACCACAAGATCAGAATTTAAATTTTCGAGTATCTCTGTTGTTTCAACTATAAAGCTGTCAACAATCTCCTTCATTTCAGGATCGGCGAGCATTGCGTATGTATTATTATTTTCCATTGTTATGCAAAGAATTTATCTATTTCTGCTTGTGTTGTTTTGTTGTTTCCCTGTTGAACTAATGAATCGGCTAACTGCTGCCTGCTTGCTGAGTTCTGATAACGTGCTTCGGGATTAAAAGTATTTGTATCCGGCACATTAACAGTAGAAGAAACTATTTCTTTAACTTCAGTATCTTCAATATCAGTTATAAGCGAAGTTAATTTTTCCTGTACTGAACCTATAAGGTGATTAACTGCAGCAAGTTGTTGTGCTGTTATATCCTGAACCTGCAATGAGAGAGTGATGTTGTAAACGTCTGTCCCGATTTTGTTTAATGACTCAAGAGACGATGCTGTTAATTGTGATAGGTTTCCGGTAGAATTGTATTCATCTAGTAAGGCGATTATTTTTTTATTTCCTTCAGCTTCATTCCTGATCTGTGAAAGAATTTTTTCACGATTTGTTTCTGTTTCTATTATCTGCCTTATTGATTTTTCAATTTTAGTTACTTCACCTGAAATTACATCTACAAGATCAAGTATCTCGGTTGTTGCGAGTTCTGTTGCACTTGTAACATTATCGATCTGGTGTGAAGCTTTCGGGATTTTATTAGTGCTGTCTGCAATTGAATTGTTAATAGTTTCAAGCAGGGGACCGGTTTCGCGCATAAAGTCAACAAGATTTTTTATAACGGGAATAATTTTTTCTCCGTACAAAAACAATTTTTTAAGGTCGTCCAGCTTGTCAAAAATCTGCTGCATATTATTTGATTGATTCATTGTTTTCTCCTGTTCAGGCAGTTGCCATTATCTGATCGATCTTTTCTTTTAATATCTGCGGTGTAAATGGTTTAACAACATAGTTATTTACACCTGACTGCAGTGCATCAACTATGTCTTCTTTAACGCCTCGGGTTGTAACCATCAAAACAGGTATCTTCGAAAATTTATCGTCGCTTCGTATGGCTTTTATTAATTCCAGACCTGAAAATACAGGCATGTTCCAGTCAGTTATGACAAAGTTTATAGAATCGTCGGTTGCAAGTTTTGTTAAAGCTTCTTTGCCGTCTCCCGCTTCAACAAAATCCTCATAACCAAGGTTTTTAAGTGAGTTAGCAACAATTCTCCGCATCGTAACAGAATCATCGACAACTAAAAATTTTAGTGACATAACATTGTTCCTCTTCTTTTCAGTTTAAATATTTTGAGACTTCATAAACAATTCGTTTCGGGTCGAACGGTTTTACGAGGTATGAGTTTGCACCGAATGTTAAACCTCTTTCAATTTCTTCACTTCCTGAGAGTGACGACAGGATTATTATCGGGAGTTCTTTCATCTCGGGATTTTCTCGTATGGACTTAATTAATTCAAATCCATCAAGGTTGGGCATGTTTAAATCGGTGATCAACAGGTCGATCTTTTCTGCGGGTATTTTTTCAAGCGCTTCCATACCATCGCAAACCTGTATAATTTCAAAACCCTGAACTGTAAGGGCAAATGAAACAAACTTTCTGATTGTTGGTGAATCATCTGCAACCAGGATAACTTTTTTCATTATTCAGTTACTCCTTCTTGTAACCAATTGTTTTTGGATAGCTGATAATCTTAAACGCATTAGATATTCCGTGTAATGTTTCGGCATAACCGATAAACAGGTATCCGTTGCGGTTAAGTGCGTTATAAAGATTTGATACTACTTTAATTTTTGATGCGGGATCGAAGTAGATAAGTACATTTGCACAAAAAATGATGTCGTAGTTTAACATTGTTTTCATTCCGGCATCATCAAAAAGATTCATAATCTTAAATGTTGCCATCTTTTTTATGCTGTCATCTATTTCATATTCGCCGTTGTTGAATTTGAAATATTTTTTAAGATAATATGCCGGGGAGTTTCTTATTGAGTATTCCCTGTAAACACCGCGTTTTGCTGTTTCAACTACAGCAAAGTTTATATCTGTTCCAACAATTTCAAATTCAACATTCGGGTATTTCGGTTTGATAAGATCGGATATTACCATAGCAATTGAATATGCTTCCTCGCCGGATGATGAAGCAGCACTCCATATTTTGATCTTGGTTTTTCCGCCGTTTGATTTTTGTTTAATCAGGTCTGGAATTATTGTTGCAACCATTGCATCAAGCTGCGGCTGGTTCCTGAAGAAAAATGTTTCATTAATCGTAATCGCTTCATACAAATATTTTTTTTCAGTTAAACCTTTTGTGTTAAAGCGTACAAAGTCAAAATACTCTTCATAATTCTCGAGACCTAGGAACTTAATCCTTTTTAACAGCCTGCTTTCCAGAAGATATTTTTTATTATCCTGGAAATAAATTCCGCAGCTGTCATAAATGTATTTCCGCCAGTTGTTAAATCCCTGGGCTGAAAGTACAAGATCCTTGCTGGGTTCGTATGAAACAGGCTGGTAATTGTTTATTACGCTGTTAGTCTGTAAAGCCATTTTAGTTATTTAATCCCATGGTTGTCATTGATATATTTCTTGATGATAGTGCAAATGAAGCTCTGTCTGCAATCATCACTTCAGAATCTTCAGAAAGTTTTTTTAAAGCTTCAATAGATCTTTCATCATTCAGCCCGTCAAGCAGTTCAACAAGTTTTAACTTGTTCCAGATATTGGTATCACCAAGCATAGTGTCTGTGAATAACATTGCGGAATCACTGTCTAATCCGAACAGCAATTCCATTGCTAGTTTCCTTGTTTCCTCATCCGGGTTTTCAAGGCAGCCTGCAAAACCATCAACAAGGTTTCTTAATTCTATCGGCGAGATAAAAGAAATGAATCTTTGCCTGTTCATCAACATAAGTTCTTCAAGTATTGACAGAAGATTTTTTAATCCGGATGGACATGTTTTTATCAACGCAGTTAATTTCGGTAGAAGTGTACCCGCATTTTCAAATACTTTTGATTTTATTTCGTCATCAAGTTCAGGATCAATACCAAGTACATTTAAGGTTTCAACTAATAAGTCAGTATCACCTAAAGAAGAAACAATATGAGCAGCAGCAAGTTTATACTTCGCTTCGCCTTCTTTGAGTGTGTACAAAATGGAGTTCTTTATTTTTTCGTCATAAGGAATATCAAATCCAAATTTTTGTTTTAACTGGTAAATAGAATGAAGCAAAGGCCAGGTTAGTGGACCGGTGGTTTTGTTCAACTGGTCTAAACAGAAAAAATAAGTTTCTTCCGAACCTATTAATCCAAGTGCTTCTATCATTGAAAATTGTGTCAGCGGATCTTCTTTTTCATAACGAGATATTATAAAACGTAGAGCTTTTTCAGATCCGATTTTGCCCAGCGCTTCCACTGATGTTGGTTTGAATACTTCATTCTTATCATAAGCGACTATAATTTCATCAACTGCAGTTTCGGTCTGCATGTTTCCGAAAGCTTCGATGCAGGCGAGGATAACATTATCGTTGTCGGTGTTTTTAAGAAGTTCAAGTATTGAGGGAGCGGCGGAATTATCGCCTATTAACCCTATCAGATCTGCTGCAAATTTTTTGTCATCGTCATTTCCGGCTGGAAGAAAATCTATTAATGCCTGGAGTGAGTCACTGCGTTTTGATAATAAAATATCCCCGGCAAGATTCCTGAGTGCAATATCATGAGAGGGGATAAAACGCGTAAGCATGTACGGAATAAAATCATTGGTTAAAGACTTCAGTTTTACAGAAGTTGAAAATCTTACCCACTTATCATCATCATAAAGAAGGTTGCATAATTTTTCAGCAACAGCTTCGGTTAATGATTCGCTTTCGATCTGGTTTATTGTTTCGGCTTTTACAGCGGGATCAGAAGAATTCAGCAATTTTAGAACCTCATCTGTGTTATTACTGCTATTGGATTCCATTTTTCACTTTCTATAAATAACGTAAGGACTTATTGATTTTTAATACTCCCCAGTGATTAGATTATCGAATAATTTTAATTAATATTTATAGATACCGTTATGAATTAAACAAATTAAATGCCTTAATCACCTGGTTAATTCAGAGTCGAATTCGGACTTTCTTATACTACTGTTTGAATACTATTAGCCACGTGTAAGTATGTGGACAGTGAATGGTTATTCCTGTTTTATGGAGCAAAGGGTATAAACAAAATATTAGTTGAGAGATGAAAAACAGGAACAAAGATTTTCAAAATTGATGCTCACCCGTATTCAATTATTTCCTTATTAATAAAAAATGCCCGAAGTGACGGGCAGGAACACTCCGGGCGTGGGGTTAATGTAGTTCTGCGTGATTTAGTCAGTGTGGTGGGATTGCAGAACTACGCTGCAAAAATAATTTTAACTTATGAATAATCAAATGTTTTTTTGATAATTATAAAACATAACTCTGATAATTCATTCTGTTATAAAAATTTGAAAGAACTAGAACTCTTCAACCAGAATAGAACCATTATGTCTTACAGATGTTCTGCTTCTTAATGAATTTGAATGTGTATGGCTATCTGAAATTTTGAATCGTGAAGTTAAAGCTTCAAGATTTTGTGTTAACCTGTTCAAGTCTTCCGCTGCACTGGCGATCTGCTGTACACCCTGAGCACTTTCCTGTGTAACAGCGTTTATCGATTCAATGTTCTTGCTTATCTGTTCAGCAGCAGATGACTGCTCTTCACTAGCAGCAGCAACCTGCGATATTATATCAACAACATTTTCAGAACCTCTTATAATTTGCTCAAGAGATTCACCTGCTTTATTTGCAAGTAGTTTTCCATTGTCAGCCTTTTTGCTTCCGAGCTCCATCGCATCTACTGCGGCCGAAGTATCCTGCTGGATCTGTTTAATCATCAACGCAATTTCTTTAGTTGCTTTAGTGGTACGTTCAGCAAGTTTCCTTACTTCATCGGCAACAACAGCAAAACCTCGGCCTTGTTCACCGGCACGGGCAGCTTCAATAGCAGCGTTGAGAGCAAGGAGGTTAGTCTGATCAGCAATATCATCAATAACCTGAACGATCTCACCGATTTGTTCACTGCTTTGTCCTAACAATCTGACTTTTTCGGAAGACTGTTTAACCGTATCGGCAATTTCATTCATACCCATAATCGTTTCCTTCACTCTGTCACCACCCTCTTTAGCAATTTTACCTGCGTTCTTAGATGCTTCACTTGCGGCTGAAGAATTTTTTGAAGTTTCCATTATCGTTTTCGTCATTTGTTCAACAGCAGCTGCTACTTCAGAAGCCTGCGCAGATTGTTCCTGTGCGCCGGCAGCCATCTGTTCTGTTGAAGATGAAATTTCATTAGATGCACTTGCCGTAGCCTTTACTGCGTCAGTTACCTCAAGCATGGCATGTGTCAGTGATTCGCTCAGTACATCAATAGAGTTTTTAAGTTTATAAAAATCTCCCTGGTATTCTCCGACCATCTTTTCAGATATTTCACCTTTCGACATTCTTTCAAGAACTTTACCTGCTTCATTCAGGGGCTGCACAAAAGCATCAAGAGTATTGTTAACGCCATTAATTATTTCAGAATAACTTCCCCGGTATTTTGATTTATCCACACGAGCCTGCAATTCACCGTTGCTTGCTGATGTCGTAAGTGATTTCAAATCAATGACCAGACCTTTTAGTATATGAATAACAGAATTAATTCCATTCGATAAAACATCTTTTTCAGATTTTGGTTTTAATGTGATTTCCAGGTTTCCATTAGCAACATGGTTAACTGCTTCAGATTGTTCTTTTATGTTTTGTACCATTACTCCAAATGATTTTTCAAGATCCCCGATTTCGTCATCTGAATTTGAATTGACCTGAACTTCCATATTTCCTTTTGAAATTTCCTCAGCATTCGATGTAAGATTTTTTATAGGTTTAATAATTTTATTAGCTGCTACTAAGGCGACAATAATTCCAATCAAGAAAATTGCAACCGCTAATATTATTGTAATGATTTTGGCAGATTCGGTCATTTCTTTCATCTCACCAACACTTCCGGCGCATCTTTCATTTAGTGAATCATCAAGTTTTACTATTGAGTTTAATAAAGCTTCCGAGCTTGCATCAAAAATTTCCATCTGAACATTGCCTTCCGATTTACTTCTTTGATAGCCATCGAACATATTCTTACCAACAACCAGATATTCGTTAATCTCTTTCTTTAGTGTTTCAAGTTCAGCTTTGTTCTTGGTATCCTCAAGCATCCAATCATCAATAGCGGTGAAAGCATTTACTCTGCACTTTTCTGCATTTTGTGTTAATACTTCTTCATCACCGGTAAGTGATGCATCAGTAATGAACTGCCAGATATTTATAATATTGAGTTTAGTAGTAGATGAAAGTTGTTTAAGGTTTGTAAGAGTTGCATAATTTTCCACATCATCGTGAAATTCATTTTGAAGCAGAAAATTGTGCCCTGAAAATAATATTGTTATGAAAATTACGATTCCGAAATAAAGTAATAATTTTTTTCTGAGTGACATGATGTTTATCCTTTAGTAACAATAATTTAGAAACTCATTGTAAATGCTGAGAAATAACTAAGTCCGTTTAATTCATTAACTCCGGTTATATCTTTCTGAAATCCGAATGCAAAACCAAGGTTTGAAGAAAAATCAAACGTAAAGCCCGGGGTTAGTGAAAGTTTTCTTGAATGAAAACTCCCGTTAAATGTGTGAAAGCCGTTAATCTCAAAAACCGCCTGAAGTACTTCCGTTATGTAGTATCCTGCACCGGTTCCATAACTTATCAGATGATTGAACTCAGAAGTTCCGTTAATTTTTGTATAGCTTACATATGTATCTAATGAAAAGATTTCGGTAAAATCATTCGTAAGTGAAACACCCGTTGAATAAGTATAAAGATCATTTTTCACAGATTCATCCGAACCTGAATAATTACCTGCTGGTAAAGATCCTCCGATTAAAAAAGCAAAAGCAAGATTATCGTTTTGTATCAGTGCTAACTTTGATCCGACAGAAATATCTTCCATGCCCGGTGAAAAGGAAGTTCCAAATTCAAGATTATCTAAAAGACCAAGAGTTATCCTGAAAACAAGATCACTCTGGACATTCCTCGAAACCAATTCGTCCGATGAGCCGTCACGATTGAAAAACTGTTTTGCACTAAAAACTGAAAACGATGGTTCAAATTCAAAACTTCCTTTTGAGAGTGTGTTGCCATGCGGCACACAAAGTTTGGTGCCGGATATACCGCACACCTGTGCAGTTGCATCAGTATAAACCGTTAAGAGTAATAGAATAAAAAGCAGGTTAAAATATTTTATCTTCATTGTTGACCTTATGCATATAGTTAACGAACCGGATATTTCTCTGCGGAATTAGAATGCCGTTCAGCGTAAACCATTAACAGCCTGCCATTGATTGTTTTGGATAAGTTTTTTTGCTGGTAATCTCTGCCCCATCAGCAATAGAACATTTTAGGTACGACCACAATTCACAAATTTTATTTTGTGATATTGATTCTACACAGAGATTATGTTTAGAATTTTCTCTCATATTATCGAATCCTGTGAATGTTTGTTTATAGCAATGAATCGAATTCATAAAACTTATTTTCATTCTGTTGAATTCTTATATACTCGGCTGGTTTTCATTTATTGATACAGGTATTTGAATCTCAACTGTCGTGTGTTTACCAGGCTGGCTGTCTATCTTAATAATACAATCGTGCATCTCGGCTATTTTTTTTACCAAGGCTAAACCCATTCCAAGACCCGACTGAAAATTTTTATCACGATCAAACTGTCTCATCAATCCGATTTTATTTAATTGTTCTTTGGTGAACCCGATACCATGATCTGTAATCCTCAATTTATAGTAATCACCTTCAATTACTGAGTTAATCAAAATTTTTGTTCCGCTTTTGGAAAACTTACAAGCATTGCTTATGATTTCTTCAATCAAAATGCTGAAATAATCTTCAGATATTTTCAGATCTTCTTCTGCTAATGAACATTGAATATCTGTGCTTCTGCCGAACTTAGCTGCTGCACCTTGAACTATAGATATGATAGTTGCTTCTGTTTCTTTGGTAAATGAACTTTTAATTTTTGAAAGTTCCTTCCGGTCTTTCATTGTAAGGTCTATGTGACAAATGTTGAGGTATTTTTGAACTATGTTTAAGAGGTTATTACCGGCTTCATTGATCTTGCCTGCCATATCAGTTATTTCCTCATTCGAAAGACCGGTACTGTTTTCTTTTATCAGTTGTGAAAAACCTAATACCGAAACTAATGGTGTGCGCAGTTCATGCGGCAATGATCTTAAAACGTTGTCACTCATTTCCTGTCTGCATTCTTCCACTCTTGAGGTTTTGGATAGTCTTATATTAACTGCTTTTATTAAGTCATCTGCGCGATATGGTTTGAAAAGATAATCATCAGCACCAAGAGACATACCCTGGCGTAATTCATCCTGATCTGTTTTTGCGGTTAAAAAAATAAAAGGTATTGATGCAGTGATTTGTTCTTTCTGAAGTTCTTCCAGTACCTGGTAACCGTTTGCAAGCGGCATCATAATATCTGAGATGATAAGATCCGGTAAAAAATGTTTTGCCCGGATAATTCCGTCTTTCCCGTTACTTGCGCTTACAACTTCAAAGTTTTCTTCAATCAGAAGATCATGAATACCGCGTCTTACGTTTTCGTCATCTTCAATTAAAAGTATTTTCTTTTTCATTTTAAATCCCCTTTCAATTTTTATGGGTGAAACTTAAGCAGTGGATAAGGGGTTTTATGTACTCAAAGTCATAAGCGGTAGTTATAGAGAATAAGCGGTATTAATTGGAAATGATGGATACTTAGACGAGAGACTGATTATAAAGAAGGAATTCAACTGATAAGAAATCAGAATTCCATTTTATTTCTGAGCTTTGAATAATATCGGCGGCTTATTACAAATTTTTCTTTTGAATTTTTTAATGAAACGGATAATGAGTGATTAAACCATCTATCAATTTTATTTATGTATTTGATGTTGATAATGGTTGAACGATGAATCCGCAGAAAAAAATTTTCAGGAAGAATACTTTCCCATTCTTTTAATAGTTTCCTGACAAGGAATTTTTGTCCGGCACTGTTATGAACATATGAATATTCAGCTTCGGCAGTTATACACATAATATCTGCTAAAGGCATAAACCCGGGTTCATCGTTTATATATAACATTACATGATCATCGATAGTCAATTTATTTTTTGTCTGCGATTTTTCATCGTTACAGGGATTTGTGATAGAACCGCTCAATTCTTTTTTTCTTAATCGGGATTGAACAGCATCAAGAAGATCGTCAAGTTTAAACGGTTTGGTAAGGTAATCATCTGCGCCGGAATTCATTCCCTGGCGTACGTCCGGGTTTTCGGATCTTGCAGATAAAAATATAAAAGGGATAGAAGAAGTTGATGCAGATGATGAGAGGTTTTTGAGTACTTCAAATCCATCCATTTCAGGCATCATTATATCACATATTATTAATGAGGGTAAAACAGTTTGTGCAATTTGAATACCCTGTCTTCCATTCATTGCCAGAAAAACTTCAAATCCTTCGGCCTGAAGAAATTCGAAAATTGTACTTTGAATATTTACATCATCTTCAATAACCAGTATTTTTTTTGCGTTCATCGTAAGCTGAAAATTATTAGTCTGTGACCGGTAATATTATCGTGAATTCTGTTCCTTTGTTTACTTCGGATTTGAATTTGATTTCACCACCATGCATTTCAATGGATTTTTTAAGTATTGAGAGTCCAAGACCTGTTCCGGAAATATTCCCAATATTTTTTCCTCTGAAAAAAGGCTCGAATAATCTTTGCTGATCTTCGGGAGGTATTCCAATTCCTTCATCACTTACGATAAGTGAAATCTTATCCTGGAGTTTTAAAAGTGAAATTAAAATGGTTCCACCTGATGGTGAATATTTTATAGCATTAGAGAATAAGTTCAACACAACATGTTTTAATAATTTTTCATCGTAAACGCCGGATATGTTTTCAGGATCATAATTAAAACTAATTTTATGAGAGGGAAGTGCAAGCACTCTCACTTCATCAATTGCGTTTTTACAAAATGATACGAGATCCATTTGCGCAGGATTAAATGAAAGTTTGCCTGACTCAACACGGTTAAGTGTAAGCACATCATTAACCAGTTCATTCATATATTCTGCTGAACGGAAAACTCTTTCAGTCGTTTCGAGCTTTTTGGCGTCATTCCATTTCGTGTGATAACGTAATAACAATTCTGTAGATGCAAGTATAGAAGTTAGTGGCGTTCTGAACTCATGCGAAACCATTGAAACAAACCTGGATTTTAACTCACTCAATTCTCTTTCTTTTACAAGATTTGATTTAATATCTTCTTCCGCTTTTATTCTGTCAGTAACATCAGTTAAAGTGCCTGATGTTCCGATAATTTCATCATTCTTATCAAGAGTTAATCTTGCAAAAACTTCTATATGCCTGAACCCGCCCGATTTTGTCAAGTAACGGACAATGTGACGACAGTATTCTTTTTTTCTTTCAATTAATGGAGCAAAATAATCTGCGTTCCTTTGCCTGTCTTCAGGATGAACGAAATTCAGGAATAACTCTCCAATACTTTCATCAACTTTATATCCTGTTATTTCTTCCCAGGCAGGATTAAGGAAAGTCCATAAACCCTGTGCGTCTGTTTGAAAAATTATTTCTTTAACACTCTCAACAACTGAACGGTACATTTTTTCTTTATGAACCAGTGCTTCTTCCATACGCTTCCGGTCTGTTATATCAGACAAATAAGCGAGCAGGTACAAAGGATTATTTTCATCATCAGTAATAAGCGAACATTGCAGATCTACCAAAAGTTGATTGCCGTCATTTGTAATTATTGCAATCTCACCCTTCCAGGAATTTCCTGTAAGAAGCGATGGGATGATATTATTAACAAGTAATGATTTACCCTCTTCGTTGGTAAATTCAAAAATTTGTCTGCCGATTACTTCTTCACTAAATGTGAATTTACCGAGGTTGAGCAATGCTTTATTTATGTAAACGATGTTTCCGTTAAGATCTGACAGGAGTATTGAGGATGTACCTGATTCAACCGCTTTGTTTAATATTTTTAATTGCTCTTCGTTTTTTTTGTTATCTGTAAGATCGTGAACAATTCCTGCCACGATAAAACCTTTTGAAGTTTTAATCGGGAAAAGTGTTGCCTCAACATTTTTAATTTTTCCGGATGGGCAGTGAAGCACCTCTTCGATGAAGCTGTCTTGTTGGTTTGATTTACCTGATAAAAGTTCTTGCCCAAGTTTTACTCTGAAGTTAAAAGATTCTTCGGTGCGGCTCTCGGGAGGACTTAATTCAAAATGTATATCCCATAATTTTTTTGTAAGTGCATATTCTCTGCTGATTTCAGTAATCTCTTCAAGCTTTTTATTCCATTCGATATAGTTACCTTGTTCGTCAGTAATAAAAACACCGTTAGCCGACTGTTCAATAACACTTCTTAATTTAGTTTCACTTTCCCGCAAAGCATTTTCTGAATTGAATCTTTCGGTTATATCTGTCTTTACTCCGATAAAGTTTGTCAGTTTTCCTGTTGAATTAAATACAGGTGAAATTGAAACCTCATTCCAGAATTTCGTTCCATCTTTCCTGTAATTCAAAATCACTTCTGTGCATTCTCTTTTTTCTTTTATAGCACTATTAATTTTTTCTATTGACGCCGGGTTTGTTTCTTGTCCATGAAACAAGTTTGGATTTTTTCCTTTTAGTTCTTCAAGACTATAACCGGTTATTTCTTCATAAGCTGGATTGCAATACACTATCGGGTTATCTGGCAAGGTTGGATCTGTAATTACTATTCCGCTTACAGTCTGATTTAATGCCTGCATCAGTAAATAATTATTTTCGTTTTTTTGTTTTCTTTCTAAAGCATTTGAAAAAATAACGCCGACGGACTTTAGTGTTTTAACAATACTTTTATCCCAATACATATTATGGTTAACGAAATCAAAACCACAGAAGCCTATAAATTTATTTTCAGTTGTGAGTGGTACTGCAAAAAGGCTTTTAATTTCCTGCACATTTAAAATTTCACGGACGTTCTCCGCATCTGCGGGAATGCTGCTTAACTCAGGTATGTAAAGGAAATCATTATTTCTCAGAGTATCAAAGAACCAGATGAAATCATCAACGGGTAAATCCTGAAGTATTTGGATCTGGGGAGAAATATTTTCTGCACACCACTCGTGAGTATTTGTAAAACGTTTTTCATCGGTACCTAATTGGAAAAGATAACTTCTGTCAGCACCGGTTATTTCACCAATTATCTGTAAGGCATTATTTATTTCCAGATCAAGATTTTCAGTATCAATTCCTATAAATCTGCTGGAAATATTTTGAATTTTTTCTTCAAGAAGATTTCTGAATGAAATTACTTTTTTTAGTTGTGTGTATTCAGTCAGATTATTTATAACTAAACACCTTTCAGAAGCATCATCACTATCAACCGCGATTGACTGAGTAGAAACCGATATGAGGAAACCTGTTTTAGAGACATGGTCTGAACGAAGAATAAAATCATCAAGAAGCTGGCTATTACAAAATTCAGATCGACTTCTTATAAATTCACCCGGGTCGGGCAGCAGTGAAAATATGTTAAGATTTCTAAATTCATGTGCCGTATAACCATATAGAGATGTTGCTGAAAGGTTGGAGTCAATTATGTTTAGAGTAGCATTTTCTATTATAAGCATAGGTGTTGGATGATAACGAAAAACAGGCAGCGATGTGAATTTTGCTGCCTGTTTATTCTGCAATACTTCCAGCACATTTTTTTCTGAATCTTTTACAAGGTTCATTTCAGATATTCCCCTAAATAGCCCGACAACCGGTCTATGAATAAATTAATTTTCCATTTGAACGAACTGAAGTTTTTCCGTTTTGTGAATCAGTTTCATTTATTTTAAACTTTGATATAAGTTCCTCAAGATTGTTTGTTAACCTGTTGAGATCTTCCGCTGCGTGTGCAAGCCTGTGTATGTACTGTTCACTCCTGAAAAGAAGCGTTACCCCATCCAATAGAATTTGTCGAATAACGTCAGAATTAACACAGTTTCTCATTTTATTATCGAAAGTGTTTGTTCTTTAATTAATACCAAATTGTGATTGATTATCGATTTATTTTTTTTGAATGAATTGTGATGAATTATTCTGCAATTGCTGCTAATCCTTATTTAAGAATTACCCCGGAGCGAACAAAAAAAAACCCGCTCACAAAAGCGGGTTTTTTCATTTCTAATTTTTTCTCAATCACTTACTTCATCAAAATCATTTGCTTTGATTCTCTGAATAGAATACTGTTACCATTGCTTGCGGTTATTGTATAAATATAAACCCCACTGCTTAATGATTCGGCATTGAATTGAACGTGATTCTCACCTGCTTCCCTTACCCCGTTAACAAGTTCCTGCACCTCTCTCCCCAGTATGTCAAATACTTTTAAAGATACATTTGAACGCTGCGGGATATTATAGCTAATAGTTGTTGTTGGGTTGAATGGATTTGGGTAATTATCAAACAGCAAAAAGTTTTCTAGAATTGGCTGTGTTGTTGTTTCTTCCATTTGCTTGTATAAGCCACCAGTTGTAACTACAACATTTGAGGCTTCACTTTCTAAAGGAGAACCGTCTTCCAACGGTACTAATACTGCTGTTACATAATAATGCAGAATTTGATTCCCGCTCGAATATTCTTCGTCGTTATAAGTAAATTGATTAGAACCAACTGTAGCTAAGAGACTATAAGAAGGAGTTTGTGGCGGAACAGAAGGTGACGTTACTGATCTGTAAATTTTATATGAGTCAACGCTATAGCCTGATGCCGGATATGGCCACCAGACAATTCTAGGGTGTGTATCACTTCGACCGACGTTTAATGTGTTTTGCCAGTTATATTGTGTTTGCCAGAAAACAACATTCGTTTTATCTGACCACACATAACTGCTGCCATTATAATAATATGCTTTTATGAAGTAGTGAACATATTTATTGCCACCATCGTAACAAACACTTTTATCTTCAAAACTAAACTGGTTGTTAGGAATGTCTGATATCCATTGAAATTGATTATCATTCGGCGGTGTTTCACTATCATTCAGTGCCTTGTAAAGCCTGTATTTTTGTATTGTATTATTAGTAGGAAATTTACTCCAATTTGGTTTTATCTGCTCTTCGTGTTCGAGTACAGCATATAAACCATTCTCCCAATAATCTTCAAGTCCTACCGTATTCTGTGTATCGAATGTGTAAAATATATCTGTATTTGTTATTTCATTTGTACAAGAAGTACAGTCTCCCCAATAAATTTTATCATTTGCTTTGTCAAATGTAACATGGACATCTAAAAAATTTGTACTCACAGTATTAACGTAAAAGAAAGCTTCACTTAAATTAAATGAGATTTTATAGAATGATACAGCTAGTGTTTTATCCGGATTCTGATCGTGTTCTAAATCAAAAATAATTCTTGGAGTCCAATATGGATCACTAAATTTGTTTCCGGAAACAACCACATCAAATTCACTGTCTTCAATTAATTGAAATGCATATTCGTGATCACTTGGATACCATTTTGCCCCTTGCAATTGAACTCTGGTTGCTGTTGCTGTAACTGAACTATTATTATAATTAATCAGATGAATAATTAATTCATCTTCAAATGTTTCTTGCTGAGAGAACGCAAGATTTGTTAGTATAAACAGAATTGAAACAAATACTTTTTTCATTTTTCTACCCTTTCATTTTATTGAATAAAAATATTTTTTTGTGCCCCTGACAGTTCCTAAAAACATTCGTTGATTAAAAATTGCCGGTGAATATAAATACTGTCCATCAAGTTGAAGTTGCCATATTT